>JAYTGN010000369.1:0-21024 GCA_043733485.1 Gemmataceae bacterium
ATTGCCCGCGGGCGCGGGCTTGAGGAACGGCGTGAGATCGTCCAACAGTATCCGGCCGTGCGGCCCAGACCCGCGAATGCGAGCGAGGTCGATCCCGAATTTGCGGGCCAGCAATCGCACCGACGGCGCGGCCGGCGGCAACTTCTCGGGCGCGGCAACCGTCCCGTTAGTGTGAACGATGCTTTCGGTCCGGGGTGCGGGCGGCGGTTCCATCGGCGAACGGCTGGCGTATGTTGGCTGTTCCTTCGCCACTTCTACCGGCTCCCCGATCGGCGTGAACGTGAGCACCACCTGACCGACTTGAACCTTGGTGCCGGGGTTGGCCCGCACGTCGCCGACGGTGCCCGCGAACGGGGCCGGCACTTCCATCGTCGCCTTGTCGGACATCACCTCCATGAGCCCTTGCCCGCGCACGATCGACTCGCCCGGCTGCAGTCAGCCCCAGAATGCGAATGCCGTCTTCCGACCAGCGGAAATGTTCGGACCAGACTTGTTCGCGCGGATGGAACAACGAAACATCCGTCCCGGTTTCCGGGTCCACCGCGGAAACGCGATCGCTCTTCGCGCCATTGCACAGTGGGCAACTCAGCCACAAGTTCGATTCGTCCGATGAACCGCCTTTCGACACCGGGATGATGTGCTCGATTTCCAACCGTGCCATGACGAGATGCTGCGGACTGAGGCAATAGCCACACCGATTCTTCGCCGCCTCGCGAATGCGGCGATCAAGGGCAACCGGTATGTATTCACGCGGCATGTTCGCCGAGCCGCGGCTTGAGGCCGCGCGCTACGGCCTCTTTCATGGCCCGCGCCTTGAAAACCAGTCCGCGGCGATATGCGGCCAGCAAAGCGTCGAGCCGCTCCCGATCCGCGGCAATCAGCGACCCTTCCCGATTCTCCGCGAGAAGTTCGGAGAGCTCCGACTGAACGGCATCCGGCAGTTCGGTGTCGCACGCCGAGACCAGTTCGGCATCGGAGAGCGTGTCAATGGGCGGCTCGGCCACGGCCCGTTCGATCCACTCGGCCACGGCGTCCTCGAATCGACGGTTCGTCGTAGCGGCGAGCGCCCGCGCTTGCCGGACGAGATCGCTCGGGAGTTCCAGGGTGACAAGTTCGCTCACAGCATTGCCTCGATAACTCCCGTCAGTTTAGCAGATCGGCCGCGTGTCCGAGGCGATTTTGCGCTTGGCCTTCGACGCATGGTAGGCTTGTCGAGGATCCTGGCGAACGGGTTGGGCTTCTTCGCATCGGCGGCGTGAAGAAGCTCGGCGAGCGCGATGCCACCGAGGCCCATCGCGGAGCGAGTGAGGAAGGAACGACGGTTAGGAATGGGAAACATGATGGCTTTCGTAGTAAGGCCGCCAACATCGCCAGTTTCCGTCTCTCATCCCCTCTCATTATAGCATTCGACGGAACTCCAGTATCCGCATCGACTGTGAACTCATGTGCACTTATGAACTGATGTATATTAGCAATCGCGATTTGGCGACCTTACTCGGGGCTGCCGGCCACCGGAGTGCGAACCGGCACCCGAGGCGATGCAGGACTGAGCGAACCAATCGCTCCGGTGTTGTGTTCCGACCTTTGACGGCCTGTAGGCAGGCGCGATGTTGGGCCGGCGAGAGGTTGTCTGGCATCTAAAAAAAACGATCAACTCTTGGTGCTTGCAGATCGCTCAGTTTGGATTTCCAACTCATCCACGTACAGGGGCGTCAGCACGTTCTGGTCCAGCCAGCGAACGACGGGAACACAAACTCCGTCCCCGAACCCGAAAAGCGATTGGATCGTGTTCGCCGCCAGTTTGAACTCAGGCGCGCCTTGTAATCGGGCGTACTCGCGTGGGGACATCCACCGGAACCGCACTTTCCCGTCTGCGATTACGATCACGATTTGCCGAGCGCTCCCGCCGCGTGGTGTACGAAGGCAACCCGCCAGATTATCGAAGCGAACTTCTGCTCGCATTTGCTCGTATCGGCAACGGCGATACACAGTTCCGACGTGAACCCCGCCCTCTTTGACGCGTCGTTCTACGTCAAGTCGGTGAAGGTCGGAGAGCATTTTGTAATGCTTTTCAGTTGCGGCTGCGTCCCACCATTCCTGATCATCGTCGGTGTCGATCACGGAGGCAAGCGTGTAGTCGATCTGTCGCGGAGGTCGAAGAGCGAGTGTCGCCCATCCCGTGGGAAGGCTTATTCTTCGCATCAGCCTCAGAAGTGCTTCGGAACGCAACGAACCAGCTTCCTCGATCGCAGATTGCCAAGCATCTCCGAAAAGCCCGTTCCCATCCTCCCGAATGATTCGTGGGGATTGCAACGATTCGTGAAAACCGATGACGAATACTCTGGGTCTGCTTTGAGGCACGAACGACTTGGCATCGAGAACATAACTGTCGATCCAATAGCCCTCAGCCGCAAGGCTAGAAACAGCCCTAACGTAATCCTCGCCGTTTTTTGAGGTTAGAAAGCCAGTAACGTTTTCAAGCACCACAATCTTAGGCTTGTGCTCGCCTAATGCTTGAAGCACTCGGATGAAGCCGAAATATGTGGACGACTGATCTCCCTCAAACCCTTGCCAATGGCCAGCGAGAGAAAGATCTGTGCAAGGAAATGAAGCGGTAGCGAGGAAGGGACAGAGCCCGAGCTCCTCCACTATGCTCTCGGTCTCCCAGACGTCTTGGCGGTGGAAGTAAGGGCTATTTCCGAAATGCCCCTTGTACATGGACTCCTTTTTGGGATCGATGTCGTTGGCATAGATGCAACCCCATCCCGAGTCCTTCAACGCTTCGTGGACCAAACCGATACCGGCGAAGAACTCTGCAAAACACTTCGGCAGTGGCTCCATAGCGGATTCTTTCCGTGACTGGTCTCCGGAGAGAGTAGCTGCTGACGATGAGTGGGAAGAGGCGCGTCTGGTCATGTGTATATGGTACTGATAGTCCGTGGCCTTCACCCAGCAATTGGCGAAATTTATAATCATGGCGAAACGGGACGTGCTTAAGGTATTCGGCGATCGCGTCAGGGCGATCCGATTGCACAAGGGTCTAAGTCAAGAAGAGCTAGCCCGTCGCGCCAAAATTGATCGCACGTATATCGGTGGTATCGAACGCGGTGAACGGAATGCGGGCATCAAAAACGTGCATCGTATCGCAGACGCACTCGGAGTTCCTGCCGCAGATCTGTTCAGAGAAGGGCCGATAGATGGCTGAAGCGGATACCCTTTCTCGGATCCTCAAACAAGTAGAGGCTGCCAAGCCCGATCTTGCTGCATATCCGCCAGTAGGCTTTGGCTGGTATTCACGAGCCCTCGCCACGGTCAATACTCTCGTGCCTTGGTTGATCAAGGAAGCTCCCGGCCTGTGCCTTTACGGCGAGGAGGTCTTGAACTCGCCCGCGCTACTGCGAGAAGCATGGGTCGCACTCAAGCCGCAGATCAATTCACGCGGCGAAAAAGCAAGGATCGACGAGTTGCTCGATAAGGAAGGAGTCCTGCTCAAGTTCGTTGCGGGCGACACCGTCAGCATCGTGGTTACCGGCCATCTTCTGGCTCGGTATCCCAGCGGAGCGTTGGCCGGGAACAGCAAGAGCGACTACCCCGACATCTATCTCAAGACATACGACTATTCCGCATTACCCGTCCGTTCGAGAACAGCTCAGGAAATCGGTGCGGCCGTCCGAGGCAAAACCCGCACTCCCGTTCGGGTTCCGGACGGTCTGGAGATCAAGACCTCGCGAAACGGTGCGAGCATTGACTGCCACTATCCACACGCTGGTCTTCACTTGATGCTTTCATTCGACACCAAAGGAACGCGAGTCGTCGTCAACGACGTATTGGCTGCATTTCTTAGCCGAGCTGACTACCGAATCGCATCCCGCAAGACCGAGGCAACCACGGTCAAGGCATCCTTTTCACGTGCGGCGTTCGTTTCTCTCCTCCCTACTCCGCAAGTTTGAAAACAAATTACGTTCACACGCTACCGCCCTCCCACCCGCCCTACAAAATCATCTCCGCATCACGGTTTCATCGTGGTTGAACAGCACATTTGCGTCGCACGATCAGGTGGAGAGGACCGCAGGCAATTCGCCGGGGAGGAGGAAGAAGTTCGCCACGCGATGCGAGAAGCCCGGGAGTTCGGGATCGCCGACGAGTTGCTGGTCGGCCGCGAACACCTTCCACTGCTCGTTCGGGCGGTAGACACTGATCGTCTCCTCCTCGGGATCAACGAGCCAGACCATCTTGACGCCGGCCGAGAGGTATCGTTCGATCTTCTTGCTCACCTTTCGGAATGAGTCCGAAGGCGACAGCACTTCGACGGCGAGTGTGGGCGGGGTCTCGGCCGGCCGAGGGCCCAAGTCGCGATACTTGTCGATGTGCTCGAAGTACGCAACATCGGGGCCGAGTCCGAGGCGCTTCGCGACGCGCTCACATCGAACAACCCCGATGTGCAGTTGTTAGCCACGGAGTGGCTCTCAATGAAACAAAAGAAGAAGTAGCGACCTGCTTTGCCATAATCGGCATCCGGTGTAAGTCGCATCTGGAATTCAAGTTGTGCTGATTGAGTCGTGCGGCCAAGTACGACCAATGGCCCAAAACTGGTCGGTTCCCAAACTCACAGATTTCTTCGCAAATGCCATGAAATCAGGGCCGAAACGGGTCAGGCTGCCAAAGTCGGTGTGATGGCAAGTGGCAATGTGGCAGCCTGACTCTCGCCAGTGGCCCCTCTCACTCAGCTCACCACGCGGTTGCGGCCGCCGCGCTTGGCTTGGTAGAGCTTTTCGTCGGCCTGGCGCAAGAGTTCGGCGGGGGTGAGGACGGTGTCGCCGGTCGTGGTGGCCACGCCGACGCTCACGGTCAGTTTGATGGGAGTCGCCTCGAACCGGAAGGGGTGCTTCTCGATGGTAGAGCGTACGCGTTCCCCGGCCGCGAGCGCCTCGGCCGGTTCCGTTTCCACGAGTACCATGCAGAATTCCTCGCCGCCGTAACGAGCGAACATGTCTTCCTTGCGAACGGTGTCGCGAATGCAGGTGGCGAGTTCGCGCAGTACGAAGTCGCCGCAGAGGTGGCCGTGGGTGTCGTTGATGGTTTTGAACTTGTCGATGTCGAACATGAGGACGGAG
Organism: Gemmataceae bacterium; assembly: GCA_043733485.1. Taxonomy (GTDB): domain Bacteria; phylum Planctomycetota; class Planctomycetia; order Gemmatales; family Gemmataceae; genus Urbifossiella. Next base: position 5,115 of record JAYTGN010000369.1, read on the forward strand.
AGGGGCCGCTTGTGGCGCTGGGAGCGGGCGACCTCGCGGTCGAGGAATTCGGTGAGCGCGCGCTGGTTGTGAATGCGCGTGAGGCCGTCCTGGATGGTGAGTCGATAAATTTCTTCGTGGTATTCGGCTTCGATGTTTCCGCCGGTGAGGTAGCGGTAGAGGCAGTTGCCGACGCGGAGGTAATCGCCGTCTTGGAGGATGCTGGCGTCTTCCAGCTGCTTGTCGTTGACGAAGGTGCCGTTGGTGCTGCCCAGGTCGCAGACGCTGTAACCTTCGAGCGCGGGCTCGATCTTCACGTGCTTGCGGCTCACGGAGTTGTCTTGGATGCGAATGTTGCAATCGTCGCTGCGGCCGACGATTAAGTCTTTATCCCCCAATGGGTAGCGTTTCCCCATGCTCGGGCCGGTGGGGTAAATGTGAACCAGGCACGCTTCGCGCGTGGCAGCAGAGAACAGTCGCTTCGGCGTGGTGATCCACGTCTCGGCCACTCGCTCAACCTTCTCGGTTTTATCGGTTTGATTGACTGTCATGCGAAGGATCCGGGGCCGTCCCAAGTGGGGCGTGGTGAGCGCGGGCGTTCACTCACAGCGAGTCTAGGTCACGATTCGAGTCCTGTAAAACGGATGGAGTGAAGGGTGCGCTCGTAAACTAACCGCATGTCCCTCCGCGTCTCCAACCTTCGTCTCCCCATCGAGGAGTCGGAGGCCAATCTGCCGACCCACCTCGCCCGCGCTCTCGGGGTTCCCGCCACCGATCTCGGCCGCTGGAAAATCGTTCGCAAGGCGCTCGACGTCCGCGATAAGCGGCACCTCCGATTCGTTTACAACTTCGAAGTCGATGCCCTGGCGAACGAAGAGCGAATCGCCGCGCGAACCGAGTCGCACCCGCTGGCCCAAATCGAACGGCACACCGAGCCGCCGTTCGCGATGCCCGAACCGGGTTCGCATCCTTTGCGGGAACGCCCCGTCGTGGTCGGCTCCGGTCCCGGCGGGCTCGTCTGCGCTTACTTCCTCGCCCTCCACGGCTACCGCCCGATCCTACTCGAACGCGGCACCAAAGTGAACGACCGCATCCGCGATGTCGAACGCTTCGACTCCGGCGGCGCGTTCCACCCCGAGAGCAATTACCTGTTCGGCGAAGGCGGCGCGGGCACTTTTTCGGACGGTAAACTGACCTGCCGCGGGGCCGGGCCGGACGTGCTTCGCGTGCTCGAACTCTTCGCCGAGTGCAAGGGCCAGCAGCCCGGCAAACCGAGCATTTTATACTACCATCGCCCGCATCTCGGAAGCAACCGCCTGCCCGCCGTGGTGAAGGCGATTCGTCGCAAGATCGAAGAGTACGGTGGCGAAGTCCGCTTCCTCACCAAGGTCGAAGACCTCCAGGTCGACGATGCCGGACTCAGGGGTGTGGCTACGTCTTCGGGGTTCATTCCCGCTTCGGTCGCGGTGCTGGCCATCGGCCACAGTGCCCGCGACACCTACACCATGCTCGCCGAGCGCCGCGTGCCGATGAGCCTCAAGGCCTTCCAGTTCGGCGTGCGAGTCGAGCATCCGCAGTCGCTCGTGAACGAAGTGCAGTTCGGTTCGCGCCACGAGAAGTACGAGGAACTCCTGGGCAACGCCGACTACTCGCTCGTCGCTCGCGGCAAGCACGACCTGTTCACGTTCTGCATGTGTGCCGGCGGTCACGTGATCCCGAGCGTGTCGGAGGAGGGGTACTTCTGTACGAACGGCATGAGCCTGAGCAAGCGCGATTCGCCGTTCGCGAACAGCGGCCTGGTCGTGACCATTCCCGTGGAGTCGTTTGAAGGCACGGACATTCTCGCCGGGGTGCGGCTTCAACAGCGTTACGAGAAGGCCGCGTTCGAACTGGGTCGCCGCGAGTATCGGGTTCCGCTTCAACGGGCGAAGGAGTTCATCTCCGGGGGGAAGATTGCGAGCGAGGCACCCAAGACGAGCTACCCGCGTGGAGCGGCACCGTGCGATCTTCGCGAAGTGCTGCCGCCCATCGTGGTCGATGCGCTCTTGGAAGGCTTGCCCCAGATGGATCGCCGCTGGCACGGGAAGTTCTTACCGGAGGCGGTGCTGACGGGGCCGGAAACGCGGGGCAGTTCGCCGATTCGCATCGACCGCGATTCGGAGAGCCGCGAGTCGCCGGGCGTGCCGGGGTTGTATCCCGTGGGTGAAGGGGCCGGCTATGCCGGGGGCATCGTCTCCGCGGCGGTCGACGGCCTCCGCACCGCCCGCGCCATCGTGGCGAAATATGCGAAGTTGGGGTAGCGACTGGCACTCGACGAACCCGGCCCCTGATGGGGCTCGGCTCGCCGGGAATGATCGAGCCCACCCCATGCCTGGGGTGGGCTCTCGCAATTCACCCACGACCTCTACCCGACGAACACGCCACCGTAGTAGCCGGGGATCAGGTCGAACTCGCGAACCGGGTTGGTATTCCCGGCGAGGAGGCTCGACCCGAGGTAGGTGGACACGCGGGACCCGCCGAGGTTGCCGTTGGTATCCGTGGCACCGGAGCCGGTGATGATGTCGGTATCGCGGTCGCCGTCGACATTCTTGGCGGCAACGCGGATGCCTCCGCGGTTGTCGATGTCGCCGCCGAAGAAGTTGGCGAGCGGGGCGGCGAGCGCGGGCAGCGGGCCGTCCGGGCCGGATTCGAGCAGTTTCTTGCCCGAGATCACGAGTACGCGAGGACCGCCGCCGGGCCCGGCCCCACCGATGATATCTGCGAAGCCGTCGCCGTTCACGTCACCCACGGCCACATAAGCACCGTTGCGGAGGGCTTCCTCGAAGAGGAAGAAATCGCCGACCGGGTGGGCGTTAACGCCCTTGGAAAGCGCGGCCCCGTCGAAGACGGAGATGCGCGGCCCACCGCCGAACCCAGCCGCGACGACGAGTTCCGCGAAGCCGTCGCCGTTGATGTCGCCGATCGCGGAACGCGCCCCGCCGCGGAAGTTCGGATCGTCGATTCCGAAGTAGTTGGCGATGCGGGCGAAGTTGCCGCCGCGGAGCACGACCACTCGCGGGCCGCCACCCTCGTCGGGCGTGATGGCGATGTCGTTGATGCCGTCGCCGGTGATGTCTCCGACCGCGACGAACACGCCGCCCTTGAAGCTTTCGAAAGGCTTGTAGGTGAGGACCGTCTTGCCGGTGGCCCCATCGACGACGATGACGGTCGCGGTGATGGTCGGCCCGGTGCCGACCACGTAGTCGGGGATGCCGTCGCCCGTGACATCGGCGACCGCGACGCGACTGCCGCCGCGGAAGCCATCGCTGGCCGGATCGACTTCGTTGCCGAAGCCGGCCGGGAACGGAACGAACGAGGTCTTCAGCGTGCCATCGCCGTTGTACACGTAGGTGGTTGGAGTGCCGTCCACTCCCGTGCCCACGGCAAAGATCCCCGTGAGGTTCTGAGTCGGCGACGGCGGCGGTGGTGCGGTGGTCACCACGAGAGGCCCGGAGTTCACCGTGAGCGGACCCTGAGCAGTTCCCGTAATCGCGAACGTGCCCGCAGCCGTGAACCTCACCGTGAGCGTTGCTACCCCGTTCACGAAGATCGGAGGCGTCGCCGGGTTGAGGATCGCATTGCCCGAGGGCGAAATGCTCACGGCCACCGAGGTGCCGTTCAGGTTGCTCGCCAAGTTGTTCTGCGCGTCGAGCGCCGAGAAGCTAACGGTAAGCGTGTCGTTGATGGAGTACGGCGCGGCCGGAGAGATCGCGAACCCGAGGTGCGTCGCCGTGCCGGCCGCGACGTTCACATTCGCGGTGCCAGTAATCGTGGTCGGCGGGTTGGCGGGATTGGGCCCCGTCGCCGTGATCTGAACCGTGCCGCTCGCGTTGAAAATGCCGTTGAAGGTGCCGACGCCGTTCGCGACCGTCACGGTGTTGGGAATCGTGGCGGCCGCACCGGTTCTGGTGAGAGTGGCGGTCTGGCTGTAGGTCGTCGCCGTGTTGCCGAATTGATCCTGAGCGGTGAGCGTGAAGTCCTGATTCGCTCCGGCCGTGAGCGACGTGGAGGCGGGCGTGAACGCGAACTGACTCGCGGCGGCTGCGGCGACCGTCGTGGTCCACGCGGTCGAGTTGATGTTCACCGGAGGCGACGACGAGAACGTCGCAATCACGGGTTGCGCGCCGGAGGCTTGATACGTGATGTCGAACGTCGCGACGCCATTGGTCAGGGTGGCCGTGGTCGGCGAGAAGGTACCGGTGCCCGCACCCGGGCTGAACGTCAGCGTGCCGTTCACCCCGACTAACAGCAGATCGTTGCTGTCGCGGGCCTCAATGGTCACGGAAGTCGGCACCCCGGCCGTAGCGGTCGAGGAGAACATCGTCACCACGAGGTGATTGTTCGTCGAAGAGTTCAACGAGATCGTGTTCGTGTACTGATCGACGACCGACTCGCCGTTGGTCGTGTCGCCGTCCTGGTTCATCAGGAACCCGGACGGATCGGAGATGAGAGGAACGTTGTTGCCAGTGGGGTTGTAGCCCACGGTGATCGTGAACGAACCGTTGCCGACCTGCCCGGATTGAGCCGGGAAGGTGACCGCGAACAAATTGCGCGGGTTCACGCCGTTCGCGTCCGGCGTCGAGATGAGCTTCACGCTCGTGATCGGGATGTTGTTCCCATTGGAATCGACGAGGTGAACGTCCGCCGTTGTGAAGGTGGAGGGGTCCACCGCACTGCTGAACCTCACGTCGAGTTCTGTAGAAGGCCCGCCGACCGGGTTCGGGTTGACCAACTGCGTGACGCGCGGCCCCGAGATGAAACTCGCAGGGGGCAAGTCGGTGCTGAGCCGGATCGCGAACGTGCCGCGCCCGTAGGTGGTGGCCACGAGCATGTTGAATCCGCCGGCCTTGTAGCGCCCGGTGGTCGGATCGAGATCGCCGATCGAGAGGTCGAGATCGGTGATGTGCGTGTTGGGCAGGTACCCGCCGTCCGCGGTGGCACCGTCGCTGGCCACGTCCGGGAAGAAGCTCCAAGTCACGCCGAAATCCATGGTGCGGAAGACGCCGCCATCGCCCGCGGCATAGAGAATCGGGAAGGTGCCGCCGGCGTTCGACGGATCGGGGAACGCATACCGCCAATCCACGGCCAAGGCGCTGAGGCTGTTAGCCCGCAACGCCGGATCCTGATCGGCGACGTTGCCGAACACCGTGCGGGTGACGTTGAACAGGTTGCCGGTGATGTTGACCCAGTTGCCGGTCGCGGAGGTGCCGTCCGCCTTGTAGAAGACGCCGCCCGTCGTGATGGCGAACACGTCCTTGGTTCCCACCTGCGGGTTCGGCACGATGCGGAGTACGGCACCGGGGCTCTGGCCGTTGATCGCGAGGCCGTTGGCGACCGTGCCGATTGGAAGCCAGGGGGTGCCGCCCGTGAGTGTCGAGAAGATGCGACCGCCGCTCGTGCCGGCATAGAGGAAGTTGTTCGTCAGCGTCGGTCGGGCCGGGTCCGAGGCACCGAAGGCCACGGAGAGAACCGGGGTGCTATCCAGGTTGGCCGGTGCCCCCACCGAAGTCCAGGTGACGCCCTGATCGGTCGTGCGGAAGACGCGGCCGCTCGGAGCCCCGAACAACAGGACGTTCGGATTCACCGGGTTCGCGTTCGGTTGCGGAATCTGTTGCGGGAAGTTCGACGCCGTGGTGGACGGCCAGAAATCGCCGAAATCGAAGAGCGAGCCGGACGAGCTTCCGGTGCGGCTGAAGCCGCCGCCGAAGGCGTGATCCGAGGTGTTCGCTTGCACGCGGAAGAAGTCGAGCGAAGACGCGGTCGAGTTGAGGTCGAACCCCGGAGTGCTGGGGCTGCGATACTGGAAGGCCGTGCCCGATCCGGCCTGATCGACGAGTACGCCGGCACCATCGCCCCTGGGCCCGCGCCAGTTCAGGTCGCCCGTGGCGAGAATGTTCGGGCTGGAAACGACGAACCCGCTGTGATCGCCCATGCCGTAGAAGAGCGCCCCGGCGAGGTCCGCCGCCAACTGGCTCGGCTGCACGGCCCCACTGTAAAATTGCGAGACTTGCAGGTTCCCGTTCCGGTTGCCTCGCACGGCTTCGCTGAAGCCGATACCGTTGGTGAGCGTCCCGGTGCCGATGGTGCTGCCCGAATCGACGCCGGTGAACACGCCGTCGTCGGTTCCGAACAGCAGCCGCGTCTTGTGCGTCACCGGATCGGTGAACGAGAGGATCGAGTGCGTGTTCACTCCGGAGAATCGATTCTGGGTGCGATTACTGCCCGTCTGATTGGGCACGTTGGGATCGAGAATGTCGCTGAACGGGCTCCACGAGATGTCCGCCCCATCGTTCACGAAGAACCCGCCGAGGCCGTTCTGGCCATTCCCGGTCCCCGAAACCCGGATCAGGGAGTTCGAGGTGAACGGCTGGTTGTAATCGCGACCGCCGAACAGGTTGAGGAACCCGATCGGGACGCCAGCATCGTCCAGATACGAGAAGTTCGACCCGCCGATGCGAACCCTACCGCGACCGGGAGTGCCGGTCGTCTGACCGCCGGGAATGAAGATCTGCGGCTGGAGGCCGCCGATCGACTGGCTGTTCGAGTTGATCTGCGTGGTGAATGCTGGGTCCGCCGCGTTAGCAACGGCGAGAGGGGGGGCAGGAAATTGGGGAGTGCTCTTGGCACCCAGAACGAGATCGCTGTTGTTGTAAAACGTGAAGTTGTGGGCATCGCGCATCTTCGTCAGATCGAGCCGGATGCTGTTCGTCCCCGCACCCGCCATGTACACGATGTACGGGTTCTCAGGGTCGACCGCGAGCGCCATGTTGTAATCGTTCGTGGTGCCGACGTTCTGTTGAAACCGTCCGCCCAGTGCTATGTTCGTCTCTTCGTTGTTCGTGCCGAATCCGAAGCTCGGAACCCGCACCAGCGTCCAGTGGGCGCCGGCATCCTTCGTCACGTACAGTTGAGCAATTCCCTGGGCGTCCGTCGTCATGGCGTAGAGCCAGTCCTTGAGGAACGAATCCTTCAAGGGGTCTCCAGTGAGCGTGGGCACGGCCAGCGAAATCCTGTTGCCGCTGTTCGGATTCGAAGCGGGCAGCGCGGTCGTGATGTTGTTGCCCACGCTGACATCGAAGATGAGCGGGTTGTTCGCTCCACCGGGCAGGAAGTCGAGACTGGCGGCCGCCGGGGCCGAAGTCGTCTTGTACACGCCGGGGCCGGTGCCGACCGGCGTATTGCGGAAGGCCGCAAACAGCTGCTGTAAGTTGCCCTCGAAGACCGTGTTGCCAGTGGCCGGGTCGGTTTGATTCGCACTTGCGGCGGAGAGTACCACATCGGTGGCGTTGCCGGCCATCACGCGAGTCCACGTGTTGCCGCCGTTCAAACTCCGCCAGAGGCCGTTCTGGTTCACGTTGCCGGAGAGAGCCATGTACACGATCACGCCGCCATCCTTGCCCGGCGTCGGATCGACCACGAGCTTGTAACCCGTGGCCCCCACGAAGATGTGATCGCGCGTGTTCTGATCCGAGATCAGCACCACGTTGCCCGCCGAGTCCACGTTCGTGGTGCTATCGAGCACCTGCCAAGTGCGGCCACCGTTCAGCGAGCGAATGACGCCCACGCCGGTCGCGGTGAGAGAGCCCGGCTGCTTGCCCTGCGTGCTGCCTTCACCCGTGAGCGCGAGGACGATCGTCTGGTGCGGGTCGTTGTTGCGGGGGAAGAGTGCGAGGCTCGAAACGTTGACCGCGCTGGTCGGCCCGAAATCCGTGAGCGGCACGTAAGACGGCCCCTTCGGCACGAGCCCGCCGTTCTGGAGCGACGAACTGCTGTTTAAGAAATCGGTGGTCTTCCAGATGCCGCCGCCGGCCACCGCGACGAACACCGTGTTGCCCGACGGATCGGTCGGGTCCACCGCCAAAGCCGAGATCCGCGCCGCATTGGCGGTTTCGTTCGTCGGGGCCGGACCCACCGGCGTCCAGTTCTGCCGAGTCAGCGAATTCGTCGGATCCTGCGTGAAGATGCGGAACGCCGCCTGGAAGCGGTCCGCCGTCGACTCTCCCAAACCGGTCGTCGCAACCTTGCGCGGGAAGGTGAGCGACCAGTTCACGATCTGAATCGGGGCCGTCGCATTGAAGTTCGGATCGATCGTACTCGGGTTCGTCCCGCGGTTCGTCACGCGGAGCGTCCAGGTGCCGAACGTGGACTTCCCGATCAGTGCGGAGAGCGAGTTCTGCGGGCTGAAGAAGCCGGCCTCGCCCGCGTTGAACGGCGGCACCGCCGTTTGAATCGACGGTGCGTTCGGATCGCCCAGCTTGTTCAGGAATCGCGTGTTCGTGAAGTTCGCCGTCTGGTTCGCCGCGCTCGGCGCGAGCGCCAACCCCGAGAAGAGCCGAATCGGGTTCACACCCGTGGCCGCTGGCGGGACCAAGTCGATGTCCAGATCCCGCACCCTCGGGTGCGAGATATTGAGCAACAGCTGAATCTGGTGCAGCGTCGTTTCGTCGATGGCGAAATCGACCGGAATGAACAGCGTCGAGTTGGTGACGCTGGGCGTGGTGGTGGATCCCACTACCGTCGCCGCGGGGATCACGACCCCGCTCGTGCGCGCGAAGTTCTGGATCTGGACCGTCAACGCCTTCGGCAGCGTCAGCGACCAGTTGGTGATCTGAACCGGATCGCCGGTCGTGAAGTTCGGATCTTGGGTCTGCGTGTTGGTTCCCGTGTTGATCACGCGCAGAGTCCACACGCCGTGGGCCGACTTGCCCACGAGCGCGCTGAGTGGCGTCTGCGGGCTGTAGAACCTCGAACCGGACAAGAACGGCGGGGTGCCGGCCAAGATGTTGGGCACGTTCGGATCGCCGACGCGATCGACGAGCAGCGTGTTCGAGAAGTTCGCGGACGAAGTCGAACTGATGTTCGCCGCCAGCGCGCCCGTGAACAGGCGGATCGGCGCCACTCCGGTCGCATCCGGCGGGACGAGGTCGATGGTCAGGTCGGACACGTCGGGATGCGAGATGTTCAACAGCACGCGGATCTGTTCGAGCGTCGACTGCCGAATGATGTAATCGTCGTCGATGCTGATGAACGACTGGGTGACGGTCGGGCGGAAGGCTCCGGTGCTGTCCGGGCCGGCGGGAGGGATAGCGACCGCGTTCGGGTTCGAGAAGGCGAGGGGTGCCAGATCGCTGCTGGTGGAGTCGTCTCCGCGAAGCGTGTCGAGCCCCGCGTTGAGATTGGTGTCGATCGCCGGGCCGCTATTCGCCACTTTCAGTCCGCGCGTGTCGTCGAGGTCCACGACGTACTGCCCCGCCGGCAGCGCGCTGTTGAACACGATGCGGAACTGTCGAGGAGAGTCCTGGACGATCGTCCCGATGTTGGCGGTGGAGATGTTGCCGCTCGGCCCCGTGACTCGGACGATGTCCGAAAGCACGAACCCACCGGCCGAAATGTTGCGATCGAAGATCGCGGTGAGATCGCTGCGCGGGCCGACGAACGCCGCCGTGATTTGCGGCAGGTCCGAACTCGCCAGCGAACCGCTGAAGTTAATGGTGTACGTGATGTCGCCGGCGTTCCCGGAGGAAGTAACGATCGCGGCCCCGCCGGACCCGCCGATGGAGAACAACCCGTTCAACGCGGTCTGCACCGCGGCGGCCGTGGCGTTGAACGCCAGCGGGGTCGTCGTGAAACCCCGGAACGTCAGCGTGTACGTCCCGCTCGAGGCGATCACGCGGACCGTCTGAATTTCGGGCGCGCCCACGACCCCGGTTCGAATCGTGCCCACGATCGGAGCGACGTAGTGAACGTCGACGAGTTGCGGGACGTTCACGGCCCGGATCGAATTGCCGAACGGATCCTGTCCGAACTCGATGGCGTAAGGGCCGGAAATACTCTGAACCGGGAATGTGACGGTGAAGGTCCGCGCCCCGCCCGTCACTCCATTGAAGGTCGTGGCCACGGGCACGACGGTGATTCCCTTGGTGATGGTCGCCGTCGCGCCGGCGGTTCCCACGGTCGTCATGATCGGCTGATTCGAACGCAGGCCACCAGTGAAGGTGACGTGGTAGAGTCGCCCAACTACGGCATTGTTGACCGTGACATTCTCGACCGTGACGACGACGTTGCCCGCGCCGACGTTGGTGAGGGCGGCAATCGCATTTTGCAAGCTCGCGGTCGCGCCGATCCCGCCGGAAGCGGGAACGTTGTAAGGCAGCGCGGCCGTGGTCTGCGGCCCGCTCCCGTTGTCGAATGTCACCGTGAAGGTGCCGGCCGTTCCCAGTACCCGAATGTTCTGTACGTCGCTGATATCTCCGATCGGACCGGTGAGCCGCAGGATGTTGGCCGGCGTGAACGTCGAAGGATCGATGTCCCGGTCGAACCGCACTTGAAGTTGGTTGCTCGTGATGTTGCGGAACATCCCGTCGGCCACGAGAATGTCCGGCCCCAAGGTGACCGTGTACCTGCCCGTGGGCAAGGCCGACGAGTACAGGATGTCGAACTTCGACGCGATGCCATCGGATTCGTTCGTGGGAGTGACGGACGAAATCGTACCGGTGATGGTCCCAGACTGAGCCACCACCGCACTGATATCCGAAGCGTCGAACGTCGTGACATCCACCGCCCGATCGAGGGTGATGTGGAGTAGCTGGGCGTTGTTGGCATCGCGGGTCGCGAAGGAAACCACGGTCGTTTCACCCGGCTGACCGACGACCAACAGGTGCGGCCCCGTCGAGATCAAAGGCAGCGTGTTCGCATCGCTCGGCAGCGACAGCGGCTCGACGTTGAACGCATCCTTGCCCGAGGCGCCGGGCACGGCGTAAGCGTCGGTGTAGAGTACGGGGGGCTGCGCCGACTTCGCGATTGCCGGATTGAAGTTGGTGCCAACTTCGCGCGTTCGCGAGTCGCCGTCCTGGTCCATGAAGGTCTTGTCTTGATTCACCGTGATCGGGTTGCCGGTCGCATCGAGGAACGTGATCGACCATCCGTTCAGCGTACCGACATCGGCACCCTGAACGTCTTCCACCCGGAGCGTCCAGTTTCCAGACAGCGTCGTGCCGTTGAAGATGGCCAGAGGCGACTCGGGCTTGAAGACGCCCGTGAACGGGGCCGAACCACCGCCGATCGGCGTGAGCGATGCATCGTTGAACCGCGTGTTCGTGTAGTTGTTTCCGCCGCCACCGTTGCGGTTCGAGAGAATCACGGAGAGCGGATTCCCCGGACCCGTGCCATCGGCATCGGGGCCAAACAGCGTGATCTTCAAATCCTGATCGAACGTGTGAGAAATGTCCAACTGTACCTGGATGTTCTGCACCACCGGAGCCGGAGTGCCCGACAGCACGGGAACCGAGATGGTCGATTCGAGCATGCCGAGATCGGGGATCGCCGAGGGCGTGTCGGCTGGCGTAAACATTGCCACCCGCTGCGAACGGACGCGATCCGAGACGTACGGCCCGACCGCGTAGCTGTAAGTGCCCGCGGCGGATTGCGGATTCGCGAACTGGATGAAGAATCGGGTCGCGTTCTGGGGCGAACCCGCGATCCCACTCGGAGGCGTCGTGGGGTCGAGGGCCACGATCGCGGAGACCGGAATGCGCGTGGCCGGAAGCCCGGCGTCGCGGGTCGTTCCCGGAGCCCGGAAGAACACGCTCACGAGGTCCGGATTCGCCAGCGCCGTCGTGTTGAACGAGGATGTATCGATGAGCCGATCGAAGGTGACGGTGAAGCCATTAATGCGCCGCGTGCCGTCGGCGGTGAACGTGTTGTTGTATCCGCCCGACGCCGCGGCCGTCACCGCGCCTTGATCGCTGAGAAAAGTCGTGTCGTTGTCCACGATCCGCGGGCCGGCCGACGTTTGCACCGTGGCGGTGTAAATGTTCGACCCAAACGCATTCTCGTTCCCGGTCCAGAACGATTTGATCTGACCGCCGTAGGCGAGGAGCGATTGCCGAAGTCCGGCTTCCGCAGCGCCGAGCGCCCGGAGGTTCGTGGGAATCGGCTCCAATCCGACCACGTTGCGATTCAGCTGATCGGTCGCGTTCTTCGTGTTGTTCAGATACGCGGCCAGCCCCTGCGTGCTGAAGCTATTGCCGCCGTCGATGCTCGTGGAAACGTAGGTGGCCACGCGGGCGTTCGAGGCATCTCCGCGGGCGTCGTACCACATGACGACCACCGTCCCGGTCACCGGATCGACCGTCAGGCTCGGCATGAACTGGGAGCGGTTGCCTTCGGTCACGTTGTCGGAAGCGCTGTCGTCGTTCACGCGGACCGGGCCCCGCCACGAGGTGCCGGCGTTATCGGAGGTATTGACGAAGATGTTCCCATTCCCCGAGGTGTATGCGGCGTAGAGCCGGCCGCTGAACGGGCTGAACGATCCGAGGCTGGTATCGTAGGCCGCCGAAACGGCCCCGCCGAACCCGAGGGCCGTCGCGTTGCTGGCACCCGTGCCGCCGAGGTTGAAGCCCGTGCCCGCCACGCCGGGTGTCGGATCGGACGCAAATCCGAGCGGATTCGGAATCTGGTCGGTTCCGAAACCCTGGCGGATCAGCGAAGACATCTGGAGGGACCACGAAACCAATCGGCCCTGCGGCACACCCGGAGTGGGGCCAGCATTGCGATCATCGTCGCGGAAGTCCTGGATGCGAAGGGTCCAGGTGCCGGTGAGGTCGGCAACGTCCTTCCCGTAAAGCGTGGAGAGACTGCCCCCCTCCGGCCGAAAGTGCGCGATGTAGGGTGCCGCGTTACCCGCATCGAAGATGAGCCGGGCCGCTTCCTGATCGAACACCGTTCCGCTGACGAACTGATTGTTCACGCCGATACCGGTGTTGCCACTGGTGTCGTTGTTGTCCAACAAGCCACTGAGGAGCCCCGTTGGCCGGGCGTTGTTGAGCCCGTCGACTCGGCTCTCGAGAAGTTGAATCGGGCCGACTCCCGCTCCGGGCGGCGGAATCAGCGTGATCCGCAACTGGTTCACGTGCGGGTGCCGAATTGCGAGCGTCACGTTGATGTCCGACAGCGCCGAGAAAAATGCCCCGTTCGTCGAGAGGGCCGAGTTGTCGATCGCCACGTTGATGGTCGAATCCGAGTTGAACGGTGCATCCGGAATCGCGTTGTTGTTGGGATCGATGAACGGCTCGGCGATATTCGTGCCCAGCCCGGTGGGCGACGAATAGTTCGTCGTGGCTTGGTTGGCGACCGTCTGCGTGGAGTACAGGGGCAAACCGTCCGGGGTCGAAGTGTCCGTGATCGTGCCGCCGCCGGGAAGGGACCAGAAGAACTGGAGCTGGCCGGGTACGGTACCGGTTGTTCGGTTGTTCAGGTCGCCGGGGGTGAAGAGGATTCGAGGAGCCACGCCTCCGCGCCTATCGTTGAAGCCGGTCGGCACGGGAACGACGAACCCGCCGTCGCTCACGGGGACGGGCGTACTCCACGAGCGGCCGCGATCGCGGGAACCCGCCGCGAAGATCGCGGTCGGCGTGAACTGCGCCGGATTCGGCGTCTGGTGGCTCGCCGTCGCTACCGGCGTGAGGGCATTCGTATTCCAGGCCACGTACACGGCCTTGCCGGCCTTGTTCGCTCCCAGCATCGTGTCCACGGGTGTAATGAATGCCGTATCGGGATCGGTGTACGCATCCACGTTGTTGTCGACGGCCACGGTCGGGTTGTAAACCGGATCCTGGCCCAGCCATTCGTAAAGCACGACCGACGGGTTGAGTACCGAGACGCCGTTGCCGACGGCGGGAGTCGATTGCTGAACTGCGAAGCTGGCGACCCGCAGCCGGCCCGCCGTGGCGAAGTCGGCCGTCGTCGAAGTCCAGACGACGTACAAATCGCCCGTGCGGGAGAAGGCGACCGACGGGCTGTTCACAGCCGTGAGAGTGCTGCCGCCGGGGCCCGCCAAAGGGAACGTGTCCGGGTTCGGGATGCCGAACCGGCTCCAGGTCTGGCCGCCGTCGCGGCTGATCTGGCCGCTCGGGGCCGGAAAGGGATTGCTCCCACTGTTGATGGTCGCCGAGACCACGACAATCGTGTTCGGATTGGTCGGGTCGGCCACGGCCTGCGGCGCGAATCCCGCGTCGATCACCCGGGTATCCGAGGCCGTGACGGGAGGAAGAGTCGCGGGCACCAAACGATGCTCGAACTCTTCCAGCCGCAGGCGAATCCGATTGCGCGCCAGCGACGCATCCCCCGAGACCCGCTGGCCCCGGTTCGACCACCGCTTGAAGAGCTCGGAAAGGGATTTCTTCGACATGTTTCGCTTCCTGTTCCTGACCCGGGTGCTGAACCGTGGTGCCGACCGTACTTCGACTAGGGCGGAAAGAAGTGACTCTTCCATCGCAAGACGGGAGAGCCTCTACCTCACTCAAGACGGGACAGAGCCCCGTAGAGTTTTCTTTCGGGCCGAAGGAACGCCTTGGTCCCTGCGGAAGAAAGACCGGTTTTACCGGCCTCAACTGCGGGATCGGCGCATTCGCACCGCTGCCGCGGCCCGACGAGGGCAATGGTCGAATGAACTTACCCGCGCCGCGAACGAACGGGCAAATGGGAGGTTCGGGAAGATGTGGGTTCTCGGGCCGAGCGTGTCGCGTGGTGCGGTTTCTTCGGATCGTGCCAAAGATCGCTGCCCGAGCTGCGCCCAACTCCGTGCCGGGAAACGGGATTTGACCGTTCGTGGATTGCTATCGCTCGCGCCGATTCTCACACGAGGTCGCGAGCCGAGCCCAAGAAATGATTCAACTCCAGCTCAAGATTCGAGCCAGAGCGAAGGCCGAGGCAATATCACCTCGGCGTCGCCGCTTACTTTCCTTTGCTCAGCCGAAGTGTATAGGTGCCGGACTTTCCGGTCGCGTCCTGCCAAAAGAGATCGAGCCGGGCACCCTCTTTGTCGCGGGTGATGGTTCCCTGCTTCGTACCGGGGAACAATTCACCTTCGGTGACGCGGATCTCCTTGCCCGCCCACGAAAACTTGCCTTCCTTGATCGAACCGGCAAACTTGCCACCGAAGTCTTTCCCGTTGATGTCCTCCCACGACCATTGGGCCTTGAACGATTCGCCATTGCGTTCGAGAACCCGAAGTCGCAATTTCTTCGCGTCGCGAACCCAGAGCGACTTGGCCTGGAACGGATCGATGAACGGGGCCGCGTTCTTGAATTCGTCCAACTCTTCCTGCGTCGCTTTGGCTTGAGCGACTTTCCCATCCTTCGTGAACTGTTTGATCGCTGCCGTGAAACCGTCTTCCAGCTTGGCACGGGCCGTTTTCTTGAGGCTCTCGTAGCCTCTCGCCGAGACGGTCTTCGGTAGCGTTTCGCCGGTCTCGAAGGCCTTGGTCTCGGCTTGAATTTTCTCGAGCGTCTTGAGGTCGCCGGCCTTCTGGGCCGTCTCTTCCTTCTTCTTCAGATCGGAGAGCAGCGTTTCGCGCGCCTTCAGTAGCGACCGCTCGTACGAGTGCAGTCCCGTAGCTGCGAGCTGGAGGCGGGTGTATTCTGAGCTGCAAGCAGGATGGACAGGTTTCCTGCGTCCCTCTGAAGGAATCAGCTATGTCGACCCCACTCCCGCCGTCGAGCCGCGACACCATCCACCGCGAGTTGCACGAGCACGTCGATGCCATTTTCAACCGCCTCTTTCCCGAAGACGCCTCGGTGCCCCTGCCCGCCTTCGACCGCATCGAGGAACAGACCGCGCAACTGACGCGCGATCTGGAGTCGTGGCTGCTGGAACAGCGCGTGCAATCCGCAGCCGACGCCCGGCCCGTCGAAGCCCCTTCGTGCCCCCAGTGTCAGCGACCCGCTCGCCGGGTGAAAAAACCCGGCGAGCCGCTCGCCCGGCGGGTCTTGACCACCCGGGCCGGGCCCATCGAACTGGCCCGAGAAAAATGGCGTTGCACGACCTGTCGGGTCGTGTTTTTCCCCCCTCGACGAACAGTTGCAACTGACGCAAGAGGGCTTTAGCCCGTCGA
>JAYTGN010000370.1:0-8668 GCA_043733485.1 Gemmataceae bacterium
CCCACGTGCATCGATTGAAACTCACCGCGTGGGCCTCCCGCAGTGTCCGCTGCGCGGCCACTGCGGTCCGGCCCACCCTACTTCAAACAATCGCGAAGCGGCAAGACATCAGGACGCCACTTCGCGCGACTTCATCAGGTAGTACGCCAGCACGGCCCACGGGAACAAATATCCCGCGAGCATCAACAGGTTAATCACGAGGTACTCGGTGTTCACGTTGAACCCTTCCGAGACGAAGTTCGTCCACGTGAACGATTCGACGTCCGGGAGCACGTTTTGGATTCGCCGAACCACCCAGGCCCAGCCCTTGTCGAAGACGAGAACGACCTTGGCCCCGGACGTATCGCCGAACGGAGTCGTGGGCGTCTCGGCTTTCATCAGTTGCGACATGGTCTGGAACGGGCCGCCGCCGACATTGCGGCTCGCCGCTAGGTCGTTCAAGTGATCCGTGGCGTACCCCAACAAGAAGATCATGGAGGTGAGCAGGAGGCTCAGCACGCCGCTCAGGTAGGTACTGCAAGCGATGGCCAGGCCGATCACGATGCAGAGGCGGCACCAGACGCCGACCATGCCCTTGAGGAAGTTGATCGTGAAGGGCTGATTCGCTTCGAGAATGTAGAGGTCGGGTTCGGCCATGCCGAGCATTTGGCCGCCGCTTTCGCACTTCACGTAGATGGAAAGGCGAGGCCGCGAGCGCTTGTTCCCTTCCTTCGATTCTTCGGTACCGGGATCGCCTTCGCTCGCGTTGCGGAAGAGTCCCGCCGGAAGTTGGATGCCCGTGACCGCGTAGTCGAAGACTTCTTTTCGCGTTTCGTAGTAGCCGTGCTTCTGGGCCAATTCGTTCATCGAGGTCCAGCCCGGCGTTCCGGGCTTGGCGACCGAGGCACCCGTGGGCAGCAGTGCCAGGTCGGCGTTGTAGGCTCGCTTGCGGTCTTCGCCCCCCTTGCCGCGTTCCTCCCCGGCTTTGTCGCCCCATTGCCAATCCCCGCGCTGGTCCGGTCGGGGGACCGTTTGCGGGCTGTTGTGCGTCACGATGCGAAACGTCACGTCCGCGCCCTGATTCTCGACGCCCTTCGTCAGCTTGTACACGTCGAACGTGAACTCGACGGGCACCACATCGCCCGCCAGCGTCTTGACCGAAGACGGAATCTCGTAGTAGTGCCAGATCGCCCGTTCCGGAGAGCGATCGTGGCCGGCGATGTAGCGGCGATAGTCGAACTCGCGGCCCACGTTGGTGCCGTCGAAATCCGTCTTGCGGCTCGCGAATTCGAGCTTGCCGCGCACCGGGACGCGGGCCTTCGCCGATTCGGCCTCCGCCTTGGGATCGATGGTCGACGTATTGATCAGAATCAAGCTGATCCCGGTCATTGCGACGAGCGCAACCGTGGTGAGGCCCACGTACCCAATGAAGCGACCGAGCACGACCTCGAATCGTTCCACGGGTTTCGTGACGACCGTGTGAATCGTGTAGTTCTTGATGTCGTTCGGGATGCTGAACGACGTGAGGATCAGGGCCGTGAACAGCACCAGAAGTGTGATGGTGAGCGCGGCAACGGACACGAGCGTTCGGAACTCGTCGGCGGGTCGCACGCCGGCCATCCACACGTTTCGGAACATGAACACCGGCAGCACGAGCAAGGCGAGCCACAGCAACCGCGAGCGAACGGCTTCCTTGAAGCCGAGTCGGGCGAGGGCCCAGATACGTCGTCCCTTCACTTTCACGAGGTCGCGGAAGAACGGCTCGCAAATTCCGAGCAGTGCGAAGAGCCCGGCGATCATCAGCAGCATGGGTCGCAGTTGGCCATGCCAGACCGACGGTTCGGGCTTCACGATTGCTCCCAAGGCCGGCGGGGGCAACTCCGGCGGCGCACCCTTCCCCATGATGATGAGCGCGAGCACGCCGCCGTAGCAGACGAGGCTGAGGACGCCCATGGCGAGCATCCAGGTCGAGACCGGCACGCGGAGCCGCTCCGATTGCGATTTGCCCGTGGGCACCGACATGGCGTAGAGGAGGTAGACGATGAGCCCGAGGGCGGCGAAGCCACCGGCATCCTGGAACCAAGCCTGGATGAGGCCGAAGAAGTTCGCGTACCCGAGCGGGTCGCCGCGATCCAGTTGAAGTATGCCGAACAGCCCCGTCATGGAGGAAACCTCGTCCGAATATAGCGGCCGGTTTACCGGTCGATGCTGGGCACGGCGGGCAAGCCCGCCGCTATATGAATTACTTCGCTTCGACGGGTGCCTGGTAGCGGCGACCGGGCCGCGACTTGGACTCTTCTACGATGCGGAGGAAGAGTTCTTCCAGCGTCGTGGTCGGGTGGCCGATCGATTCGAGTTCGCCGCCGTGCTTGCGGATGACGGCCTCGAGCTCCGCACGCAGCTCCGGCGATTCCTTCACCTTCTTCGCCCGCACTTCGAGCCGAGCCGCGTCTTCCACCAACTTGCTGACCGTACCGAGCTCCTGAAGGTCGCCGTTGTACAAAATCGCGATCCGGTCGCAGACATCTTGCACGTCGTCGAGGCGATGGCTGCACATCAGCACGGTCTTGCCCTGGTTGCGCAGGTCGAGGATGAGCTTCTTCATCCAGGCAGTACCGAGCGGATCGAGGCCCGAGGTCGGCTCGTCGAGAATGACGAGTTCGGGGTCGTTGATGAGCGCCTGAGCGAGGCCGATGCGCTGCCGCATGCCCTTGGAGTATTCCTTGAGGATGCGCTTCTTGTCGGCTCCGAGGCCGACCCGCTCGATGAGGTCGGCCGCGCGGCGGTTGCGGGTCGCGGCATCCATGTTGAACAGACGACCGTAGAAATCCAGCGTTTCCTCGGCGTTCAAGAACCGGTACAGGTACGATTCTTCCGGCAGGTAGCCGATGCGTTCGTTCTTTTCGACCTTCGCCGCGGGTTCGCCGAAAACGAACGCATCGCCGCCGGTGGGAAAGAGCAGGCCCAGCAGCAGCTTGATGGTCGTGGTCTTACCCGATCCGTTGGGCCCGAGGAGCCCGAAGATTTCGCCCTTTTTGATTTTGAGGTCGAGGGCGTTGAGTGCGGTCTTCTTCTTCCGGCCCCAGAAATCGCGGTACACCTTCGTCAGGCTCCGGGTTTCAACGACGACATCCTCGGCCATGGCACTCTCCGGAATCCCGCAAGTCTGAGGGACGCGCACGAATGGGTACAGTGTGAATACGAACGCTTCGCGTCCGCGGTTCGGTTTGAAGTGTTATCGTAGGAAGTCGGAAGCCAATGGGGCTGATCGAAGAAGCTCAGGAAAGGGCTGAGGTAAATTCCGCGACGGTCATACCCGCCTCACGGATGAGACTCCGCAAGGTCCCCTTGGCCACCTCGTTGTGATCGGGCACGGAGAGCGAGGCCATTTCGCCGTCCTTGACGAGAATAACATGACTGCCTCGGCGACGAACAACCTCCCATCCCAGGCTTTCAAATGCCCGGACCACCTCGGCTCCACTTGCGACCGGAAGCTTGGGCATCAGGCCACGACCTCAACTTCACGAGTCTCAATCGTCAGCGGCATACCCCGCTCGGCTCGAACCTCAAGACAAAGGGCGATCGCTTCCCGTACGTTGGCCAGAGCTTCCTCACGGGTTTGACCCTGGCTCACACATCCCGGAATCGAGGGGCACTCCACCACCCACACCCCATCTTCGTCGCGGTCCAATGTCACTAAAAACTTCATGGCCAACTCCCATACCACTCAACGATGAATGAGAACTTCTGCTAATTCTATCAGCCTATCGCCCTGATTGTGGCGTAGCACCACGGCTATTTAAGCAGAAACTTCACCCACTCGCTCGCCGGGCTCAGCGCTTCGTTCGGTCGGAACCGCCCCTTGTATTCCAGAGAGCGGCAACCCTCCACGTAGTAACCCAGATAGACGTGAGGCAACCTCGACACTCGGGCGTTCCGGATCGTCGCGAGCACGTTGAACGTGCCGAGCGAGCGGCCGCGTTCGTCCGGATCGTAGAAGAAGTAGATGGCTGAGAGCCCGGCCGGTAGCCGATCCACATAGCCCACGCCGATCAGACGCTCGCCCAGGTAGTAACACCACTCTTCGGTTGCGAACGGGTTCTCGACGAACGACTCGATGTAGCCGTCGGCGTCTTTGGGGCCATGTTCGGGCCAACCCTTGTTCTCGGCCTGGAAGGCGTGGAAGTGATCGTACAGCTTGAGCTTCTCGCGGGTGACGGACGGTTCGCCGATGTCGAGCCGCACCTCGGATTCGTTCGCGGCCCACGCCCGCTTCTGGCTGCGGTCGGGCCGAAACTTAGAAACGGGAACGCGAATCGACTGGCACGCCCGACACGTTTCGCACTCGGGGCGAAAGAGGGAGAAGCCGAACCGCCGCCATCCCGTTTCGAGCCGCTCCTGATACTCGGTCGAGGTGAGCTGCCCGACGATCTCGTAGCGCATCCGCGCGTTCCGTTCGGGCAGGTAGCTGCACGAACTCGGCGGGGTCGTGAAAGTGACCAGCGATTCCATTCTCTCATCATATAGCGGCCGGTTTACCGGCCGAGGCTCGGACGGCCGGTAAACCGGCCGCTATATGAACTCGACCTCGACCGGCGACGGGATGATCCCCGCGCGGTGGCCTTCATCCAGCAGCTTGCGAATGGCGGCTCGGCCGCGGTCGCCGTAGTCCAGCGTCCAGTCGTTGACGTACATTCCCACGAACTTATCGGCGAGGCTCACGTCCATGTCGCGGGCATACTGCAAGGCGTAGTCCAGTGCCTCGCGGCGATGGTCGAGCCCGTACTGGATGCTCTGCCGGATGAGCCGGCTCACCTCGACCATCACGGGCTTGCCCAGATCCTTGCGAACGACGTTGCCACCGAGCGGCAGCGGTAGACCGGTGCGATCCTGCCACCAGACGCCGAGATCGACGACCAGGTGAAGCCCCTGATTCTGGAAGGTGAGTTGGCCTTCGTGAATGATGAGCCCGGCATCGTACTTCCCGGCCTCGAGCGCGGGAATGATCTCATCGAAGGGGATGACGTCGAAGGTGAGCTTGTCGCTGGCACCAATCGATTCGAACAGCAACTTCAGGGTGAGGAACGCCGTGGTGAGCGTGCCCGGGACGGCGATCTTCATGCTGGGCAGGTCGCCGATGGTCAGCGGCTTGCGGGCCACGATCATGGGGCCGTAGTGGTCGCCCATGCTGCAACCGGTGGGCAGGAGTGCGTACTTGTCCAACAGGAAACTGTAGGCGTGAATGCTCACCGCCGTGACTTCGAGTTCGCCCTTGAGTGCCCGGCGATTCAGCGTCTCGATGTCCTGCAACTCGTGAACGAACTTGAGGTTCCCGGTGGGGATCTTGTCGTTCGCCAATGCGTGGAACATGAATGCGTCGTCCGGGTCCGGGCTGTGCCCGACGCGGATCAGTTGTTGAGCCATGATAGTTCCTCGAAACCCGGTTTCTGCTTTGGAAACCGGGTTTCTGTTTTTGCGAGAAACCCGGTTTCCAAAGCAGAAACCAGATGGTTCCTCGAAACCCGGTTTCTGCTTTGGAAACCGGGTTTCTGTTTTTGCGAGAAACCTGGTTTCCAAAGCAGAAACCAGGTTTCAATCTCACTCCAAGTATCCGGGCGGGGCACCGTCGAACGGGCCCGCGTAAATCGCCTTCCCGGCTTCCAACACCACCACCGAATCGGCCACGCGGCGAAGGGCCGCGATGTCGTGCGTCACGATCACCATCGTCGTGCGAAACTGCTCGTCGTTCGAAAGATCGTCGATGACGCGCATCACCTCGGCCGACATCTTGGGATCGAGGGCGCTGGTCGGTTCGTCGAAGAGGATCGCTGCCGGGTTAACCGCAAGGGCGCGAGCGATGGCAACTCGCTGCTGCTGCCCGCCGGAAAGCTGCGCCGGCCGGGCGTCCGCTTTCGCGGCGAGGCCCACGCGATCGAGCAAGGCACGGGCCGTCGCTTCCGCTTCAAACTTCGGTCTGCCGAGGGCGTGGATCGGCCCGCTCATCACGTTCGCCAGCACGCTCATGTGCGGGAACAGATTGAACGATTGAAAGACCATTCCCACCGCCCGGCGCAGCTTCAGCAGCAGATCCTTGCGCGGCGGAACGGGGCCACCCGCAAGCTTCAAATCGCCGACGGACACTTCGCCTTCCTGGAACCGTTCGAGCCCGTTGATGCAGCGCAGCAGCGTACTCTTCCCGCTGCCGGAAGGCCCGACGATGCCGACCACCTGCGCCTTCCCGAACTCGACGCTCACGCCGTCGAGGATGCGGTTCGGCCCGTGGTACTTGACGATGTTGGAAGCGCGGATCATCGTTGGGTTTGCACTCCTCCCAAACGCTTCTCCAGACGCCCGGCCACAACCGACAGCGGATAGCTCATCAACAAATACAACCCGGCCGTGATGAACGCCAACTCCACGACCAGGTCGCGGTTGAAGTTGTAAAGCTCGTTGTACTTCCGCGTCAGTTCCGTGATGAGGATCACCGAGCAGACCGAGGTATCCTTAAACAAAGCGATGAAATCGTTCGTGACCGGCGGAATGACGATGCGGATGGCCTGCGGCACGATCGCGGTGCGGATGGCGGTGAACGGCGAAATTCCAAGCGCAAGCGCCGCTTCCATTTGCCCGCGCGGAATCGCGAGCAACCCGGCCCGGTAGTTCTCCGCTTCGTAGGCCGCGTAGTTCATCGCCAGCCCGAGGATGCCCGCATAGAGCGGCTCCAGTGCAAGCATCGGGTCGATCTTCGGCAGCATGTAAAAGATCAAATACAGTTGCAGCAACAGCGGCGTCCCGCGAACCACTTCGACATAAACCGCAAGCAAGACTGCCAACCACCGCGGCCCATAGACGCGGCCGATGCCGATGCCGAGCCCTGCAATCATGGCCATTGGGAACGACGTGACCGCGAGCAACACCGTCATCCCGGCCGCGCGAAGAAGTTGCGGCACGAGTTTCCCGACTCCGCCGCCACCGACCGCGATGGCGACTTCTTCCTGATCGATCGGCATCGGCCACACGCCCGTGTGGTGGAAGCACAACCCGTCCTGATCCGCATTCCACAGGCCGTACTTGCGATAAATTCGCTGAATCGAGCCGAGCTTCAAGCCCTCCCGAATCGCCTCGTTCAATTGTTCCTGAAGTTGCTTGTCGTCCTTACGCAAGTAGATGGTGTAGAAGCCCGGCTGCCGTCCTTCGCCGACCGTGTGCAGGTCCGGGTTCGCTTTGAGAAAGTGGACCGCCGCGGGGTTGTCCTGCACCGTGGCCGCGAGGCGGCGTTCTTTCACGAGCCCGATGACGTTGGCGACGTCGTCGCTCTCGGAGACGGCCGCGTCGCCGAAATACCGCTTCGCATAAACCGCGGCCGCGGACTCACCCAGCACGCCGATCTGTTTGTTCGGCTTGCCGCGAAGATCGGACCAGTCCGCGACTTCCGTATCGTCTTTTCGTGCGATCAGCGCGAGCCGGTAGACGTAGTAGGGAATCGTGGCCGCGTACTTTTCCTTGAGGTCGTCGCGATCCTCGTAGCCGTTGAGAACGATGTCGATTCCCTTGGTGCCGTCGCGCGGTTTGTCGAGGAGTTCGGGCAGCGATTTCCAAAGACCATCCACCGGTTGGCTTTCGCGGCCGAGTTTCTTCGCCAAGTACTCTGCCAGTTCGACTTCGAAGCCGATGTACGGAGCGTCTTCGCCGCTACCGGGCGGTTTGAAGATGTAGGGCGCGCCGCCGGTCGGGTCGGTACCCCAGCGCAACGGCTTCTTCTCCTGAGCCAGCGCAGGTAGCGGCGCGAGCAGAATGAGGACGGCGAGCAGCCAGCGACGGTTCACCAGTGGGATACCTCCGGTCGAAGCACGCAACGAGTGGAAGTCTATCGCAGTTCGCGGGCAAAGCCCACCCATGGTAATGGGTGGGCTCCTAAACTGCTCTTATGCTGGATCCGCTGCCGATCGATGCCGCGCTGCCGGAGTTGCTTGCCGCCCTGCGCGCGAGCGGCGCGGCGATCCTTCGCGCGCCGACCGGTGCCGGCAAGACGACCCGCGTACCTCCAGCGATCATCGACCTCGTGCCGGGCACCATCGTGATGTTGGAACCGCGGCGCGTGGCCGCCCGCGCCGCCGCTCGCCGCATGGCCCACGAAGACCGCTCGCCGCTCGGCGAACGCTTCGGCTACCAGGTCCGCTTCGACCGCAAGGCCGGCCCGCGAACGCGGGTGCTCGTCGTCACGCCCGGCATCCTACTCCGCATGTTGCACGATAACCCCTTCCTGGAAGGCATTTCGTGCGTGATCTTCGACGAGTTCCACGAACGCGGGCTGGACGCGGACCTCGCGCTCGGCATGGTCAAGCTCATCCGCGAGAACGTGCGGCCCGACCTGATGGCCGTCGTGATGTCCGCGACGATCGACCCCGGCCCGGCGTCCGCCTACTTCGGGAACTGCCCGGTCGTGGACAGTGCCGGCCGCAGCTTTCCCGTGGAGGTGAAGTACCGCCCGCGCCGCAGTGACACCCCACTGTCACTCGCCGTGGCGAACGCCGTCCGCGAGGCGCTCGATGAAACTGAAGGCGACGTACTCGCGTTTCTGCCCGGCCTTCGCGAGATTCGCCAAATCGCGGAGGAACTCGAGTATCTTCGAAACCCGGTTTCTGCTTTGGAAACCGGGTTTCTTGAGCCTGAAGAAACCCGGTTTCCA
>JAYTGN010000371.1:0-20925 GCA_043733485.1 Gemmataceae bacterium
TCATTGCCTTCGTGTGAAGTGAGCCAAGCGGCCGGGACGGCCGCGCTCCCAGGAAATGCAACGGCCCGCCGGGGTTCCGGCGGGCCGCTTCGCTTCGCATTCCGGTTTAGCGACGCCGCACGGGTTGCGACGACGGCATCACCGGAGTGTTGTAGCTCCGGTATTGCGTGGACGAAAACGAACTCGGCAGCGGCAGCGCACTGCGACCCGGCTGAACCGGCGTCGAGAGCGTCCTGCGGGTCCCGAACAGATTGTTGATCGTTTTCACGTAGCCATCTTTCTCGAGGGCACCGGCCGCCGAGTTCCCCACGAGCTTGATCGTCGCGGCCGAAAGATCGGCGGCCGCCCGGCTCGGCTTCACCACCAATTGGTTCGTGTCGATCGGCTTGAACACGATGTCTGCGGCACTCGCCGGCCCCGCGACGACGATCGTCAGCGCGGTTGCGGCCCAGACCAGATGCTTCATGCGGTCCCCCTTTCCGGACGTCGCGCCCCGGCCAGCGGCCCCGAACCGCTCACCCCCGCGCAACCCCGACGGCTCTTCCTGTGAATGTCGGGGACCATACCGTGCCGCACAAGCGTGTCAAGCAAAATTCGCGACAAAACGCGAATCGAGAAGCTTCGCAGAGTTTCCGCCGATGCGGAGTTCAGGCCATCCCTATCGCCCCGATGTTCCGTAGACAACTAGAATAGCTCGGCGACCGCGACCCGGGCCGCCACTCCCGATCCCCGAGGTGTTATGCCGGAGAAAGTCGTCATCATCGGTTCCGGGCCGGCCGCCTGGACTGCGGCCATCTATGCCGCCCGGGCCACGCTCGAACCGCTCGTCTTCCAAGGCAATCCGTTCGACGACAAGAACCGCCAGAACGGCACCATGCCGCTGGGTCAACTCGCCCTCACCACCGAGGTCGAGAACTTCCCCTCGTGGCCGGCCGGCGACACGCGGCAGTACCTCAAGACGGCCCTCAAGCCCGACGACACCGACTTCCCCTATTGGGTTTCGGACGACAAGCCGCAGCCCACGCACGGCATCAACGGCCCCGAACTCGTCGCCCTCATGCGGCAACAGGCCAAGCAGTTCGGCACCCGCATCGAATCCAAGGACGTGGTGAAGGTCGATCTCTCGAAGAGGCCCTTCACCATCACGGCTCACGACGGCCAGACGGTCGAAACGCTCTCGCTGATCGTGGCCACGGGTGCCCGTGCGAACTACCTCGGCCTGCCGAGCGAAGACCGATTCAAGAACAAGGGCGTGTCGGCGTGTGCGGTGTGCGATGGCTTCTTGCCGCGGTTCCGCAACAAGCCGATCGTCGTGGTCGGCGGCGGCGACTCGGCCGTCGAAGAATCCAGCTATCTCACGAAGTTCTCGAGCCAAGTGCATCTGCTGGTTCGCCGCGACTCGCTTCGCGCTTCCAAGATCATGGCCGATCGCGCCAAGAAGAACGAGAAGATCGACATTCGCTGGAACCACGAACTCGAGGAAGTACTCGGCGACGACAAGCAGGGCGTGACCGCGATCCGCGTGAAGAACAACAAGACGAACGCGACCGAGGAACTGCCAGCCGCCGGTTTGTTCCTGGCCATCGGGCACACGCCGAACGTCGGCTTCCTGGAAGATCAGGTGGAACTGACGCCGCACGGCTTCATCAAGTGGACGACCCTGGCCCGAACCTTCACGAGCGTGGAGGGCGTCTTCGCGGCGGGCGACGTAGCCGACGATTACTACAAGCAGGCGATCAGCGCCGCCGGTACCGGATGCATGGCGGCGCTGGACGCGGAACGCTACCTCGGCCACCACGGGTTGATTTGAGAACTGTCAGATTGCACAGCTTGGTAAGTCCAGCTGTGCAGGACCTGCTCAGGCAGAATTCCGGCGGTCGTGTCAGGATCGCGGCGCGAGCCTACTTCACGTCGACATTCTTGATCGTAGCCAAGAATGGGACCTCCACCTTGGTTCCGCTCGCATCTTTCCCTTCGAGAGTGAAAAACACCCAGACGCTCCATTCTCCCTTTCCCAAGGGAACGATAGCCGGGACGATTTTCGTTTTGTCCTTGGGGTCGAGCGCCCCCCACTTACCGTCGAGGAACTTCAGTTCGGTCGGTGCCGAATAGACTCCACCCGTAACCTTGGGCGTGAAAACGACCTTGGCCGCTTTGACCGTCCACTCGGCGTTGAACTTGTAGTTCCCGAGCAGTTCGATCTCCGTGGCTGGCGCGGGCCTCACCTTCGGATAGTCCTTATCCCAGAGAAGCTGGCCGTACTTCTTGGCGTCGGCGTCCTGGGCGACCAACGTGGTCGGCACGAGGAGTGCGACCAAGCCGATGAGGAAAAACGTGCGAGTTCGCATGATACCCCGCTGAGTTGGTGTGAAAAAACTGGCGTCTCATTCAAAGAAAATTACTTCACCAGCGGCCGGGGTGACCATTCCCCAGAACACTGACTCCGCGATCCCCACCCGCAGCGTTCGCACGCTACCGTCGGCTAGGGCGACGAGCATGCCACCCTCGTGAGGAGTCTGCGGTATGAGTGGGTTGCAATCCTCGACTCGCGGACGAACTTGGAACGTCAGTCCCGGAGTGCTCGCAGTGCTGACCGGAGGAAAACCCGATGTAGAATACCGAGAAGTCAATGCCGGGAATTCGCTCGGAATTCGCCGTTGCGTAAGAGTGCATCGCCAGATCGATCTGTTTGAGATTGTTGGAGCTCTGCATGCGGACGGCGGCCGAGCGAACCTTCTGCACGGCCGGGAGCAGCATGCCGATCATGATTGCGATGATCGCGACGACAACCAATAACTCCAACAAGGAAATTCCACGCCGCATCGCATTCTCCTCGGGCCCGTGAATCCTCGGATCCAGCCGCTGTTGCAGAATGGCGACTCAGCTAACTGTGAAGGCCCCAAAAAAAAAAAAACTGATCACGAGAGTCGGTGCCGCGTTGTTCGGATTCGGATTCGGGGTGTAGGCGATCGTGAGCCACCCTTGATAGTTCCCAGGAAGCAACTCGACGAACTTGACGACGATGGCTCCATTTTCCAACAACCCCACGCCCCCGCCCGTGTTTTGGGCGTTATTGAGGTAATCGATTGGAACTCCCGCCGGAGTGCCACCCATGGGACCAGTCCAGGTGAAGTTAGCGCCAGTGGCAATCCATCCAGCGGCGGTGGTGTACGAGCCCTTGACCCACACACCAGTCGCAAGTGCGGCAGGAGTATCCTTCGTTCCTTTGGGGTAGTCCTTCGTGAATGTCACGACGCCTTGCGGAGCGGGTGCAGGTCCGGGTGGGGCGATACCACCCGGGTCTTGGGCAGTGGCCCCCATCATGCACAGGGCCAGGACGAAGAAGATGGGGATGCAGAAGATCGGGCGGCTCATCGGAGTTCCTCGCTTGTAACTGGGGCAGAAATAGCTCCACTTTCTAGTCGCTCGGCGCGAGAAAATGTGTCGCGGAAAAAGCGAGATTTTTATTTCACGCGCTCGGACGCTCTGCCGCTCAACTCTACCCCACCCCCCCCCCGGAACCCCACGCCTCGCGAAAGGCGACCCTTGCCCGTTTGAGCCGCGAAGAAACTGCCCGAGGCGACGCTCCCAATAGCTCGCCGATTTCGATTGGAGTCAATCCTCCTTCATAGCGGAGCTGGAGCAGCCGTGTCGATTCCGGATGCTTCAGTGCAACCTTCGCGAGGACGGATTGCACGCGGTCAATGGATTCCATCCTGATGCTTTGAGCATCCAGATCGAGTTCCGCCGACGGGGCGTCTTCGAGGTCAACCTCGCGTCGTCGCACTTTTTTACGCAGGTGATCGTGCAACCGTCGCCGTGCTGCACCCAGGATCCAAGCGTTCCTTCGAATTGGGTCCACGGCCACTTCAGCGGTGGGTCCGGATTGGAGCAAGTAGAGCCAAATTTCCTGGAGCACCTCCTCGTTCGGTTCACCACTTGGTTGGCATCGATTCAGTAGGCGCGTTAGTCGATCAACAAACTCTCGATACCAGCCCTCGACGCAGTCGGTGCGGGTTCCAATCGCTCGGTCGATTTGAAATGTCGCCACGGACACGACTCTACCAGATCGCGTCGGGTCGGTCTAGGGGCGGTCCGAATTTGCAATAGTGCCCTCCTACACCTTATTTCTGTGGGCGAACCAGCGTAACCGAAGGCTCACGGTGGGTCGATGCCGAGGCTCACCCTGTGGAAACGATTCGGAAATCGTTCCCTCACTTGCAGGGCGTTCGCCCCAATTTCCGCACGGCAGAATTCTCACCCGACGAACGCACGTCGGGCAGAGCGCGTTGAGGATCCGCACGGCCTCAGCCGGCGGCGGGTCTTGCGAATCTTCATGGCCTTCCCTCCGATTCGCACTCGCGGCTCGGCAGCGTGTCGAGCAGACTCAAGCCCTCGACGTTGGCCTGGTTGAGGGACAGAGGCCGTCGACGATCCCGCCGACCGTCGTGCCGACGATGTCCTTCATTTCCAGAAACGCGCCGGCGATACCACTCGCGGCGCGTTTCCCGCCCTCCGTCGCATTTTCCGAAGCGTCACCTTCGCGTTCACCTCCAATCGACGTCGATCCGTACAACATGATGTGAAGCCGCAATCCCATTTGCCGAGTGGTTCGATGTCCGATGGTTCAAACCTGGGAGCGCGGGCGTCTCGCCCGCTGGACCTGCCAAGCGGCCGGGACGGTCGCGCTCCCAGGATGTACCTTCTCCTGCTGATGGCAACCGGGTTCGCGCTGGCCTACACGCAGTCGCCGCTCTTCTTTTCAAATCAGAATCAGTATCTGCTCCACGGCCTCGCCGACGCTGGGTACGGGCACCTCTCGCACGACTGGCTCGCAAGTACGCACGACCCCACGCCCGCGTTCAGCGTACTCGTGGCCGGGCTGTACAAACTCGGCGGCCTCTTCGCGATCCAGGTCGCATTCTTCCTGTTGTTGATGCTGTACTTCATCTCGATGTGGAAGTTGGTGGAAGGGCTCAATCTGGGTGGCACAGGCATTCCTGCCTGTGCTGTGAGCCCCACACAGGCAGGAATGCCTGTGCCACCAATGACCCAGAAACCTCAGCGGTTGCTGGTCTTCACTGCGATGTTCATCGCGGCGCATGCCGCGATCTTCCGGCTCGGTTCGGTCTTTCTCACGGGCACCGATTACCCGTGGTATCTGCAAGCGGGAGTCGCCGGGCAGTACCTCCTCGGCCCTGGACTCCAGCCGTCGTCCTTCGGCGTGTTGCTCGTCACGTCGCTCGCGGCGTTCGCTCGCGGTCGGCCGCTGCTCGCGGCCGCGCTTGCGGCCGGTTGTACGATTATTCACCCTACCTACTTGCTCCCCGCCGCGCTCCTCACCATCGGATACGCGACGACTCTGGAACGCGAAGGCCTCCGCCGCAGCGCGCGGAGTGTCGTCCTGGTGTCACTCGCGATTGCCACGCCGGTCGCACTCTACGTCTTACTCGCCTTTCAAGGTGTGGCTCCGAAGATCGAGGGAACGGCTCGGCACATCCTGGCGAACGTCCGCATCCCGCACCACTCGCAGATCGCGCGCTGGTTGAACTGGGTGGCCGTGATCCAAATCCTGTGGATCGGCCTCGGCCTGTTCCTCCTCCGCCGCACGAGGCTCTTCGTTCCCCTGCTCGTCGCCACACTCGGCTCGATCCTGCTCACGTCGATTCAAGCCGTCATCAACAACGACACGTTGGCCTTGCTCTTCCCGTGGCGCATCTCGGCGTTGCTCGTGCCGGTGAGCACGGCCTTCGTCGCGACGCGCCTCGCGGCCTTCGACCGCAACGCCCGCAGCGTGGACGGCCTCGCGGCATTCCTCGTCGTGCTCCAGGCCGCGGGCGGCGCTGCCGTCATGGCCTTCGGCCTCGGCTATCAGATGAACGAGGCCGAGCTCCCGCTGCTGAAGTTCGTGCGCGAGAAGGCCGGCCCCGGCGACGTGTTCCTCATCCCGACGCGGATCCCACCGGTGGGCACCGGTTCGCGCGGCGTCATCTCGACGAGCTTCACCCCGCCGCCTCGGCCCAAGCCCGGCTCCAATCTCATCCCGGTCGATCTGCAGCGCTTCCGCCTCGCGACCGGTGCCGCGATCTACGTCGATTTTAAGGCCGTGCCGTATGCGACGAATGAGGTGTTGGAGTGGCATCGCCGGGTGAAGCGCGTGGAGTCGTGGTACGCGGAGCAGAAGTGGGATGAAGCCGAGACGCGCGAACGGATGTTGAAGGAAGGCATCACGCACATCGTGGTGCCGCGCCTTTCGAAGCAAGAACCGCCGATCCTTGTGGACGGGTTTGAACAGGTGTATGAGGACGGCACTTACGCGGTCTACCGGCTGCGGTAGGTGCTGGCCACTACCCCACTTCGCGCATGTAGCGGATGCTATCGCGGGCGATCGTGTCGGGGTCCGGCGAGTAGTCGAACACTTCCACCGAGACCCAACCGTCGTAGCGAACGTCCTTCAAGGCCTCGAAGATCGGTCGGAAGTCGACCTTGCCGAAGCCGGGGCCGCGGAGGTTGGAATCGTTCGCATGGAAGTGGTGCAGGTACTCCGCGTTCGCGCGGATGATGTCCGGCACCGGGCTCGCCTCGGCGGACATCGCCTTCACGTCGAGGTGCAGTTTCACGAACGGATGCGCGATTTGCCGGGCGAGCGCGACGCCCTCCGCCGCCGAGATCAGGAAGTTCGTTTCTGCCGTCGTCAGCGGTTCGAGGCAGAGGAAGACCTTGCCGTCTTCGAGTGCCTTCAAGCAGTGCGAGATCGTGTCGGCGGCGAGTTCGTTGCCGCGTTCGCGGGTCGTGCCTTCGGCGAGGTTGCGCTGCACGGGCGAACCGAGTACGAGGATATCGCCACCGAGGTCGGCGGCGGCGCGAGCCAATTCCGCGAGGTACTCCCCGGTCCGCTTGCGAACCGCGGCATCGGGCGAAGTGAGGTGGAAGCCTTCGGTCTTGGCCAGCAGCCAGTGCAAGCCGATGATCCGCACGCCGGCGGCTTCAGCTTGTTGGCGCAATTCGGAGCGCCGGTTCGCACTGACATCTGTGATGCGTGAGGCCAGCGTGAACGGCGCGACTTCGAGCCCGGTGTACCCGAGTTCCGCGATCCGATTGCAGACGCGGGCGTGCTCCCAGTCGGCGAACGTCTCGTTGCAAATGGCGTATTTCATGCGGGTCTCGTGGATCAGGGCAGCGTCACTTCGCGGGTGCGTCCCATGTTTTCGGTCGGGTCGTAGACGGATAGCTTGACGGATTTTTGGCCCTGGGCGGCCTTGTAAAAGTCGGGCGGGGAGAGCGTCGGCTTGCCGTTCACGTGCGTGACGATCCAGCGATTGCTCTCGCCGAGCGCCTTGAATTTGATGGCGGCGGGTGAATCGGGGGCGAGTTCGGAGGCGAGGACGCCGGGCGGGATTTCCGCGAGGTTGTTGCGGCCGCCGAACGGGTTGAAAACCAGCGTTTGAACCAGCACGCTACTGTAATCGACGCGGAGGCCGAAGACCGGTTCGGGCCGCACCGAGGCGAGGAACGGCTCCTCGTTCTTGAACTTGGCGAGCTTCACCTCGATGTCGCGCGGTTGCTGGCTGGGGCGTTCCGCACGCATCTTGATGGTCTTGCCGGCGAGGCCCGAACCGACGTGGAGCAAGAGATCCTCGAAGGTGCCGACGGGTTGGTCGTTGATGCGGGTGATGAAGTCGCCGGGTAAGAGTCGGGCGAGTTCGGCGGGGCTGCCTCGGGTCGGGGTGCTTTCGACGGGGATGCCGCGGCGGGGTTGGGGGAACTGCGGCCGCGTCACTCCCAGGAAGCCGTACTCGACTTCCTCGCCCCGGCGAAGCACCTCGATAATGCGAGTCGCGTTGTCGTCGAGGGGCAGTGCGTAGCCGATGCCCGATTCGCCGCCGGGTATGCCGGCGGTGGCCGCGGTGAGTGCGATCGCCTCGCCGTCGAGGTTCAAGAGCACAGCACCGCTCGCCCCGGCGTTCAGCTTCGCTTCGTATTCCAACACCGGAGCATAGTTGTAGACGCTGCTGAAGACCGTCGAATCCTTCCGGCTCTCGGGCACGCGGATGCTGGAAACGGTCGCCAGGCCTGCCTTGGGTCGATCCATGACGGCGGCCGAGGCGTACGGATACGCCATGAACACGCCGAGCTTCCCGGGGAAGACGGTGGCCTTGGCATCGTCCGCGGAATGGGGCAACCGCACGCGGCCAAAACGGATCGGCTTCAAATCCGCTGGCGGGTTCAACAGCGTGAGCACGGCGAGGTCGCTGCGTCGATCCGAGGCGCGAATGTCCGCGTAGGAACCCTTGCCGCCAGGTAGGTGGACGTAAATCTTCTTGGCACCCTCGATCGTGCTGGCGTTCGTGAGCACGTGCCCTTCGGCATCGAGAACCAGCCCGCCCGCGAAGCCGTGGTCCGGGATCGTCTCGGTTTTGGAAAGATCGAGTTGCTCGGCGAGCTTGGCCTTGGTGGGTTCGGCCTTGAGGAAGGCGGCGCGGTCGAAGCCGCCGAGTTGCCAGGGTTCGACGGCCTTCGCGGGCTTGGGGTACTGATCGCTGCGCGAAACGACGACGCAGGCGATGGCCGGGCCGACGTTCTCGTGGGCGGCCTTCAATTGCTTCTCGAGCTTCGCGAGGTCGTCCTTCGTGATATCGGCAGCCGATGCGGAGGCGACGAATGCCAGCAGGAGAAACGTGGAAATCGCTCGCATGATCGGACCCGCGATTGGGAACGGACGTGGGTGTTGTAACCCGCGCGAGTGGAAGCGAGTAGGCTACCCCTTCACCGCGCGGATGTAGGCCTCGAAGTTGGCGACGGGGGTCCCTTTGTCCACGCCGTGGTTCAAGTTCACGATGTGCCGCGAGCCGCCGCCAGCGCGAACGCACGCTCGCGTCGCCTCCGTCACTTGTTCCACCGTCCCGGTTCGCAGCACGTCTTCGTCCACGTTGCCCTGGAACACGAGGTGCGGATAATCGCGCTGCGCGGCCGCGAGATCGTGCCGCGCGCCGAGGCTGACGATCTCGGCACCCGCGCGGCACATCCGGTCGAGGTACGGTCCTTCCTTCACGAACAGAATCCGCGGCACCCCGGTGGAGCCTGCGAGGATCGACTCGTGGTAAGGCTGGGCCCACGCATCGTACTCCGGTTCCGTGAGCAGCCCCGCCCAGGAGTCGAACAACTGATAAAGCTCGGCCCCGTCCGCGATGAGCCTGTTGAGGAACCCGACGGTTGCCGTGGAAAGTTTGTCGAGCAGCCCGTTCCAAACGGCGGGTTGCTCGGCGGCGAATTTTCGCGTGGCGTTCACGTCCTTCCCGGTGCCGATGCAGTAGGTCGCCACGGTGAACGGGGCACCCGCGAAAGCGAGCACGGGCAGATCGCCGTTCAGTTCGGACTTCACGCGTTTGAGCAAGTCGCGAATGTGGCGGTACGTGTCCGGGTCGGGGTTCGCGTTCAAGCGGTCGAGGTCTTGCATCGTGCGAATGGGGCGGTCCGGAACGGGCCCGGAGCCGCTCTTCAACTCGAAGGGCAGGCCCATGGCGATCGGCAGAGTCGTGATGTCGTAGAAGAGGATGATGCCGTCGACGCCGAAGCGTTTGGGGCAGAGCGAGGCGAGCGCGGAGCGTTCGACGTCTTCGGAGAACTCGTAGAAGGTCTTGCCGGCGCGGATGCGTTGGAACTCGGGATCCCAGCGGCCGGCCTGGCGCATGGCCCAGACGGGCGGTCGCTCGACGGGTTCGCCCCGCGCCGCGCGAATGAGAAGGTGATCGCTCGCCATCAGCCACCTGGAGGACCGAAGAAAGATTCCCCTGCGGAGGCCGTATTATACGAAGAGGCCCGGCGCGTCGTTGACCGCGAGGGCGTTTCCTCGGAAGATGAATGCCGCAGGCGGCAAACAACCGGAGGCGCGATGCGCTCGATACTTCTCCTTGCTCTCGTGGCTGCGACGATCGGATGCGGTAGCGGTTCGCCCACGCTCACGGCCACGAGCAAGACGCTTCCCGCGCCCCCGCCCACCGAGGTTGCCGTGGAGGAAGTTCGGGGCGACGCCCTTTCCGTCGCCATCGCGAAACACAAAGACAAGGTCGTGGTCGTCGACCTCTGGGCCACCTGGTGCGAATCGTGCGTGAAGAAGTTCCCGCACTTCGTCGCGATGCACAAGAAGTACGCGGACAAAGGGCTCGTCTGCGTCTCGCTCAGCATGGACAAGCTCACGCCGACGACGTACAAGAAGGCGGCGGTACTCGAATTCTTGAAGAAGCAAGATGCCGCGTTCCCGAACTACGTGGTCCTGGAACCCGAGGACGATGAGAAGGCGCTCACGGCTCTGTTCACGGAAGATTACCGGCTCATCCCGCTCATGGTGATCTTCGACAAGGGCGGTCGCCGCGTTTGGAGCAGCGGCGACGGACCCAAGTTGAGCGACGAACAACTCGACAAGAAGATCGAAGAACTGCTTGCGAAGTAACCCGTAGCCCGCCACTCCGTGGCGGCTCAGGACCGCCATTCAAACCGAGAGGCATCCCATGCGATGGAGTGTTGCAGTACTCGTTGTTGCGATTGGGCTGGGGTGCAATCGCACACCCGAGACTGAACTCGTGCCGGCACGCACCGGCGACTCCACCAAGGTTGCCATCGCGGCCGTGGATTTCGACGGGCTCGAACGCGAGGTTCAGGCCCATAAGGGGAGCATGGTGCTCGTCGAATTTTGGGCGACGTGGTGCGGGCCGTGCCGCAGCGACTTCCCCAAGTTCGTGGCCATCCACGAACGCTATGCGAATCGCGGGCTCGTGTGCCTCTCGGTGAGTTTGGAGCACGAACCGGACCTGGACCGCGATCGGGCGTTGAGCTTCCTCAAGGAACAGCACGCCTCGTTCACGAACTTCATCTGGAACGAGCGGACGGCCCGCGGTCGGGACGGGCTCGAATCGAAGTACGGCTACCCGAACAGCATCCCCTACGCGGCCCTCTTCGCGCGTTCCGGCGAGCGATTGCCGCCGCCAGGCGGTGAGCGCTTCACGAAAGCGGAGCTGTTAAAGGCGATCGAATCGGGGCTGGAGTAGCCTGCACCGTGAGGATCGTGCCGGTTGCGCCGCGCGTTCGGTGGGCACTCGGCTGGGATCGGAATCACTTCCCAATGGCGAGTTGCGGTGCGACTCGCCACAAGTACAATTGAGCGAACTTCGCGAGAAATTGGTCGCGTCCCGTTTGCGTCGGCGGTATTCTCCCTATCTTTACGG
This sequence comes from Gemmataceae bacterium, assembly GCA_043733485.1. Taxonomy (GTDB): domain Bacteria; phylum Planctomycetota; class Planctomycetia; order Gemmatales; family Gemmataceae; genus Urbifossiella. The sequence continues at coordinate 11,223 of JAYTGN010000371.1, forward strand.
CCAACATGCAAACTGTCCGGATCGGGCGACTCGCGCCGCGGAAAGGTCGGGCAATGGAAAAAGGGCTCTGCTACGGGGCGCTGGGAATCGCGGCCCTGATGCTCATCGTGTTTCTCCTCGATCTTGTCGGCGTCCACATCTTCGGCGCGAGCAAGGACGAGAACCCCTTCGCGGTCGTCGATGTCTTCGGCATCCTCGCGTCCGGAGCCGTGGGCTACACGGCCTGGAACGCCAGCAAAGAGTTGAAGTAAGCTCCCTTTCAAGACCCCCACTCTCGGCAGTCTGGGGTAAAATCGCACGAATCGGCGGAATCGGTAAACCCGGCGAACCGGGTCGGTCGATAGTGACAACGTCGGGTGAAAGACGGCGGAGCCGACTCTCACCGGGCCGTCGGTGGTTCGCGCATGGAGGCGTGCCGCCGGTGCGTTTTTTCCTCCCGCGCCGTCGCCGGGGTGGCGATCGCCCCGACGGCGGACCGGGTTCCCGCTAATCGGATGGAACCGTCATGCGTCGAATTGCACTGGTCCTCGGTCTAACGCTTCTCGCGGCCTCACTGGGTTGCAAGCACATCGGCGGCAAGTGCGATTGTCAGTCGCACCCCGGCGACGCGACCCCGCAAGCCATTACGCCGCCGTATCCTTCGGCTCCGGTGGTTCTCCCCGCGACGCCGCCGGCCGTCAAGCCGGGCAACTGAGTCGGGGACTGCTCGTAGTTCGTAGGGCGGGTCGAGGCTTTGCGAGACCCGCCGGGGTGAATGAAACCTCTCTCGGCGGGTCTCGTCGCAAAGCCTCCTCGACCCGCCCTACGCTTACCTTGCGGTTTCGCACCGCCTCATTCGCGAACCCGCAAGCGGCCTCATTTCCCAGCGACAAATCCCTCTCGGCACGTCCGCTTATTTCTGGTAGGGTCTGCACGAGCCGGATGCACCGGTTCCGCGGTCCGTATTGACCCCCTTTTCACCCATTCTTAGAGTGAACACTTGGCGCAGTCTCTACTGACCGAGCGGAAAGCACCCGCCCCGGTGGCCCCCACTACCTCTGGATCGAGAATGCCAGCGCAAACCGAACTCAAGCCGAGCTTTCTGGAACGCATCGGCGATGGGTTCACGTCCTTCACCGAAGGAATCATGGGCTTCGTCACCCGCATGCTCGGCGGGTCGTCCAGCGAGCGCGTGACCAAGAGCCTCGGGTTTTACCGGCCCAAGCACGCCGAGGTTCACACGGCCATCCCGGGCTCGGTTCTCGCGAAAGTGAACGAACTCGAATCGCGGATGGCCGCCCTTTCCGACGACGAACTCAAGCAGCAGACCACGACGTTCCGCACCCGGTTGAAGGCCGGCGAAACGCTCGACGACTTGCTCGTGGAGGCGTTCGCCGCCTGCCGCGAGGCCGCTCGCCGCAATAAGGGCATGCGCCACTACGACGTCCAGATCGTCGGCGGGGCCGTGCTCCACGGCTACAAAACCGGCCTCGGCTCCATCGCCGAGATGATGACGGGCGAAGGCAAAACCCTCGTCGCCACTCTCTCCGCCTATCTGAACGCGCTCCCGCAAAAGGGCGTTCACGTGATCACGGTGAACGACTACCTCGCGCGCCGCGACTGCGAGTGGATGCTCCCCATTTACAACGCGCTGGGCGTGAACGCCGCGTACATCCAGAGCGACATGGAGCCCGAAGCCCGGCGAGCCGCCTACGAGTGCGACATCACCTACGGCACCAACAGCGAGTTCGGCTTCGACTACCTCCGCGACAACATGAAGATCGCCCGCCACGACGACGGCGGCTACCACCCGTACTACCGCCAGGTGCAGCGCATCCCGCTGAACTACGCGATCATCGACGAAGTCGACAACATCCTGATCGACGAAGCGCGAACGCCGTTGATCATCAGCGGTCCGGCGTTCTCGGATGCCCGCCGCTTCGCCGAGGCGGATAAAGTTTCTCAATCCCTCACCCAGATGGAACGCAAGGCCCGCGCCGACCTCCGCGACACCGGCGTCGTAGTCTTCAGTGGAACGGAAGGCACCGGCCTGCCCACGCTCGCGCCGCCCGATCCGAGCAAGGTCGATCCGGCGAACCCGCCGCCCAAGGGCGTCTACTTCGAGATCAAGGAGAAGGAACGCACCTGCCACCTGACGGATGCTGGCGTGCGCGAGGCGGAACTTCTGGCCGGGGTCGAGAGCTTTTACACGGCCGGGAACATGGAGTGGCCGCACCTCATCGACAACTCGCTGAAGGCGCACCACCTGTACCACCTCGACCGACACTACATGATCGCAGAAGACCCGCGCGAGCAGAACCAACTCGGCGTCATCATCATCGACGAGTTCACCGGTCGCGCCATGTTCGGCCGCCAATGGTCCGACGGGCTTCATCAGGCCGTCGAAGCCAAGCACCAGAAGGAAGGCGTCCAGATCAAGCAGGAGACGCAGACCCTCGCCACCGTCACGCTGCAAAACTACTTCCGCCTGTACGGGAAGCTCGGCGGCATGACCGGCACCGCCATGACCGAGGCCGCCGAATTCTGGAAGATCTACAAGCTCGACGTCGTGGCCATTCCGCCGAACGTGGCCATGAGGCGCGTGAACCAGCGGGATCTCGTCTACCGCACCGATGGCGAGAAGTGGAACGCGGTGGTCGGCGAGATTGAGGAGACGCACAAGAGCGGCCGGCCCGTCCTCATCGGCACCACGGACGTGGCCAAGAGCGAGAAGCTCTCGGGCATGCTGCGCCGCCGCGGCATCAAGCACGAACTCTTGAACGCGAAGCCGGAGAACGTTTCTCGTGAAGCCGAGATCGTGGCGCAGGCCGGTCGGCTCGGCTCCGTGACCATCAGCACGAACATGGCTGGCCGCGGCACGGACATCATTCTCGGCGGCAACCCCGAGACGCTCGCCTGGGCTCGGCTCAAGCAATCGAAGGACGCCGACGGTCGCCCGCTGTATCCGACCCGTCTTGAGATTCCCAACGATGTCTGGGCCGCGACGATTCACGAGATCGAGAGCAAGGAGAAGATGAAGGAAGAGGGCCGCAAGGTCGCGGAGATGGGCGGGCTCCACATCGTCGGCACCGAACGCCACGAGAGCCGCCGAATCGACAACCAACTTCGCGGCCGCGCCGGCCGCCAGGGCGACCCCGGCTCCAGTCGCTTCTACCTCTCGCTTCAAGACGACCTCATGCGGCTCTTCGCCGGCGAGTGGGTCGCCAACGTCCTCACCCGCCTGGGCATGCAGGAAGGCGAAGCCATCGAATCCGGCATGGTCACCCGCCGCATTGAGAAGGCCCAAAAGAAGGTCGAAGAGCACCACTTCGACCAACGCAAGAACCTGCTCGAATACGACGAGGTGATGGATTACCAACGCAAGCGCGTCTACGGCTCGCGGCAAGAAGTGCTCGACGGCAAGAACCCGCGCGCCATGATCCTCGACATGATCGACGAGCAGGCGAACATGGCCGTCGACAAGTTCCTCACCGAGGATTACGGCCCGGCGAGTTTCGCCGAGTTCGCCAGCAACCGCCTCGGCGTCGAGTTCTCGCCCTCCGAGTTCCGAGGCAGCTACGACGATTCCCAGAAGGCCGCGCTGGACAAGGCGCTCCAGATGGTCCCCACCGTGATTCAGGAACTGACCGAGGAGAACTTGAACCCGGACGAGGAGCCGAGCGACTGGAAGTGGAACGAGATGAGCCGGGCCGTGAACGCCCGCTTCGGGCTCAAGAGCAGCGAACGCGACCTCAAGAAGATCGCGCCCGAGGAACTCACCGAACGGCTCGTGAAGCAGGCCGAGACTGCGGTTCGAGCCGTCGATCTCTCCGACGGCCAGCGCTTCCTCACGCGCTCTTACGGTGCCGAGTCGCTCACCGATTGGGCCCGCCAAAAGTTCGGCGTGAAGCTCCCGATGGAGGAGATCGCGGCTCGCTCCGGACGCGACCTGAAGGCGTTCCTCGTGACGCAGGTTCGCGAGGGGTACCACAACAAGGATCTCGAATTCCCGGTCCGCGTTGCGATGCAGAACTACATGAGCGACAAGCCGCAGCCGGGCGGCGGGCAGCGCTTCGACCGCGACGGCTTGTTCCAATGGTCCAAGAGCCGCGTCGGTACGGCACTCGCCTCCAAGGCTGGGGAGAAGCCCGACGCCGAGACCGGCTTCTTCGCGGCGGCCAGCAAGGCCATCGAGGCCGAGGGCTTCACCGAAGAATTCGTTCGCACCGAACCGCGGAGCAAGCTGCGTGAGAAGCTTCAAGACATGACGGCGAAGGCCATGCCAGCCGGCGACATCGAGGCGGTCGATGCCCGCACCGACGACATCTTCAGCGGGGCTCGCGTGGCCGAGGCTGAGGATGCGAAGGAACTCGCCGACTGGGCGACGAAGGAACTCGGGCTCGGGCTCGATGCCGCCAAGCTTACGGGCCTCAGTCGCGAGGCGGCCCGCGACAGCGTGCTAAACGCTTTCGATTCCAAGTACCGCCCCGAAATGCACTCGGTGGAACGCGGCCTCGTGCTGGAACAACTCGACAGCGCGTGGAAGACGCACCTGCTCACGATGGACAACCTCCGCAGCAGCGTGGGCCTTCGCGGCTACGCTCAGGAAGACCCGAAGATCGTCTACAAGCGCGAGGGCATGCAGGAGTTCGACACGATGTGGGAGGGCGTCCGCGACCGCGTGACGGAGGCCGTATTCCGCATGGAGGAGATTGGCGACGAGGAAGCGCAGATGGCCCTGTGGGCGGGTGCCCGGGCGACGCAAGAGGCAGCGATCTCGATGTCGCAATCGCGTGCGGCCCAAACCGATGCGGCGTCGCAAACGACGAACACGGGCAGCGATGCGAAGAAGATCGAGCCGATCCGCAACCTCGGTTCGAAGGTGAGCCGCAACGACCCCTGCCCCTGCGGCAGCGGCAAGAAGTACAAGAACTGCCACATGAAGCTGGAGGCGCGGAACTGAGGCGGTGATGACTCACCGTTTAGCCGCGACCCGTAGTCCGCGGAGGGGAGCGCGTCGAGCCGCACCCTTCGAGTGAGATACAATGGTCTGTGAATCCGCTGGCACCGAATGCTGGGGAGACGATGTCGGTACTTCGAATCCCACCTCATTGGATTGCACTCGCCATAGTCTGTGGGGCGTTCGCACTTCTCTGTCGCTTTCTTCCGCTTGCAACTCCGCCCGAGTTGCATGTTCCTTCATTGGTTGAACGGGCTGCAATTCCTTTCGACAACGTTTGGATCGCTTCGGTCGCTTTTACGCCCGATGGGTCGAAGCTCGTCGTCGCAGGAATCACGCAGGGGCCGAAGGATCGAACCCGACCGATCCTCCTGGTGCGCAGCATCGACAAGGGCGATGTTGTTCCACTTCAGCGAGAAGGTGAGACCGGCTACTACCACGTATTGTCGATCAGTCCCAACGGTCGATTCGCGGCGGTGGCCGGGGCACTCGATGTCGTCGAAGAGCGCTACATTGGCAACGTCTGCGTTTGGGATTTGCAAACCCTCAAACTCCATTGGTTCGCCGCTCCCAAGTATGGTGTGAGTTGCCTGGCGTGGTCGCCGGATGGGAAGCGGCTCGCGGCGGGAAACGCTTACGATGGCACCGTGACGATTTGGAATGCGGATGGGTCGAACGAACGAATCGCCTGGCAACCAACTCATGTCGGGGAAGGTGGTTCAGTCTGGTGTCTCGCGTGGAGTCGCGACGGAAAGCGGTTGCTCAGTTTTTCGAGTTGTCATGCCCACCTTTGGGATGTCGAGACCGGTCGAGAAGTGGCAGTCGTGAATTCGCACCCGTACTTTTTCAAGGACGACCTCCGGGCGGGGCGTAACGTTTGTCTCTCGAGGCCTACGAATAGTTCCTGCACGGCTTTCGCCTTCACCTCGGACAGTGGCACGGTCTACGTTGCAGGCCGCATCGGCAACATTGCGGAAGACGACTGGACGGGGGACGTGTGGGAGTGGGATCTCGCGACCAATCGCGAAACTCGCAGTTTCGCCACGCAGCCTCGTCGCGTCTGGGGACTCTTTCTCAGGAGCCGCGAACGCTCGATCGTTACCACGAGCCACGAGCCAGACGAATCCGCGGGGCAGGTACTCACCGCCCAGGAATGGGATCTCGCTTCCGGACGAAAACTGTGGCGAGTGGCGCAACCTACTGAGTACATCTCGATCGGGTTGACTTGGTCCTCGGTTTCCCCCGACGGAAGTCGGCTCGCACTCGTCTCTCAGACAATCCGGCCCGGTGGTAACCGACACGTCGTTCACGTCTACGATTTACCGAAGCCGAACTGACTTTTCGCAAACAGCCTCAATCGAGCCAGACCCATGAACCTCGACGCTCCCCTTCCCGTCGTTCGGGTCTTTCGGGGACGGAGCCGACTCCGAACCTTCGTGCTACTGCTCCGGCGGCTGCACCTCTATACCGGCCTGCTGATGCTGCCGTGGGTGCTGCTCTACAGCGTCACGGCGTTCCTCTTCAACCACCCCACGTTCTTCAGCGATCAGCCAACGGCGACGTTCGATGCGTCCGCGCTTCACGGCACTCCGATGTCGTCGCCACCGGTCGCGGCGGAACTCGCCGCGCAGGTCGTCGCGGCTTTGCAAGCGCGAGCCAAGCCCGAAGGGCACTACACGCTCGTGTACCCGGAACTGGCCAAGTTCACGCGCGAATTCGCCTTCGCGACCGTCAAGGATGAGGGTCGGGAAGTGAGCGTGTTAGTCGAGATCAACGGAAGTGGCGGGACGGTGCGAAGCCGGCCCACACCACCCGCGAAGGTCGAAGAGATCGCACCGTTTGCGAACGGCCGAGCCGTGGGGCAACCCAAAGGCGAGCGGGCCCCATTACCTCGAACGAATGACGCGCTGAATCTCGAGAACCCGCTCCACGAGCGCGTGAAGGCCGCCGTGCCCGCGATTCTCGAACGCACCGGTTTCCCGACCGGCGAAGTCGCGGTCACGTCCGTTCCCGATGTCAGCTTCCTGATGGAACTCGACGGCAAACTCTGGCGCGTGACGTACAACGCCCAGACCGGCATCGTCTCGGGCCGCTCGCCGGACGAGGCGGCGAGCGAACCGATTTCCACCCGCCGATTCCTCACGCGATTGCACTCGGCAAGTGGTTATCCGAGTGAAAGCAACGCGCGCTGGGTCTGGGCACTCGCGGTCGATGCCACGGCCATCATCATGGTCTTCTGGGCGATCACCGGCCTCGTGATGTGGTGGCAAATCCCGTCGACGCGCTGGCTCGGTTTGCTCGTGCTCCTTGCGAGTGCCGCCGCTGCAACTTGGGTCGGCATCGGCATGCACGACGCGATCTCCGCCACCGGGCGGTGACCCGTAAGCCCGACCGCCACGAGCGGTATCCTTGAGTGTCGCCGACCGTATCCGGCGAGGCTTCTGGAATGCACTCATGTTCACCATTCGCAAGGGAACCGATCGCGGCATCACGAACATCGGTTGGCTCGAGAGCCGACACACGTTCTCCTTCGGCGACTTCGTCGATCCGAAGCACCATCAGTACCGCACGCTTCGCGTGATTAACGACGACCGCATCGCGGCCGGTGGCGGGTTCGGCACGCACCCGCACCGCGACATGGAGATCGTCACCTACGTGCTGTCCGGGCAGATCGCTCACCGCGATAGCATGGGCAACGGTGAGATCATTCACGCGGGGGAATGGCAGGCGATGCACGCCGGCACCGGCCTCCAGCACAGCGAGTTCAACCCCTCGAACACCGCGGTCGCGCACCTGCTGCAGATTTGGATCATGCCGGATAAGAAGGGGCACACGCCGGGCTACCAACAGAAGCGATTTACGGACGAGGAGAAGGCGGGAACGTGGCGGCTGGTGGCGTCGCGCGATGGTGCCGAGGGTTCGCTCGTCGTCCATCAGGACGTGAAGCTCTTCGTCGCGAAGTTGGATGCAGGCCAAACGGTGCGGCACGAGTTGGCGAACGGTCGCGGCGCGTTCCTCCACGTGGCGACGGGAGCCGCGAGTGTGAATGGTCGGCAACTGAACGCCGGCGATGCCGTCGCTGTGGAAGGCGAACCGGCCATCGAAGTGACGGGCGACGCGCGCGGCGAAGTGCTGCTCTTCGACCTCGGCTGAGAGTCTGCGCGGGCTGTACCGGTTGTTCGGCGGATGCAACGCGATTCGTGCCCGCCGGTACTCTCCATTTGAAGTAAGCCCGGTGGGGCGTCGATCTGACCCGAAGTGGTCCGATCGGACGCCCTACCGGAAGTGCCATCTCATGAGCCGAAGAAGCGAGTGGCTGGCCCTCGGGGTCCTGCTTGCCGCCATCGGCCTCTTGCACGGTCACGGCCTCAGCTTCGGCTTCTTCTTCGACGACAGCAACCACCTCGAACTCTGTGCGAAGAACGGGTACGGCGACCTCGCCGGAGGCAATCGCTTCGACTGGACGCGCTCCATCGCTCGCGCCTGGTGGCTCGCCGAGGAAACCGGCTGGGCGTACTTCCGCCCCATTCCCGTGGCGATTCGCACCGCGTGCCTCCAGTGCTTCGGGCTCGATCCGCTGCCGTTCCACGTGGTGCATTTGTTCCTGTACAGCGCGGTGGTACTCTCCTTCTATGGGCTGCTTCGACGATTGGGAATCGGTTTGAAGCCGGCACTCGTCGGCGGGTTGCTCTTCACGTTGAATCCGACTCACGCCGTCGTCTCACCGTGGCTCGCGAACGATACCACGATCCTCACGGCGCTCGGCTACATCTGGGGCATCTGGCTCATGCGGGCATCCGCCGACGCGGATCATCGGCGACCGCTGCTCGCGCTCGGCGCGTGTGCCTGCTACGCCCTCACACTGCTCAGCCGCGAGAGCGGCCTCATGCTCGGGCCGATTCTCGTGATGTTCGATTGGCTCACGCTGGCCCCCGAGCCGTTCGCGCCGCGACGAATGGCGGAGATCCATCGCGAAGGCGATCGCACCCTGCTCGTGCGCATGGACGGCGATGGCTGGTTCGCGGGGCCGTTCGGCGAACAGGTGCAGCTGGGCTGGTTCGGTTCGTCGCGGAGCCGGTTGCCCAATGGCTTCGTGAACTTGTGGCCTGGAGCCGGGCCGATGCCGTTCCAGGTGGAAGTGGTCGAGGCCGGCCCGCGCGGCATCCGCGCCCTGCGATTCACCTTCGACAAACCGCTCGAAGACCCGAGCTACCGCTTCTTCATTGGCAACCCGACCCACCCAGCCCAGCAATGGCACCCCAGTGGAATGCCGACCGGCCGGAGCCAGGACCCCTACACCTCGGTGTTGAACGGGCGAATTCAGCGGATGCAGATGGGCGTGGATTTCGTGGATGGGTGGCTGGCGAGCTGCCCGTAAATAGGCGCAAAGCGAAGTGATCATCGGATTCCGTTAGAAACAGGAGCCTTCGTTGAGTTTTCGGCGCATCCGTGGCCGGCTTTGCGAGCAGGCAGTCCGGGTTCAATTCCCCATTCTCCACATAAAGGTGTTGACGATCCTCGTCGCACCAATACAGTACTCTGCTCGCCCGATGTCGTTCGCGAATCGCTTGCGGTTTGCGAACGGGAATCGGGCGAGCGATACCGGCACTCAAGTGCCGGCGGCGTGTGGCCGATAAAGCCCCTTCGCCGTGCGATCTTTGACAATGAGGTGATGCGAGTAGCATCTTTTCGACAAGCCTTGCGGCAGGTTGCGCGAGGCGACGTTGACACTCAGACACGGGCCTTGGAAGGACAGAAGATCGT
>JAYTGN010000372.1:0-45243 GCA_043733485.1 Gemmataceae bacterium
TCGGCCCGGGGCGCGTGTTGGCGCGCCGACCGGCGACGTGGCTGACACCGAGCCGAGCCAGACACCCGGCGACTTACGTCGCCGGTTCGCCAAAGGCACACCCCATTCGCATGTGCTCGATGTCCGTTGCGTCCGAACTGGTAAGCTGAGAAGGCGGCGCAGTTCGACCACCGGAATGGGTACGCATGGCCGACATCCTCCTCAGCACGTTGAACGCTCGATACGCCCATAGCTCGTTCGGGCTCCGCTACCTCTTCGCGAACCTCGGCGAACTGCAATCGCGAGCCGAGATCGTCGAGTTCGACATCGCGCAGCGCCCGATCGACATTGCCGAGACCATCCTCGCACGCACGCCCCGGATTCTCGGGTTGGGCGTCTACATTTGGAATGTCGAGGCCACGACCGAACTCGTCGGGCTGTTGAAGCGACTCGCGCCGAAGATGATCGTCGTGTTGGGCGGGCCGGAGGTCAGCCACGAACACGAGGCTCAGGAGATCGTTCGCCTGGCCGATTTCACGGTGACGGGCGAGGCGGACCTCGAGTTCCTCCGCCTCTGCACGCGGTTGCTCGCCGGGCAGCGACCGCTCGAAAGAATCCTCCACGCCGAGCCACCTCACTTCCGCGATCTGCGACTGCCCTACGAGTTCTACGGCGAAGCGGACGTGGCCCATCGCGTGATCTACGTCGAAGCCTCGCGCGGCTGCCCCTTCACCTGCGAGTTCTGCCTCTCGTCGCTCGAAGTACCGGTTCGACAAGTGCCATTGGAACCATTCCTCGAGGCGATGGCTTCCCTGCTCGAGCGCGGCGTTCGACAATTCAAGTTCGTGGATCGCACCTTCAATCTGAACATTCAAACGAGCCGGGCGATCTTGCAGTTCTTCCTGGATCGGATGCGGCCGGGGTTATTCGTTCACTTCGAAATGATTCCCGATCGTCTGCCGGACTCGCTGCGGGTGCCGATCGCGTTATTTCCGGCCGGGAGCCTGCAATTCGAGGTCGGAATCCAGTCGTTCAACCCCGACGTCCAGAAGCTGATTAGCCGCCGTCAGGACAACGAACGGACGGAAGAAAATCTGCGTTGGCTGCGAACCGAGACACAAGTTCACATTCACGCCGATCTGATCGTCGGCCTCCCCGGCGAATCCCTCGAGAGCTTCGCCGTCGGCTTCGACCGACTGTTCGCGCTGCGTCCGCAAGAGATTCAAATCGGGATGCTCAAGCGCCTGCGGGGCACGCCGATCGTCCGCCACGATGTGGAATGGAGCATGATTTACAGCCCGCATCCGCCCTACGAAATCATGTCCACGAAGTTGATGGATTTCCCCACGATGTGCCGAATGCGGCGGTTCGCACGCTACTGGGATCTCATCGCCAACTCGGGCCGATTCGTCCACGCGCTGCCCGTGTTAATGGAAGGCGGATCGGCGTTCGAACGCTTCCTGAGCCTCAGCGATTGGCTTTGGGAAACGACGCGACAAACGCATGCGATTGCGCTCGTTCGCTTGTTCGAGTTGCTCATGCGTCACGTTCAAAGTCGCGGAGATGGGGACGTGGATCGCTTTGCGACCGCGCTCTTGCAGGACTACCTGCGCGACGGTCGAACGGATACGCCACCGTTTCTGGCGGGGCACGTTCTCGCCGCGCCTCGACCGCCGAAATCCCCTGCGAATACGGGTCCGGAGCGCCAACTGCGCCATGGGATCAGTTGAACGAAGCGAGCCGTAAACCTCTCGATTTACGGCTCTTGCGTTCAGTGCGCGTTACAGGACTTGAACCTGTGACCCCCACAATGTCAATGTGGTACTCTAGCCAGCTGAGCTAAACGCGCGTCAACTCCGTTCTACGCGATCGGCGCGTTCCGTCAAGCCGAATTGAGCGGCTCACTTCCCGGGATCGGCCTTGTAGTGCGTGTGCGGACCATGGCCACCCGCTCGCGTCGGGTGCGGATCGCTCGTCGGATGCGGAAAGGAATGCGGCTCGGAGGCCGGTTCGCCCTTGCGGTGCTCGAGCCTCCGCAGAATCGCCTGAGCCTGCAGTTCGTGGGATCGGCTGACCCACACTTCCACGGAGCCGGAAATGGCCGTCCCGAAGCTCGCACCGAGCGATTCCCCGACCACGCGGGCTTCGATGCCTTCCGCGATCAGCGCTTGCTGGTACAACTCCATCGCGACCATTTCGCCGGCCGCCACGCGAACAACATCGTCCGGTTCCTGGCTCATCGGTCGTACTCCCTGAGGGTAATGGAAGTCCACAGCCAGCTGAACATGCACTTCGCGTTCCGAAGCCCACATTGTAGCTCCTTCTTGCATCGACCCAGGAAGTTCTGCCCCGCAACGCTACAATTCCTCCATGATCCGACTCGGCGTGAACATCGATCACGTGGCCACGGTGCGGCAGGCTCGGCGAGCTCGGGAGCCCGACCCCGTTGCAGCGGCCGTGCTCGCCACGCTCGGCGGTGCCGATGGCATCACCGTCCACCTCCGCGAAGATCGCCGGCACATCCAGGATCGCGATGTGTATTTGCTTCGGGAGACGGTCGCGACGCGGCTCAATCTCGAGATGGCCTGCTCGGACGAGATCGTGGCCATCGCTCTGAAGGTGAAGCCGGACGAGGCCACGCTCGTTCCCGAGAAGCGGGAAGAACTCACGACGGAAGGCGGCCTCGACGTCATCGCCACTGAGTCGGCCACGCGTTCCGCGATCGAACGCCTCAAGTCCGCCGACATTCCCGTGTCGCTGTTCATCGACCCGGATCGCGCACAAGTGGATCAGGCCAAGAAACTGGGCGCGAACGCTATCGAGTTCCAGACCGCAAGCTACTCGGAGGCCGTCGGTGCGTTCGCCATTGCGGTCGAGTTGATGAAATTGGAACGGGCGACGAGCCACGCCGTGGGCTTGGGTTTGCACGTTCACATGGGGCACGGCTTGAACTACCAGAACGTGAAGCCAATCGTGCGAATTGCGGGCGTCGAGGAGTTGAACATCGGCCACTCGATCGTGTCGCGGGCCGTCCTCGTGGGAATGGAGCGTGCCGTGCGCGAGATGAAACAGGTGATGCAGGAGCATTGGCCAATTCGGAAGCGAGTCGATGGCAAACTCGTCTAGTCGTACCAGGATTGCGGGTTTCGCTCGTCCGAGGCCGCTACGGGACTAGCGTTTCCCGATACGATGTATTCGTATGTGTGAGGAGTGTTGAACCTCGAGAGGACCAATCTCGTCAAAGGATCGGGGGAAACCATGGATTTTCATCACGATACACGAAAGGCGGTCGAGGCGGCAGCGGTGCTGTTAAGGCTCATCCCGCACAAGGAAATGGGCCGCAAGCGATTGCTCGCCTTGCTCTATCTTGCGGACCGAGAAAGCCTCGCCAAGCACGGACGCCCAATTGTCGGCGGTCGCTTGGTTGCCATGAAATATGGGCCTATCCACGATGAGGTTTACAACCTCATCAAGGGGGGTCACTGGGACAGCCAAAAGTGGTCCGGGCACTTCGACAACGACGCATACCGAGTGGTCCTCTCTCATGATCCGGGGGTATCGGCACTTTCGCGGCACGAAGTGAATCTGCTGAACGATATTTCCGCAGCGTACTCTCAAAAAGACGACTGGGATGTGGCCGATGCGACTCACGAGTTCGATGAGTACACGAAGACCTACGTCAAGAATACCTCGACAACCATTCCTGCGGAAGTGATTATCGAGGCCGTTGGTCGCGGCACCGAAAAGGCCGAGATCCTACAAGACAGCCAGGAGCGCGCCTTTTTCGATAAGCTCTTCGCGGAGGCGAAATGAGTGAGGGGGACACTTTCCTGCCTCCGCCTCCATTTAACCACCTCTATGTGGTTATCTCAAACCCATCACTTGACGGCAGAGTTGTGATGGTCTCATTCACAACGCATACGCCAAACGAAGAGCAACTGTGCATCATCGAAAGCGGCGAGCATCCCTTCGTCAATCGGAAAACGGCGGTTCGCTACAAAGATGCGAGATCGGCGACGACAGCACAGCTGGAAGCCGTCGTCAAGATCGGGCAGCTCAAACCGCACTCACCAGTTTCGGCAGAACTGTTGGCAAGGATGAGAGTCGGTGCCGCGAGTTCCGATTTCTTGCCCGAAGGCTGCCGTAAAATACTGACAGAACAAGGCGTCATTTAACTTCCCCTCTCGCCGTCGCCTCTTTCCGAGCCGTTTCATTCCTTTGCCCTGGTCTACCCTTCTATTTCTCACTCCGAGCCCAGATCCATGCGAGTCTTGCTTGCACCGCTCGGAAGCCACGGCGACGTTCACCCGTTCCTCGGCCTCGGGTTCGCGCTGCGGGCACGCGGTCACGACGTCCACGTCATTACGTCCGAGTCGTTTCGCGGCCTCATTGAGGGTCATGGGTTCGGCTTCGCCCCGGTCGGTACCGAGGCCGACTTCGAGGGCATGATCAACCATCCGGACATGTGGCACCCCGGCCGCTCGATGCGGAACATCCTCGGCCAAAGCGACATCCTCCGCCGCCACCTTCGCGAAGGTTATCGGCGAATCGTGGAACGGAACATCCCAGGTAACACGGTGCTGCTTGCGGGGATGCTCGCCTTTTGGGCGCGGGTGGCGAACGAGAAGCCGGGCATCCCGCTGGCCACGGTTCACTTGCAACCGTCGGTGATGCAAAGCGTGGCGAACCCGCCGGAGTTCGCACAACTCCGCATGCGAAGCTGGTGGCCGCACTGGCTCCGTTCGCTGCTCTTCTGGTACGGCGACCGCCGCATTGTGGACCCGATGCTCTCGCCCGTGGTGAACGAGTTTCGAGGCGAACTCGGGCTGCCGCCGGTGAAGCGAATCTTCGGCCGCTGGGTCCATTCTCCGGATCGAACGATCGGCCTCTTTCCCAAGTGGTACGCGGACGCGCCCGATTGGCCGGCGCAGTTTCGGCACGCGGGCTTCGTGCGATTCGATCAGGCGGGAGCCGCACCGTTGCCTCCCGAGTTGGAAGCATTCCTGAACGCCGGCGATCCACCCATCGCCTTCTCGTTTGGCTCCGCGATGCGGCAAGGGAAGCCGTACTTCACCACGGCGGTGGAGGCGTGTCGGATACTCGGCAAGCGCGGTCTGCTGCTGGCGAAGGGCCGCGAGCAGATTCCCGCGAACCTCCCGACGACGATTCTCCACGTCGAATATGCACCGTTCAGCGAAGTGTTCCCGCGCGCGGCGGCGGTCGTACACCACGGCGGCATCGGCACCTGCGCTCAAGGTCTGGCAGCGGGCGTGCCGCAACTCGTCATGCCTTTGGCCTTCGATCAACCGGACAACGCTCGGCGTCTCGAAACCCTCGGTGTCGGTTCGCGGGTCTGGCCGCGCCGGTTCACCGGTCCACGGGTGGCCCAAGCTCTGTTCGAGTTGTTGGACTCGCCGGCCACGATCATGCGATGCAAGGACGTTGCCGAACTGATGGAGGAAGGCGACCCCACGGCCACGGCCTGCGATCTCATCGAGAGTCTGCTGCCTCGGGCATCGGTTCTATAGGCCGTTCCGATGGGTCGTCTGGGGCCGCGCACTTATCCCCGCTTCGCGCCCTCCATAATATGCAAGAACCCAGGCCTCCCGTTCACCTCTCTTGCGAGTCCGGGCTGTAAGTCCCAGGCGTCCTGACGGTATCACTCCGTGGGCTCACCCGTATGGCCGAAGCGCCCCTCACCCGCGTCACCTTGCTCACCCGCCTGCGCGACGGGCGGGATGCGGATGCGTGGCGAGAGTTCTTCGACCTGTACGGACCGGTGGTGTATCGCTTCGCGCGGAACCGTGGGTTGCAAGACGCGGATGCCGCCGACCTGATGCAGGACGTGCTCCGCAGTGTGGCGAGAAATGCCCATCGCATGGAGTACGACCCGAAGCGAGGCACCTTCCGCGGTTGGCTGTACACCGTGACGCGGAACAAGATTTACAACTTCCTCGGCAGCCAGAAGAATCGACCCCGCGCCTCCGGCGACAGCGATGCCTACGAGCGATTGCAAGCGGTTCCGGCCCGCGAGGAAGACGGACCCGATGCCGACTGGGAGCGCGAATATCAGCAGGGGCTCACCGATCGGGCGATGGACCTGGTGAAGGGCGAATTTCAAACCGCCACGTGGCAGGCCTTCTGGGGCACGGCGGTCGAAGGGAAGCCCGCGGGTGAAGTGGGCGCGGGCTTAAAGATGAGCCCTGGTGCCGTGTACGTCGCCAAAAGCCGGGTGCTGGCGCGGCTGCGAGATGCGGTGCGCAAGATGGTAGACGAAGAAGACAACGTGTAGCGGCGGCCCAAGAAACGGACCGCCCCAGGATAGGACCCATGCCAACTCACTGTCCTCAAACCGGCGAACTCGAGCGGCTGATCCGCGACCGCGTTCCGGAGGCTCGCGCCGCCGTTCTCACGGAACACATCAGCTCGTGCGCTGGCTGCCAGGATCGCATGGAGTCGCTCGCGGCGGGTGGCGATCCGCTGCTCACGACCGTGGTTCGCGCCTGCCGTCAGGAGCGAACGCCGAGCCATTCCGCGATGTGGCCTGCGCTCTCTGCCGTGGCACGCGAAGTCGCTTCCACGGGAGACTACTCGCGGAACGGCGACACGCCCTCCGGAGCCGAGCCTGTTTCCACCGGCGACCTCGATCTGAAATTCCTGCAAGCCACGGGCGATTCGACCCTCATCGGCCGGCTCGGCGTCTTCGACATCAAGCGCGTCGTCGGCCGCGGTGGGATGGGCGTCGTGCTGCAAGGCTACGATCCGCACTTGCAGCGAGACGTTGCGGTGAAGGTGCTCGACCCGCAATTGGCGAATAACGACGTGGCGCGGAAGCGGTTCTGCCGCGAGGCCCGCGCTGCCGCAGCGGTCACGCACGATAACCTCGTCGCCGTTTATCAGGTGGATGAAGATCACGCGTCGGGCCTGCCTTATCTCGTGATGCAGTTGGTGGTGGGCGAATCGCTGGAACAGCGGCTGAAGCGCGTGGGCAAGCTCTCGTCCGTGGATGTGGCGAAGCTCGGGCAGCAGGCCGCCGCCGGGCTCGCGGCCGCCCACGCCGGCGGGCTCATCCACCGCGACATCAAGCCGGGCAACATCCTGATCGAAGAAGTCGGCGACCGCGTGAAATTGACCGACTTCGGCCTGGCCCGCGGCCTCGAAGATGTGCGGCTCACGCGCACCGGGTTCGTCGCCGGCACGCCGCTCTACATGGCCCCCGAACAGGCCCACGGCGAGACCGTCGATCATCGCTCGGACCTCTTCAGCCTCGGCAGCGTGCTCTACGAAGCCGCGACCGGCAAGCATCCGTTCGACGGCAAAACGCCGCTCGCCGTACTCCGCCGCGTAGCCGACGAAACGCAACCGGCGATCCACGACCTCGACCCGAGTACGCCGCAGTGGCTCTCGGACGTGATCGACCGATTGCTGGCGAAGGATCCGGCCGAGCGATTCCAGACCGCGACGGAAGTGGCCGAGATCTTTTCGCTCGAACTGGCTCGCGATGGAGTCGAGATGCCGGGTTGCGGCAAGGCCTCGGCCTACGCGCTGCGTTCGCGCAAACCCATTTGTTGGAAGTCGGTCTCGTTCAAGGTCCTGCCGCTGTTGGCGGGCATCTTGCTCGGTGCGTTGGCCGTCGCTCTGTGGCCGAGTTCCAATCCGGCTCCCACGGTGGTCGCGAATGCGAATGCCTCGGTGGTCGAGCCCGGCCTCGCGCCCAAATTCACCATCCCCGGCAAGGCTGGACCGGTTTGGGCCGTCGGGTTCACACCGGACGGCAAGTCGCTCGCCATCGGTTCCGAAGACGGCTCCATCGCCTTCTACAACGTGAGCGACCAATTCAGCACCGTCACGTTCCCGCGAACCGGGCGGCACGTTTGGAGCCTCGACATTTCGAAATCGGGCCGCTTCTTGGTTGCTCCCTCGGACGATCTCGAAGTCGAGGTCTACGACCTCTCGACTAACAAGGCCGATCGCAAGTTCGGCCCGGGTGCCTCCACCAAGTCCGCGACGTTCACGCCCGACGAGCAGCGCGTGATCACGGGGGATCGCGCGGGAATGATCATGGTTTGGAACTTGCAGGAACAAGCACCTGTCGAGTTGCCTGGGAAGGGGACGGTACACACCTTGGCCGTGCGACCCGATTCGAAACAGTTTGCGAGCGCCGGTGCCGACGGTGTCGTCAAGTTGTGGCCGTTGCCGTCCACCAAGGGCGACAAGCCCATGTTGCTCGAACAGCACGCGGGCCCCGTTTATGGCGTAGCCTACAGCACGGAAACAGCTAACCCACGGCTTGCGAGTGCCGGATGGGATGGCACCGTTCGAATTTGGGACCCGATGCCCGGCAAGCAACTCCGCGTGCTCAAAGGCCATGAGGGCGACGTATTCTCCGTCAGTTTCGGGAAGGATGGAACGGTTGTCGCTAGCGCAGGCGGCGATGGCACGGTTCGCATTTGGGACGTGGAAACCGGCGCTCCGCTTCAGGTGCTGCGGGGGGGTGGCCGCGCTTTTCACACTGTGCGGTTCGCGCCGGACGGCAAGACGCTCGCCGCCGGTGGCCGCGACGGAAGCGTGCGCGTTTGGATGATCGAGTGAAGCGTCTGCGTTCTAAAGTGTGAGCATGGCGGAACTCCAGGTGAGCCCGCCTCCGAAGGCGACGAGCAGCACCGTGTCGCCGGGCTTGCAGCGGCCGGTTCGCAAGGCTTCGTCCAACGCGATGGGCACGCTCGCCGCCGAGGTGTTGCCGTACTTGTCCAGATTCACGACGACCTTCTCACGCGGGAACTCGGTGGCTTCCAAGGCCGCGTCGATGATTCGACCGTTCACCTGATGCGGGATCAGCACGTCGATGCCGCTCAATCCCATCTCGCGGCAATCGATCTCCGCTTGCTCGATGAGTTCGATCATCCGCGTGACGGCGAATCGATACACCTCGCGGCCCACGATGCGGAGGAATTCGAGGCGCGGTTGAAGCGGGGCCCCCGGCGCGGGGTTCGGCGTCACCTTGCTCGGCACCTGGATCAGTTCCTGGCGCGTGCCGTCGGAGAAGAGCCGGATGTTGCGGAAGCCGCCGTTCAGGTTCGGGCTCGCGGACAGCACGACGGCACCGGCACCGTCGCCGAACAGGATGCAACTGTTCCGGTCGGTGAAGTCCAGCGCCCGGCTCAGGACTTCGCTTCCCACGACGAGTGCATTCTTGGCGGAACCATTGCGGATGAACTGCGAGGCCACGGACAGGCCGTAGAGGAAGCCCGAGCAGGCGGCGGAGATGTCGAACGCGGGGATGTGCCGGCAACCCAGCGCGGCCTGGATCAGACAGGCCGTGGAGGGCGACATCAGGTCGGGTGTCGCCGTGGCGCAGACGATGAGGTCGATCTCGGTGGCCTCGATCGCGCCGGATTCCAGAGCCCGGCGAGCCGCGATGGTGCCGAGGCTTGCCGATGTCTCGCCCAGGGCCGCGAAGCGGCGCTCGCGAATGCCCGTGCGCGTCCGGATCCACTCGTCGGAGGTTTCCAGGTTGAGGATGTCGGTGAATTCTTCGTTCGGCACCACTCGGGCCGGCAGGCAACTCCCCGTGCCCCGCAGTGCCACTCCAAACAGCTGGCTCATCGAAGATTCCGGAGTGGATGGCTCGCCAGTCGCAATAGACTAGGTGTAGCGAATGAAGCGGCGCACGGTAAGGCGAGCCGCGCGACGAGTACCCCGCGACAGAAGGATCTGCATGAGCGACGACGTGGCTGAGCCCTGGTATGCCGACGGCCTGCAGTTCTCGTGTACGCGGTGCGGGAAGTGCTGCACCGGCGAGCCGGGATACGTTTGGGTCACCGACGAAGAGCTCGCAGCAATCGCGAAGTTCCGCAAGCAATCGATCGAGGAAGTGACGCAACTCTACACGCGGCGCGCCAAGGCCCGGCGAACGCTCAAAGAGAAAGCCAACGGCGACTGCGTCTTCTTCGAACGCGGCGAAGGCTGCACCATCTACTCCGTCCGCCCGCCGCAGTGCGGCACCTGGCCGTTCTGGAATAGCAACCTCGAGAGCCGCGAGACGTGGGAGCAAACGGAAGGCGTCTGCCCCGGGTCGGGCCAGGGCGAACTCATTCCCGTCGAGGAAATCTCACGGCGAATGAAGGTCATCAAGATGTGACGGGCTTCACTTCAAACGCGGGGCAGCGCTTCAGGATCTTGTCGCGGTCGCCTCGATGGAGTTCGTAGATGCCGGGTGCTTCCAGGCTTTCGCCCGGTGCGAGTCGGCAGGCGGCTCGCCTCAGAATCGCGTCTTCGAAACGATCCGTGAGGCAGTCGGGGCAAGCGAGCGAGTAGGTCTTCAATTCTTCGGTGGCACCGTCGTTCCAGCGCGCCGCAATTTTAAACGCCGCCGGTCGCGAACAACCCGGAGCATAGCAAAGAACGGGATAGGGGGACATCGGCATGAGAGGACCAGCAAGGCGCTCCGCGGCGAAGACGGACGCCGCGGAGCAAGTCCCAGGGCTCCCGCCCTGGGAACTCGATTACTTCCCGGCCACGGTGGTCGAAGCCGCCACGGCCGCGATCATCTTCGGAAACGATTCGCTGATCTGAGCGCCGGCTTCCACCACCACGCGCTTCTCTTCCACGATCGTCTTCCCGTCGATCAGGATCTCGGCCCGCACATCGTAGAAGTACTTCTGCCCGACGTCCAGCGCCGGCGTGAAGAACGAACGGTCGGTGCCTTCGCCCGGCGTCTTCTGCCCGTCGACGAACAGAACCGCGCCGGCCGGGAGGTTGAACTTCAAGCTCGCGCCCTTCTGACCTTCGATCTTGGACTGAGGAATTTCGACCGGAGGAGCGGAGTAGGTGCCGGGGGCGTAGTGGAACGGCGCGGCACCGGTCTGAATCGGGGTGGCGTAGCTTGGGTAGAAGTGGGTGCTCGGTCCGTAGCCGTAGGCGGAACCGGTTCCGGCGCAGGAACCCCAGCAGCCTGCCGTGAATCCGGAGCACGACCCGCCGCAGCATCCGTAGCTCGGAGCGGCGTGATGGCGGTGGAACAGCCCGCCGCCGTGGCAGGAGGAATAAGCCACGCCACCGCAGCAACCGTGGCACGAGGACACAACTCCGCCGCAGCCACCGTGGCAGCTTTGCTTGTGGCCGAGGAACCCGGCGCGGCCGCCGCAGCAGCCATAGCAACTGGCAACGGCGTAACCCGTGCAACCCGTGCAACCGGCACATCCCACGAACATCACCGGCGGCGCGGCCATCATCGCCCCCGGCTGGTCGGCTCCGGAAGCTCCCGGCCCCGTCCCGATCGCGGCCATTAACACGATGCTGTACATCTCAATCCTCCTGGGTGCGTAGCGTTGGGGTGAAGCGGTGAGCGCCCGCTAAGAGGATGGTAGATTTGGGTGGATGAAGCGTCAAAGGCAATCTGCGGAATCTGGGAAGAGTTGGGAGTGCGGGAGACGGTCTATGCGGTGTCTCGGGAGGTCGGCGCGAGATTCCGGTCGCGACGTGCATCCAGCCGGTGCCACCCAGAAACACCGGCTGGAAGCCGGTGCCACCCCGGAGGGCTTCACTTCGGTCGCGGTCCGGGCATCGCCATTCGCGGCGGGTCGCGCGGCATCGGCGGTTGTCGAACTTCGGAGCGCCAGCGCTTCACGGAACCGTCGCGGGACACGCTGATCAGCGTGTTGCCGTCGGTGGTGAACTGCACCTGCAGTAGGCGGTCGGCGTGGCCGGTGAGCGTGAGGCGTTCCTGGCCCGTGATCGGATCCCAGAGTACGACGGTGCGGTCGGCGCCGCCCGAGGCGAGCGTGCGGCCACCGGGTGTGAAACTGAGGCTGGTGACCGCGCCGGTGTGGCCGACCAGATCGGTTTGATGGGCGAGGCGACCGACCGGGTCCATTCGCCAGACGCGGATGAGGCCGCCCTCGTCGCCGGCCGCGAGCATGGAGCCGTCCGGATCGAAGGCGAGTGCCAGTCGCCCCGGCCATTCGGGTCGCATCTCCACGTCGGCGAGTTCCTTCCCGGCCAGGTCGATGACTTTGACTCGACTGCCGACGCCGATCGCGAGTCGATCGCCGTGAGGGTGAAAGGCCAGCGTGTGTGCCTCGGCAGTGGCGTGAATCAGTTTGCTCGGGACGACTTTCTCGGCCTTGGGCGACGAGGGTGGCACGGTCAGGAAACCGGGCCACAGCTCGAACGCGTTCCAGAGTCGGACCCCTTCTTCGTCGAGTGTCACCAGGTGTTTTCCGTCCGGGCTGGTCTCGATCGCGCGGATGGGTTTGGGCACCGGGACCACGATGGGCGCTGCGAGGGGGAGCGAGATGGCGGAAGGATCCTTGCCCTTCGGTCGAAACTGGAGGAACCGCCAGAGCAGGAGGCAATCGTTGCACCCGGCGTACAGCGCGCGGCCATCCGGGGTGGAAGCGACCGCGGGCACACCCGAATAAGTCGGCCAGGTGATGGGAACGGTCCAGAAGTCGAGCGACCCGGGTCGCGGCTCGCGGCGGCCGTTCGCCACGTCGGCCATGCGAACGGAGAGGCGGCCGGAACTGTCCGCGAACAGAAACGCGAGGCCGTGGGCATCGTGGGCGGCGGAGGCGAGCTGGCCATCGCGTGTCGAGAGTACGTTGGCGGATTCGTTCGGGCGTATGCCCGTGAGCCAAACCCTGGCGAGGCCATCGCCGCCAGCCGAGATGACGGTCTTGCGGTCGGTGCCGAACGCGACGCCGTACACGTCTCGATCGTGACCCAGCAGCGTGGCGCGTTCGCGGCCTTCTTCCAGATCCCAGAGCCGCACGGTCTTATCCGCGCCGCCGCTGGCGAGCATGGTTCCATCCGGGCTGACGGCCAGCGATTGAATCGCGTCCGTGTGGCCGATCAACCGGCGCTCTTCCTTCCAGGTCTGCGTGTCGAAGAGCAGGATCGTCGGCGACGGGCCGTTGTTCGCGGTGATGAGCGTCTTCTCGTCGGGCGTGAAGGCGAGCGCGGTCACGGCGTCGGCGTGGCGGTCCAGGCTCCGGACGACGTACGGGGCACCCGTCGCGGAGAAAAAGCGGTCCATCTCCTGGTCGGCGACGGCGATCGAGACGCTCCGGTCTTGGCGTCCCACGGCGAGCAAGCGGCCGGACGGCGAAAACGCCAGGCTGCGAACGGCGATCGGTCCCTGGCTCCACGCCCCACTCGTTCGCTCCGGCGAAGCGGGAGAACGCGTCCGCCAGAGCGCGACGCTACCCGGGCCGCCGAGACCCGCGACGTCGAGCAGGTTCGGCCGCCAGCCGTCCATCTTCCAGTAACGGACCGCTCCGTCGGAAAAACCTGCGGCGAGCATCCGCCCATTCGGGCTGAACGTCACGCAGTAGGCTTGTTTCCCCGGAGTACCGAGCAGCGTGAGAGCCGGTTGCAGTTGAAACGGCGCGACGAAGTCGTGCAGGAAGGTGAACGTGGACATGGTGCGGCGGGCGAGGTCGAGCATGTCGGCGGGGAACTCCCAGAGCCGGACGGTGCCGTCGGCGGCGGCGCTGGCGAGCACGCTGCCATCGGGGCTGAACGCCAGCCCTAGAATGCGATCCTTGTTCCCGGTGAGGATGCCGAAGGTGCGGGCCGTTCGCGGATCCCAGATGCGAACGACTCCACCGTCGCCCGCCGTGGCAACGAACGTTCCTCCGCGGGACACCGCGACGGCGTGCAGTGCATCCCCCTTGGGATGTTCGCCGTAGATGCGGTCTTCGCGCAGGCAAAGCCGGTGCAGGTAGGCCCAGGCGAAGTCGCGGAGGTCCTTCGGGCAGCGGACGGAGTCCTCGAGAAGCGTCTGGGCGCGCTTGGGATCGCGTTCGCACAGAGCCGCGATCTGAGCGATCTGAAGGGCGTAGGCACCTCGGCGATTGCGTTCCGACTCGAGCTTTAACTGTTCGGCCTGAGCCACGGCCGCGGCCCGAGCCTTGTCGTTCTCCGCGGCGAGCCCCTCGGCCCGCTTGCGTTCGCCTTCTTCTTTCTCGCGGGCCGTATGGGCCGCCTCGGCCTCCGCTTCCTTCTGCTGAACGGCCTCGCTGATGCGAGCGTAAGCCACCGAGAGAACCGAGACGAATGCGAGCGTCGCGGTCACGATCGCGATGCCGAGGACGGCGAGTGCCGGGTGCCGTTTGGCCCACTTGACGCTACGGCCCCAGGAAGAGAGTGGTCGGGCCAGGATCGGCTCACCGTTCAAATAGCGACGCAAGTCTTCCGCCAGCGCGAGGGCCGTGGTGTAACGCTTCGCGGGGCTCTTCCCCAAGCACTTCAAACAGATCGTTTGCAAGTCCCACGGCACGTTCGGCTGCAAGCTCTTGGGCGAAACCGGATCCTCGTTGATGACTTGCAGCACCGTGTCGAGCGGCGTCTCGCCGCGGAACGGCGGGCGGCCGGTGAGCAGTTCGTAGAGGATCGCACCGAGGGCGTAGATGTCCACGCCGGGGCCGATCTCGCGCGTCTTGCCCGAGGCCTGTTCGGGCGCGATGTAGCTCGGCGTGCCCATCACCGCGCCGGTCTTGGTCGCCCCTTCACCCCCGACGGTTTCGTCCAGCCGCTTGGCGAGCCCGAAGTCCGTGATCTTGGGCATCGAGGATCGTGCCGTCTGGAAGGCCGTCGGCACCTCGCGCTTGGCGCTGAGCAGGATGTTTCCCGGCTTCAGATCGCGGTGAACGATGCCCTGCGTGTGCGCGTACTCGACGGCTCGGGCGAGGAGTTCCACCAGTTCGGCGGAATCGCGGGCCGACCACGGACTGCCGTTCAAGTGTTGGGCGAGACTGCCGCCATCGACCAGTTCGAGGGCGAGGTACGGGTGCCCGCTGGCTTCGCCGATCTCGAAGATCTGGACGATGCTCGGATGCTGGAGGGCCGCGACCGCCTGGGCTTCGCGCCGGAAGCGTTCGCGTTCCACCGGGCCGGCGTGCGAGCCGGCGAGGATCATCTTGAGGGCGACCGGTCGGTTTAAACCCGATTGTTGAGCGCGATACACGACTCCCATTCCGCCGCGGCCGAGTTCTTCAAAGATCTCGTAGCCCGGAACCGGAGACGCGGCGAAGTCCTGGGTCGGATGGTTTCCCGAGGTCGGTTCCTCGGAAGCCAGGGCATCGCGGGTGATCGCGAAGGGGTCGTTCGCTCGCAAGAAATCGCCTCGCAGTGAGGCAAACGACGAGCCGTTCGAGCCCGGAACGGATTCGACGTGGAGGAGCGTTTGGTCCGGAGCCGTGGGGTCGGCCGTCGCGTTCACAGTCAATCCGCAAGCCGGGCACGGATCGCATTCCGAGCCTGCCGTCCAAGAGTGGCCACACGAACAGCGGTACAGGCCGACCATGTCCAAGCCTCGAAATGCGTCTCTCGATGGAACTATCGTACTCGCTTTGGCCGAAGCAGGTTCGCAAACTCCTCGACCCGGAGAGTGTTTCGTCGGCAGAACGGGAAAATTGGACTTGGCACGACCTCGGCGAATGACGTAAACAGTGAGACCCGCTTGGCCAGGAAGGCCTTGTGGACTGGGAAAGGATGCCCATGCCACCGCTGATTCACCCCACGGCGATCATCTCCTCCGAGGCGAAACTCGCGGACGATGTGCGCATTGGGGCTTATGCCGTGATCGATGGCCCGGTGACGCTCGACTCCGGCTGCTCCGTCGATTCGCACGCCCATCTCATCGGCCCGCTGACCGTGGGCCGCGAAAATGCCTTCGGCTCGTCCTGCGTGATCGGCGGCGCTCCACAGCACACCGCGTACAAGGGCGAACCCACCGCGGTCGAGATCGGCAACGGCAATACCTTCCGCGAACATACGACCGTCCACCGCGCCATGCCGCTCGGCGTCGGGCCGGGTTCCGGCGTCACCCGCATCGGCGACGCGAACCTCTTCATGGCCGGAGCCCACGTCGCCCACGATTGCCTCGTCGGGAACAACGCCATCTTCGCGAACTGTGCCCTCCTCGGTGGGCACGTCGAGACCGGCGACCGCGTTTTTCTCTCCGGCAACTCGGCCGTGCATCAGTTCTGCCGCGTCGGGCGACTCGCCTTCCTCAGCGGCTCCTCCGCCAGCAGCAAGGACATTCCGCCCTTCTGGGTGATGCAGGATGTGAACCGCGTCTGCGGCGTGAACGTGATCGGCATGCGCCGCGCCGGCGTGCCCACCAACGAGATTCAGGCCGTTCGCCGCGCCTTCCGCTTCATCTACATCGAACGCGTCACGATCTCGGCGGCACTCATGCGGATGGAAGCCGAACTCGGCTCGATCCCCGCCGTGCGCGAACTCATCGACTTCATCCGAAGTTCGAAACGCGGCATCTGCGGACCCGCGAGCTTCGAGTCCGACTCCCACGAGGCGGCCGCGTGACATGGAACGTTGGGATGCACTGATCGTTGGCGGCGGGTTTTACGGCCTCTATTTGGCCGAGGTGCTGGCTTCGCAGTTCCGCCGCGTTCTGTTGTGCGAGCGCGGCCCGGGCTTGATGGAACGAGCGTCTTATTCGAACCAAGCCCGCGTTCACAACGGCTACCACTACCCGCGCAGCGTACTCACCGCGTTGCGAAGTCGGGTGAACTTCCCGCGATTCGTCGCCGAGTTTCGCTCCGCCGTCCGCTCGGATTTCGAGAAGGTCTACGCCATCCCACGACAAGGCTCGAAGGTGACGGCCGAGCAGTTCGCGGGGAGTATGAAGCGCATCGGTGCCGCGATCGAGCCCGCCGCGCAAGAGGTGAGGAAGCTCTTCGATCGGGCTCTGATCGAGGAAGTGTTTCGCGTTCGCGAGTATGCCTTCGATTCGACCGAGTTGCGTCGCGTGATGCTGGAACGGGTGCGGCGAGCCGGTGTGGAAGTGCGGCTCAATACGAGCGTTGAGCGAGTTTGGCCGCAACCGGGTGGCTCGATTCGCGTGCGCTCGGCGTCGGGTGAACTGAATGTGGGCACGGTCGTGTGCAGCACGTATTCGCAGACGAATTCTATTGCCGCGGCCTCGGGGCTACCCCTGATTCCACTCAAGCACGAACTCGCGGAGATGGCCTTGGTGGAAGTGCCGCCGATCTTGAAGAGCCTCGGCGTCACGGTGATGGACGGGCCGTTTTTCTCGTGCATGCCGTTCCCGCCGCGCGGTCTGCACACACTGAGCCACGTGCGCTACACGCCGCATGGACACTGGTTCGACGGCACGAACGAGCCGCACCGCCCGGCTCACGAGGTGTTGAAGGACAACGAGAAACGCACGGCGTTCGCACACATGGTCCGCGACTCTGCTCGATTTCTGCCCCTGCTTGCGAAGTGCGAATACCGCGACTCGCTTTGGGAAGTGAAGACCGTGTTGCCACGAAGCGAAGCGGACGATTCGCGGCCGATCCTGTTCCGGCCCGATCACGGCATTCCGAATTACCACGTGGTGATGGGCGGCAAAATCGACAACGTGTACGACGTGGCCGACGAGATGAGAAAACAGTTCGGCTGGAATACGTATTCCGAGCCGCTTGCGGCTTAGCGATTTGGAGTTTGCATGCCTAAGGCGGATGTCTTCGTGTCGGTGGTCGCGGTGCTCCGGAGTTATGCCCGGTTCCTGCCCGCGTTCGTCGACGAAGTCTACCGCACGCTCGACGAGCACTACACGAATTTCGAACTCGTCCTGATCGATAACGGTTCCCGCGACGAGACGCCGCAGGTCGTTCGCGAATTGTTGAAGGTTCGCAAGTGCATTCGCTACGTGCGGCTGTCGCGAAGAATGAAACCGGAAACGGCCGTGATGGCCGGGCTCGATGCGGCCATCGGCGACTACGTCGTCTCCATTCACCCCGAGTTTGACCCGCCCGCCGAGATTCCCGAGATGGTGGAGAAGTGCCGCGGCGGCGCGGACGTCGTCTTCGGCATCGCTCCGTTCCCGCAGCCGCCGAGTGTGCTGTATCGGGCCTTGCGCTGGGGCTTTTACCGCTTCGCACACTCGGCCCTCGGCCTCGATCCGGTGCGGGTCAACAGCGGGTTTCGTTGCCATAGTCGGGCCGCGGTGAACGCCCTCACGCGGGTTCGACAACGCAAGCGATACTTCGGACTTCTCGCATCCGAGATCGGCCTCTCGACCGCGACTCACGAGTACGAGTTCATTTCGCGGAGTGGGAAGTCGCCTCGCGTGAATCTGAGGCGGGCGGCCCGCACCGCGGCCTCCATGGCCGTGAACCATTCCGCAGCCCCAATGCGCGTCGTCAGCCTGCTCGGGCTCGCCGGCAGCTTCCTGAGCCTCTTGTACAGCTTGTACGTCGTCGGTGTCTATTTCTTCAAACAGGATGTGATGCCCGGCTGGACGACGCTGAGCCTTCAGGTCAGCGGTATGTTTTTCCTCGTGTTCGTGATGTTGACGATGATCGGCGAGCACCTCGGCCGCCTGCTCGACGAGTCGGTCGATCGGCCGCTTTATCACGTACGCGACGATCAGGCGAGTTCGGTGATGTTGTCGGATTTGGCGCGTCGGAATGTGATGGACAAATCGGAGTGAAATGATGTTAGTGATGAAACCAAGCCCACCGGTGGCAACCGGTGGGAGCGTCCGCGAAGTTCCCACATATAGTGCAACAGAGTTCGCGCCGAAATCGTCGGACTATTGCATCTGCGTGTTCGTCATCAATGAAATCGACAAGCTGCACAAACAACTCGCGGCGATGCGGGAACACTGCGGCGCAGCGATCGACATCATCATTGCGGATGGCGGCAGCACCGATGGCTCAACCGATCCGGAGAAATTGAAATCGCTCGGCGTGAATACCCTGCTCACGAAGACGGGGCCGGGCAAGCTCGGGGCCCAGATGCGGATGGCGTTCGCCTGGGCGCTCGATCGCGGCTACCGGGGCGTCATCACCATCGACGGCAACGGCAAAGACGGCCCGGACGCGATTCCGCGCTTCATCGAGATGCTCGACGCCAGCTTCGATCACGTGCAAGGTTCCCGCTTCATTCGCGGCGGCGTCTCGGAGCACCTGCCGTTCCCGCGTTGGCTCGGCGTCAAGTTCCTGCATGCGCCGCTGATCTCGCTGGCGAGCCGTTTCCGCTACACGGACACGACCAACGGCTTCCGCGCTTACAGTCGCCGCTTCCTCGAAGATGCCCGCGTCGCGCTGTTCCGCGACGTGTTCCCCGGTTACGAACTGCACTACTACCTGGCGATTCGGGCGGCGCGGCTCGGGTTCAACGTCTGCGAGATTCCCGTGGCGCGGCGCTACCCGGCCCACGGCCCGACGCCGACCAAGATCAGCCCCGTACGCGGCAACCTGCGCGTGTTGCGATGCTTGTTCGCCGCGTGTTTGGGCCGATTCAATCCGTAAGAGGTTCCATCATGCCGGATGCACTCGTCGGCCACACCGGATTCGTTGGGGGCAACCTCGCGGCTCAGCACCACTTCGAGGCGTGCTTCAACTCGAAGAATATCGAGGCGATTCGCGGGCAGCACTTCGATCGGCTCGTCGTCAGCGGCATGCCCGCCGCCAAGTGGATTGCCAACGGCGACCCCCTCGGCGACCTCGCCATTCTCGATCGGCTCTGGTCGTGCATCTCACTTTGCCAGGCCCGGGAGGTCGTCATCGTTTCCACGGTCGATGTCTATCCGACTCCGATGAACGTGGATGAAGACACGCGAATCGAGCCGAACGAACAGCAACCTTATGGCCTCAATCGCCAGCTGCTCGAAGAACGGGCGGCGAATCACTTCCCGCGCGTGCTCGCGGTGCGCTTGCCGGGGCTCTACGGGCCGGGGCTGAAGAAGAACGCCGTCTACGATCTGCTCCACGACAACGAGACGCACAAGATCCCGGCCGAGGGTTCGTTCCAGTTCTACAACCTGGAGCGAATCGGGAAGGACATCGAGACGGCCCTCGGTGCTGGGTTGAGCCTCGTCAATTTCGCGACCGCGCCGGTGACGGTACGGGAGGTCGCACGGCACGCGTTCGGCATCGAGTTCGCGAACGATCTCGGCCGGTTGCCGCCGTGCTACGACGTGCGAACGAATCATGCCGCGATCTTCGGCGGAAGTGAAGGCTATCTCGAATCGCGCGCGCAGGTACTGGATGGCTTGAAGTCGTTCGTGGATTGCGAACGCATTCGTCTTTTGAAGAGGGTCGCCGCGTGAAACTCGCGGTATCGAACATCGCTTGGCCGCGCGAGCAGGACGCTGCGGTTGCCTTGCTTCTGAACGAACTCGGCATCGGCGGCATCGAGATCGCGCCGACCAAGATCTGGCCGAATCCGCTGGCAGCGACCGATGCCGAGATCGACGAGTATCGGCATTTCTGGAGCGAGCGTGGGATCGCCATCGTCGCGGCCCAGGCACTTCTCTTCGGCAAGCCCGAACTCACCATCTTCGAGTCGGCTTCCATCCGAGAACAGACGCTCGAATACCTCGCGGGGATCGTGCGAGTCTGTGCCCGGCTCGGGGCCGGCTCACTCGTGTTCGGTTCGCCGAAGAATCGCCGCGTGGGAACGATGCCTGCCGATGAAGGCTCGCGAATTGCCGTGGAGTTCTTCGCGCGACTCGGCGAGATCGCGGCGAACGCGGGCACCTGCGTGGTGCTAGAGGCGAACCCCGAAGTGTACGGTGCGGACTTCATCACGCGTGCCGCCGAGGCCATCGCGCTCGTCGAACGCGTGAACCATCCCGGCTTTCAACTCCACCTCGACACCGGCTGTATGACGCTCGCCGGCGATTCTATTCCTGCGACGTTCGAGGAAGCGTTCCCACTGCTGAGGCACTTCCACGTCAGCGAACCGAACCTCGACGCGCCCGGTTCGTCGGGCACAGTCGATCACGCGGCCTTCGCCGAGCAACTTCGCGAACGCCGATACCAGGGTTGGGTTTCGCTCGAGATGCGCGAGCCGAAGCCGTTCGAACTCGCGGCTTTCGCGGAGTCGCTTCGCTGGTTGGCGACGAATTATTTCTTCGCGCAATCGAAGGGTTGACCCACGGCGAGCCAATAAGAGGTAGGTCGGCACGATGCCGACCGTTGGAGGCAAGGGAATGTCGCACAGCGCCTTCGCAGTGGCCGTGGAACGGGCCAGGCAGGTCACACGTCTCCCCGCAATCGACGGGGAACTGGTGGCCCGTTTCGCCTCGACCGGCGATCCGGACTCGTTCGCCGAACTCGTTCGCTGTCGTGGCGATCGTTGTCGGGCACGGTCGATCACGCGGTCTTCGCCGAACAACTGCGCGAACGCCGATACATGGGTTGGGTTTCGCTCGAGATGCGCGAGGGGCACCCATTCGATCGCGCGAGCTTCCGGGACTCGGTGAGTTGGTTCGAACAGTGCTACGGTCGTGACGCGGCTGCGATTAGCGTTCGCGGAATGCACGGCTCCCAGCCTGAGGAGATGCCGGTGCCACGATGGGAGCGATAATGCGATCCACGACTCTTCCCCATCTTCTTCAGATTTCAGTTGACGGCACCTTCCGCAGACGCGAAGATTTGTGAAGTGCTGCTTCCCGGAAATCCGGCTTCCTGCCGACGGACTTTCCGGATCTGCCGCTCCCTCCCGCCAACAAACGATCAACCCGGCAGACTGTCCCACCTCCACCACACGTCGAGAATTGAGGGTACCATGCTGCAATTCCTCGGTTCGAATCAACGCTTCTGCGACGGCGTCTCCCGTCGAAACTTCATGCAGATCGGCGCCTTCGGCGCGGGTCTCACGCTCGCCGACATGCTCCGCATGAAGGAAGCGAATGCCGCCACCGCGGCTCGCAAGCAGGGTTCGCGATCGCAAAAAGCCGCGATCATGATCTACTTGCCCGGGGGCCCGTCGCACCTGGACATGTACGACCTCAAGCCCGAGGCACCGGTCGAATTCCGCGGCGAGTTCAAGCCCATCGACACGAACGTGCCCGGCGTCCAGATCTGCGAACACTTCCCGATGCAAGCCAAGATGTGGGACAAGCTCTCCGCCATCCGCTCGATCGTGTCCGTCGACGAACACAGCGATACGCTCGTGACCACGGGTTTCCCGGACCGCGTGAATCGCCTTGCCGAACATCCGTCGTTCGGGTCGGTCGTGTCGAAGCTCCGAAGCGAGAGCGCCGGCCCGGTGCCGCCGTTCGTCTCGCTTCGCGGAATGAGCCGCGGCACGGAACCCGGTTACCTCGGCGTCGCCCATCGCCCCTTCACCCCAGGTGGCCAGGGTAACTCGAACCTGAAACTCGCGAACAACGTGACCGCCGACCGACTCGACGCCCGCAAGGGTCTGCTCGACGTATTCGACGACACTCGCCGCGAGATCGACGCCTCGGGCACCATGAAGGGGATGGACGCCTACACCGAACGCGCCGTCGAGATGGTCACCGCTGGTGTGGTCCGCGATGCACTCGACACGAAGAAGGAAGACAAGGCCGTGCTCGAACGCTACAAGGGCGTCGAGCAGTTCCTCACGGCTCGCCGGCTCATCGAAGCGGGCGTCGGCTGCGTCACCCTTTCCATCGGCGGCTGGGATACGCACGGCCAGAACTTCGTTCAACTCAAGAAGCAACTTCCCCAGGTGGATCGCGGCATCGCCAACCTGATCCAGGACCTCCACGATCGCGGCATGCAGGACGACGTGGTGACGGTGATGTGGGGCGAGTTCGGCCGCACGCCCAAGGTGAACATGAACGCGGGTCGCGATCACTGGTCGCCGGTGATGGGTGCGATGGTGGCCGGCGGCGGGTTGAAGATGGGCCAGATGGTGGGGGCCAGCACCGCGAAGGGCGAACGCCCCAAGGACAGCCCGTACACCGTGCCGCAGGTGATGAGCACGCTGTACCGGGCCATCGGCATCGATCCGTCGATGACCTTCCCGAACGGTGCCGGTCGCCCGATGTACGTACTGGACGAACGCGATCCGGTCAAGGAACTGGTTGGCGGTTGAGTATGCCGGCGAGCCGAGCGGCGTAAGCCGCCGGGTTGTTCGACAACACCCGGCGGCGTTGCACTCCGCTCCGCAGACTACGCGTCGCGGCTAAACGGTATTCGGAGTTTCCACAATGACGCGCCTTCTCGCTGCTCTGGTTTCACTTCTTGCGGTCGGCGCGGCCACGGCCGTGGCCGCACCGATCACGGCTGTCACTCCGTTTCCCGCCGCCCTCAAACTTCGCGGCACGGACGATGCCCCGCAGTTACTCCTCACCGGCAAGCGGGCCGATGGCCGCGATGTCGATCTGACCGCGGCCGCGACTTACGCCGTGAGCGATGCGAAGGTCGTTCGCGTCTCGTCCGAAGGCCGCGTTTTCCCGCTCGCCAACGGCACCACCGAGATCACCGCGACCGTGAACGGCTTCACCGTGAAGGTGCCCGTCACGGCCGAGTCGATGCTTGCCCCGCTGCCGATCAACTTCTCGAATCACGTCGTGCCCGTGTTCACGAAACTCGGCTGCAACTCGGGCGGCTGCCACGGCAAAATCCAGGGCCAGAACGGCTTCCGCCTCTCGCTTCTCGGCTTCGACGCCGCCTTCGACTACGACAACCTGTTGAAAGAAGGCCGCGGCCGCCGCATATTCTCGGCCAGCCCCGACGCCAGCATTCTGCTCTCGAAAGCGAGCGGCACGACGGCCCACGGCGGCGGCAAGAAGATGGATGTGAACAGCGAAGAATACAAGATCGTGCGCCGGTGGATCGCCTCGGGGGCACCCTACGGGAACAAGACCGACCCCACCATTGTGAAGATCGCGGTCGTGCCCGAGAGCCGCGTCATCGACCGCAACGCCCGCCAGCAACTCGCCGTGTACGCCCACTACTCCGATGGCTCGGTGGAAGACGTAACTCGTCGCGCTCAGTTCGAGAGCAACGACACCGACGTGGCAACCGCGAGCGAAGCCGGGCTCATCAACACGCTGTCGATCACCGGGCAGGCCGGAGTTATGGTTCGCTATCAGGGCACGGTCAGCGTCTTCCGCGCCGTCGTGCCGCGTCCCGGCGACGCCCCCAAGTTCGACTTCCCCGAACAAACGGTCGTGGACAAGCACACCGCCAAGAAATGGAAAGAACTCGGCATCGCCCCCTCGGATCTCTGCACCGATGAACAGTTCGTTCGCCGCGTCCATCTGGACATCACGGGCTCGCTGCCGGACGCCAAGACGATCCGCGACTTCACGGCGGACAAGGATCCGAAGAAACGCGACAAGCTCGTCGATGCTCTCGTCGAGTCGCCCGAGTACAGCTACTTCTTCGCGAACAAGTGGTCCGACATTTTGCGGGTGAAGCGTCGCCAGCAGTCGAACCGCGCGGCCGGCACCTTCGCGTTCCACACCTGGATTCGCGAGGCCATCGTCGCCGACAAGCCCTACGACGAGTTCGTCCGCGACATCGTTTGCGCCGTGGGCGACGAAACGAAATCGCCCCCCGCCTTCTGGTACCGCGAAGTTCAGACGCCCGAGAACTTCGTGGACGACGTGAGCCAGGTGTTCCTCGGCCAACGGCTCGCCTGTGCGAACTGCCACCACCACCCGTACGAGAAGTGGACCCAGGACGATTACTGGGGCATCGCCGCGTTCTTCGCCCGCGTCGGCAAGAAGAACGTGCAGGTCGCCGGGCAGCCGAACAACAATGGCCAGAACGGCAAGCAGGTGCTTTTCGTTCGACCCAACGGCAACGTCACCAACAAACGCACGGGCCAATCCGCCCCAATGAAGCCGCTCGATGCCGAGTCGATGCTCGTGCCTTCGGACGAAGACCCGAGGCAACTCTTCGCGGACTGGCTCGTGAGCCCGAAGAATCCGTTCTTCGCCAAGGCCGTCGCCAATCGCTACTGGGCGCACTTCTTCGGCAAGGGCATCGTCGACCCGCTGGACGACATGCGCGTGACGAACCCGCCGGCGAACCCGGAACTGCTCGACGCCCTCGCCGCAAATCTGGTCGAGAACAAATACAGCCTCAAGAGCCTCGTGAAGACGATCTGCAAGAGTCGCACCTACCAGCTTTCGAGCAACCCGAACGAGTTCAACCAGACCGATAAGCAATCGTACGCCCGCTATTATCCGAAGCGGTTGCAGGCCGAGGTACTCTTCGACGCGGTCTGCAAGTTAACGGACAGCCCGACGCAATTCGCGGGTTTGCCGACGGACAGGTTCGCGCCGAGCCGAGCGATCATGCTGCCCGACGAATCGTTCGGGTCGTACTTCCTGGACGTGTCGGGCCGCCCGCAGCGGATCAGTGCCTGCGAGTGCGAGCGCGTGAACGAAGCGAGCCTCGCGATGAGCCTGCACTTGTTAAATTCGAACGAAGTGCAGGACAAGCTGGCTCGCAACGGCGGCCGTGCCGAACAGATGGTGAAGGATCCCCGTCCGGACGCCGAGAAGGTCGAGGAACTGTTCCTGCTCGCCATCGCGAAGAAGCCCACACCCGAGCAGTTGAAGGCGGCGTTGGACCACATCGCGAAGAGCGACAAGTCCAAGAAGCAAGCTTACGAGAACATCGTCTGGGCTCTGATCAACAGCAAGGCGTTCTTGTTCAACCAGTGAACAAGTTGCTTGCGGCTTCGCAACGACTCCGGTACTCACGCCGGTCCACAATCTCGGCACGCTCCTCGGTGGACTTACTCGGGTGTCTCATCGGTTGCCTTGGCCTTACGCCCGCGTTTCGGAGACTTCAATCCGGCGGTGAGCGGCGCGGTCAGCTTCTCGTACAGCGCGAACAAATACTCGACGCGTTCCCGATCCCCGGCGAACTTCTTCTTGCCGTAGCAGGCATCCACGGCGCGATCGAGCGAGGCGTGGGCTTTAGCGAGTACGGCCGGCATGGAATCCGGGTTGTAAAGCTGCGCCAGGCAAGCAGCGGGGAACATCTTGCGCGTATCGAGAACGGCCTGGGCTTTCGCCTCCACGTCGGACTTCTGCTTGTCCGTCGGCGACTCGGGCCAGGGGAAGTTGTTGTAAACGAGCTTAGAAGAATAGCGGTAACGCGATTCGAGTCGGCCACAAACCTGACGGACCCAAGCCATGTGCATCGCGGAAGTCAGGACGCCGAAGTGATATTGCGTGATCTCCGTGTTCACGAAGCAGAGGTCGCTGATCAACGTTTTGGGATCCTCAAAGCCGATGGGAATGTACGGGCGGCGCTCCGATGACACCTTGGGTATGACGATGTACCGGCTGGTCGGGATGTTCTCGACGTGGAAGCGAGTGGGCGTTGCGGCCAGTTTCCTCGTGGGCTCGCTCTTGCTCGCTTTCCGGAACGCGCGAACCGCAGCGACGCGCTTCATGCACTCGGGCATCGCATCGAGTTCGTTCGGCGGGCATTCGCCGAGCCACAAGCACCATCGCTCCCAGCCGTTGATGAATTCGTCCGAACCGAGCCAGCGACGAAACCACTTGCGAGCCTTCGGTTCCTTGAGGAGAAATTCATCTCGTTCTTCCGCAGTAAACAGATAGTTCCCACCGTCGATAGGTTTATTGCCGATGCCGACTTCGGGTACGTTGCAAAGCGGTTTGCTCCGATTGAGAATGAAAACATCCGGACCCTCTACCAGATACGGACTGATATTCTTCGCCGTGTAAACCTGCGGCTTGTCGACATCGAGTTCGTAGTCGAAGAGTTTCTTATCGGTTCGGTTTTCGAGCCCGAAACCGATAATCACGACGTGAACGTGCGCTTTGCCGCGGGCTTCGCTTTGCCAGGCAAAGGGGCGATGGCCGAAATGAATATGCATCCCGCGTCGAAATAATTCGCTCCAGAGGATGCCGACTTGTTCGCCTTGTGTGATGCTGTTCGTGGAGACGAACCCCACGCAAATTGATGTGCCTTTGATGTACTCGGCTGCTTTAAAATACCAAAGCGTCACGTAGTCGAGCAGACCAGAATTCTTGACGCTGGCAGCGACGTGTTGAAGGTCAGCACGCTGTTCGCCGGTTTGATATTTCGCACCAACGAATGGCGGGTTGCCCAGCACATAGCTGCACTTCTCCGGCGGCAGCACGGTCTTCCAGTCGATTCGCAGCGCGTTGCCGTGCGTAATGTGCGGGCTCTTCTTCAACGGCAAGCGAGCCACATATTCGCCGAACGCCTCGCTCAACCGCTGATTCATTTGATGATCGACTAGCCACATCGCGACCTCGGCGATGCGCGCGGGGAATTCCTCGACTTCAATCCCATACATGGCATCCACATCCAGACGCGAAAGCGTCTGGACGTGAAGCACCTTTTGGCCTTTGTAGAGTTCCTGGAGAATCTCGATTTCCAGGAGCCGGAGTTCCCGGTAGGTCACGACGAGGAAGTTGCCGCAGCCGCAGGCCGGGTCGAGGAAGGTGAGTTCGCCGATCTTTTTGTGGAGGGCTTCGAGCTTCTTCCGGTCGTGCTTCGCCTTATCGAACTCGGTGCGGAGGTCGTCCAGGAAGAGCGAGCGGACGAGTTTCAGGATGTCGCGTTCGGAGGTGTAGTGGGCGCCGATTTGCCGGCGTTCGCGCGGCTCCATCACGCTTTGGAATAGCGAGCCGAACACGGCCGGCGAGATCCGCGACCAGTCGAAGCGGCAGCACGAGAGCAGCCGATTCCGCATGGCGCGATTGAAGTCCGCGAAGCCGAGCCGTTCGGCGAAGAGTTCGCCGTTTACGTAGGGCAACTCAGCGAGTTCTTCGAGCAGGTTCTTCTGGCGATTTTCCTTCGGCGAATCGAGCACTTGAAAAAGCCGGGCCAGTTGCGGGCCGAGGTCGGAGCCGTCTTCCCCCGTGTGGTTCTCGATGTAGTCGGTGAAGGCGTTGCGTTCGAAGAGGCCCGTATCCTCGGCGAAGAGGCAGAAGAGGACGCGGACGAGGAAGCGTTCGAGTTCGTGGCCTCCGTACCCGCCTTCCTCCAGGGCATCGTGCAAGTGGCCGAGCAGTTCGACGGCCCGAATGTTGACGGGATCTTCGGCTTCGAGCCGGTGCTGTTTGTAGCCGGGGATGAACGCGAACTTGTCGATGTTCTCGTGCAGCTCGGCGAGCGGGAACTCGACGGTCGTACCGTCATCGAGGTCGTGGAGCGCGATGCGAGCGAAGTCGCAGATGACGACGTAGCGGGGGCATTCCTCACCGCGCCCCGAGTTCTGCAGGCTCTGGATGTAGTCCATCGCTTGCGAGTGGGCCTTGTCGAGCGATTTGCCTCGAGATTTATGTTCGACGAGGAGCGTACTCTTCCAGAAAAGGTCGATGTAGCCGTAAGTATCCGAGAGTTGCTTGACGGGGTCTTCGAATGCGGCAACTTGTCGGCGTTTGATGCCGAAGATGGCGAAGAATTCGTCCCAGAACGTTTTGCCCTCGGCTTCTTCCCGCGACTCCCCGGCCCACTCGCGGCTAAACGCGACTGCGTTGTGGCGGATTTCGTTCCAGGAAATGGGCATGTGTACGGACTTCCACAAGCTCTGGGAATGTGATTGTGTCGCGCGAGCGGAGGTGCGTCAAGCAGCGAAGCCTGCGTGCGCTCCGGAAATTCTCACTTCTCCGCGATCTTCTTCGTGATGGACATGCTGCGGACCACGCGCTCGAAGTCGAGCTTCAGGTCGCTGGCGGTCGCCGCCGGGAGGCGGGCCGCGATCGTCGCTCCGCCATCGGTCTGCTTCAACACGGCGTACTCCAATCGAGCGGCTTCCTTTTCGAACTCCACGTCCAGTGTGAATCGGTCGAGCTGGCCCGGTTCGGGCCGAACGCGGATGGGCTGGTTCAGCACCGAGACCTTCGCCTTTTCCTTTTGCAAGAACGCCGTCACTTCGCGCAGATAGTCCTCGGCACTGGGCAATTTGGAAGCCGGTTCGAGGGTGATGAGCATGCCTCCGCCGAGGCGGGAATGGTCGAGGGTCACTTGCTTGCCCTGGACGGCTCCGACCCGCCAGCCGCGCGGATAGAGGAAGCGAACCCCGAGGTTGGAATCGTCGTAAAGGAGTTGCGTGTTCTCGGCGTCGGGCTTCAAGTTCAACCCGCGAAGCGAGGCATCGGAGAGCTCGGCTGGCAGCCCTCCACCGGCTGGAAGCACGGTGCCACCCTTGATCGGCAACCGGGTCATGATGAACTGCCCCTCGATGGAGCCGACGGTCTGGCCCGCGCCATCGAGCAGTTCGTGGGTGCCCTTGATCGAGAGGTAGCTCACGATCCCGGCTTCGGTGTTGAAGTACGCGGTGCCTTCGAGCTTCTGGCGATTGGGGCCGTCTTCGTTCACGCCGCGGACCGTGCCCGAAATTCGCAACTTGGCGGCGGGTTTGCCGAGGAGGGTCGTCATGCCGACGAACTCGACCGTGAGGCCACCTTCCTCCACCTTCTCCATGTCGGTGAGCTCGGCGACGGCGGCCGCGGTGGCCTTCCAGGTTTGGCCCGGCTTCACGGGAGCGTTGGGAAGCAAGCCGGGGATCGCGGCGGGGTTGAAGACATCGGTGCGAACGACGTCGATTTCGCCCCAGGTGAGCGGGCCGTCGGGCGAGAAGGGGGCTCGTCGTTCGCCGGTACGAATCACGACCATTCGGCGAACCGAAGGCCGGATTCCCGCGTCCTGGGAGTTCGTGCCGACCACCCGCTTGAACTCGACTTCGCGGTACACCCGCACGGCCTTCTGAGTCGCGGCATCGTCCGAATCGAGAATGCGCTCGTCGTACGTGAGGCGGCTCACGCCCTCGATCGGCACCAGCTGCGGCGGCTTCCCCTTCACCGTGGGGAGTGACAGTTTACCGTTCACCTTGACCTGAACATCGACATGGTAGGCATGCCCCGGCTTGAACGCTTCGGCAATCGCGATTGCATCCTGAGCTGGAGCTCGCGAGGTGAGGGCGACCACGAGAAGGGCCGAAAAAAGGATTCGGCAGCTGGAAGCGTCATGGAGCATGGCGTTAATGTGCCTTGAAACCCGGTTTCTGCTTTGGAAACCGGGTTTCTGTCCGACTTCACAAGAAACCCGGTTTCCAAAGCAGAAACCGGGTTTCGGGGATTAGGCCACGCCATCATAACGCAAAAGCCAAAAAATGCTGATGCAAGTCCCTCCGCTTCGGTTGTTTACTGGGTAGCAAATTCGGTTTTTACCGGCTGCTTAAGCTGCGGAGCTTGCGTTGAGGAAAAAGATGGGAAAGATATGCAGGGATTCGGTTTGCAAAAACGCACACCCGTGCCACGGTAAATCTGACCAGTGCCGGCAAGCCGAACCGAGCACAAAGCGATGTCCAGAAATATTCAGTACGAGAAAATGAACGTAACTCGTTCGGTATTAACACTTAACATTGATGAGCGAGAGATGATCGCGAAATCTTTTTGGTCCGGCAAGCGTCTTGCATTGAGTCAGACCGTGAGAGAACGAGCCCGGCCCGCGTCCTGATTGCAGGCGAGGCGAGCGAACTCGGTGAACCGTGAGGCTGCGGCTTCTATCCCATGATCGCAGCCGACGCAAGTGCGGATCGTAAGGATCGTCCAGAACGGCGGTATGCCAGATTAGGCAAATACTGCAGCCCGTGAATGCGAATACCAGGATAGCCCCAACACATGGATGGGTCGCGGAGCGACCAGTAAGCGGGAGGATGAGCCGTGAGCGAGTTTAAGTGCCAAGCCCTGAAGGAACTCACCGAGCAGCAAACTCGGTACGCCCCGCCCGCGCGCCGGCAGGAGCAAGTGGCTCGCGCACAAAAGCTCGTCGGCGAACTCGACCCGACCAAGAACTATCCGTACCAGTACGTCTGCTTTCGGATCACCGACTACCGCTCCGATACGCACGCGGAGCTGTTGATCTCGGGCCTGGAACTGAAGCACGACCTCACGCTGTTCGTCAAGCGAGTCGAGCGCTCGGTGCCGGCCCAGCCGATCGAGCAGACGATCGAGCCGATTCTCACGTTGGATGAAGTGAGCAAGTCGTTCCGGGTTTCGACCAAGACGATTTCCCGCTGGCGGATTCGCGGGCTCACGGCTCGCCGCGTGAAGGTGAATGGCCGGAGCCAGCTAGCGTTCCCGCGAAGTGTCGTCGAGCGGTTCGTGGCCGAGCATCGCGACCTAGTGGAAAAAGGGGCGAAGTTCTCGCACCTGACCGACGGCGAAAAGGACGACATTTTGAAGCTGGCCCGCGAACTCAAGGACACCGGTTCCTCTCTAACCGATATGAGCAAGCGGATCGCGAACCGGTTGGGCCGCTCGCCGGAGGCGATTCGCTACACGATCAAAAACTTCGATCGGGGCCATCCCGATCTCGCCCTCTTCCCCAGGATGGTGGGTTCGCTGACCGCCACCGCGAAGGAACAGATTTTTACATCCCAGCAACAGGGAGAGCCCGTGAACCTCCTCGCCAAGCAGTTCGGCCGCACTCGTTCCTCGATGTACCGCGTGATCAACGAGGTCCGTGCGAAGGAACTGATTCAGCAACCGGTCGATTACATCTTCAACCCGGATTTCGACGACCCCTCGAAAGAAGCGGGCATGCTGACCGAGATGCCGGCCCACGAAGAGTTCGAATCCAAGCGATTCGGCAAGCACGCACCCAAGGATGTGCCGCCCCAGATGGCGCACCTCTACGAGTGGCCGTTGCTCACGAAAGACCAGGAGCAGCACTTGTTCCGCAAGATGAACTTCCTGAAGCACAAGCTCGACAAGTTGCAAGAAGCGATCGACCCCACGCGGGCGAAGGTGTCCGAG
Source organism: Gemmataceae bacterium (assembly GCA_043733485.1). Taxonomy (GTDB): domain Bacteria; phylum Planctomycetota; class Planctomycetia; order Gemmatales; family Gemmataceae; genus Urbifossiella. The sequence goes on from JAYTGN010000372.1 coordinate 31,520, forward strand.
TTGAAGAAACTCGACGAGCTGCGCGAACGGGTCAAGGACGTGCGCGACGTGCTGATTAGCTGCAACCAGCGGCTCGTCTACTCGCAGGCCAAGCAGCGACTCGCGAACGGCGAGAGCATCGACGACCTCGTCAGCGACGGCAACATCTCGCTGATGCGGGCCGTCGAGAAGTTCGACTACGGCCGCGGGTTCAAGTTCAGCACCTACGCCACCTGGGCGATCATGAAGAACTTCGCCCGTTCGATTCCGGACGAGATGACCCGCAAGCAGCGCTACGTGACGGGTCACGAGACGCTGTTCGACGCGAAGGAAGACGTGCGGACGGACGAGCAGGAAGTGCTGGCCGCCGCGGATGCCGCCCGGTCGCGGGTGAACCACTTGCTGGATCACCTCGACTCGCGAACGCGGGAGGTGATTCGGATGCGGATCGGCCTCGACGGTTCCCAGGAGATGACGCTCGAACAGATCGGCCAGCATTTCGGGATCACGAAAGAGCGGGTTCGGCAGATCAACGTGCGCGGCATGAAGCAGCTCCGCGAATGGGCCGCGAAAGAAAACAGCGACGGCCCGTGAATGGAAGCGACGAGACGAGCCCACCCACGAGGGTGGGCTTTTTCGTTGGTACCCTTCCTCTTCCCTTCAAACGTTCTCTTATCAGCGCCCGCCGATCGGCAGTGTCAGTACCGGGCCGGTTCCACCTTTGTCGCCGGAGAGTTGCAATCGCGAGAGTTCGACCAGAAGCGAGAACGTCGCCTTCGAATCCCGATCGCGCTCGTCGATGTAGAACCAGTAGCCCTTGTAAAGGATCGCCACGTGAGCGTTCGCGGGCGGCTTCTTGCCGCAGGCGGAGCCGACTTTGAAAAGCCCGCCGAGCACCTGATTCCAGTCGAACGCTCCTCCATCGGCCTCGCGTGTGAGTGGGGCTTCGCCGCTCGCCAAATGCGAAGCCGGCACGTCGACGCCGTTGGCCACGAAATAGAGTACCTGGAGCAAGGAACGCGTTTCGAGATCCAGGCCGGCGAGCCCGGCCTTCGGGGCATCCTTCAAGAATGGGTCGAGCTTCCCCGTACTCATCTCGAACGCGGTGAGGCTCGGATCGAGCTTGAACGCCCGGCAGAATTCGAGGAAGTCCGGATCGCTCTTCGCGCTGTCCGCCACGCGAAGGATCGGCTGCTGCTTCTTACGCACGACGCGCCAGTTCCCGGTTTTCTCGACCTTGCGATACTCGAATCCGGCCTTGGCCGCGGAAACTGCCGCGAGCGCGGTGATCTTCTCCGAGGGAATGTCGTCGCTGGCCGGGTCGTCTTGTTCCTCGGTGAAAACGGTCGCGAGCTTGCGGTCGTTGAGCCTTTGCAAGGCCTCCACACCCGAGAGGAACTCGGCGTAGTCGGGCGGATCGCGAGGCGTCGGGCCGCTGGCCGTTTCCGCATTCGAAACCCAGTTCATGTTCTCCAGCCAGAGCCGAAACACCGTGGAAATCGGCCACGTCGTCTTGCTTAAAGAAGCGGTGGCCTCCAGCGAAAGCGGCGTGAAAAGACGGCGCGTGAAGTCTTGATCGTCTTGCGGCTGGTAAGTGAGTGTGGGCCGTTGCGCCGTGGCGATGCCGGCCTGAGGGAGTACGGCACCGCGGTAGCCGCCGAAAGCCTGACCCGCCGCGGCGGAGGTGAAGAACGGCATGAGACTGATATTCTTGGTGACCTCGTACTGATCCGCGAGCGAACTGACGCCCAGGCTCGAAGGTGTGTCGGTGTAGCGCAGGCGAACGATGTTCAGGAGCAGTTGTTCCTCGGTGCTGGTCTTGATGGCTTCGTTGTACAGGATGCGATCGCGGTGGATGGCGCGTGGGCCGATCGAGCACCCGCAGGAGCAGAGGACCATCGCGAGCCAGGGCAAAGACCATCGCGCAGCGCGCGGCATGAGCGCATTCCTCACTTTGGCAGGACAGGAAACTTAGATCGGTTATTCCGACCCGAACGATGAGGAAAACTGGCAGGCCGTTTGCTATCATGGCCGCATGTCCACCAAACGCACGCCGAACCCGCACGCCAAAGGCACGCGGCACCTGTCACGCAACTGCCCCAAGTTGAAGGACGTCATCGCGCGGGTCGGGCCGTGTACCTGGGCTCCTGCCCAAGACGATCCCTTCACGCTCATCGTGCGCTGCATCATCTCGCAGCAAATCTCGGGCAAGGCCGCGGAGTCGATCTCGGCGCGGCTGGTTCAAGTGGCAGGCGGTTCGCCCATCTCTCCAAAGCGACTCGCGAAACTGACCGACGAACAATATCGAGCCTGCGGCGTCTCCGGAGCCAAGCGCCGCACGTTTCAAGCCATCTGCGACTACGTGAAGGCGAACCCCGACTTCTTGCCGGGCATCGCCACCCGCGAAGACGACGAACTCCGCGAGCAACTCGTCTCGATCAAGGGGATCGGCCCGTGGACGGTCGATATGTTCCTGATGTTCGGCCTCGGGCGAATGGACGTGCTGCCGGTCGGGGACTACGGCGTGAAGAGCGGCGTGCAGAAACTGTTCGGCCTCGTCGCATTGCCGAAGCCGGCGGAGTTGGAACGGATCGCCGAGCCGTGGAAGCCGTACCGCAGCATGGCGGCTTGGTACGTTTGGCGGAGCTTGGACGCGGCGAAGTCGAAGTGAAATCGAAACGAGGGTCAGGCGTTTTCTCATGGTCTCAGCGTCGGGAGGTGCGGAGTGGATGACGTCGATCCGGTTCCGAACGAACGGGCGGCCTTGAAGCACGAAGGCGAGTTCGTTGCCGAGGCGTGGTATGAAGCCGAGGGCGAGAGTACCATTCTCGTGGTTCGAGTCCCCCGGGATCGGCTTGAAGTTGTCGACGCGAGTCGACGATTGACGGTCGAAATCCTTCTGATGGCCGCCGCCTTATCGAACGACGATGTCGAATCGTGGCGACTCGCGGATGCTTCCCCTTCATACGATCTCGAACTGAGCCACCCGCTGCCGCCGCCACTGCCGGATGCAACCCACCTCACGATCTACGTCCATCTGAAACCGCCGGCTCAGGCGTCCGCCCACGAGCCAGAAATCACCCTGGAAACCTGGCACTACCTCGAAGCGCGTTGGAAGGTCCTCTTGAGTCTGGAGGGGAGTATCGAAACGTCCCGCCTCGGCATGGATGGCATGCGTTCCGAAATGGAATCGGCGTTCAAGAAGTCCTTGGCGGTTGAAGAAAAACTCCACGGCTTGCAAGCCGACATCGCGCAGTGGACCCGAGCCAAGAGTCGGATTCACCACGCCCTGCCGAAGGCGCGCGAGTTCATCCACCGCGCCACCTGGGCCCTGGCCGTTCCCGAAAGGAAGCGGCTCGAAGAGATCTACAAAAACCACATCGAGCCGCGAATCCCGCTTCCTCGGGTGGATCGGGTGCGGGAGCAGTTGGAACACCTGCAAAAAGAACGACAGGTCTTACTCGCCCAGGGCAACGCGGTCTACCAAGATTGTCGAAGCATCCTCGCCGAGGTCCAGAGGGCTGTGAGTACGCTTCAAAGGAACGCGGCGGACAACGCCCGCCGGAAGCGGGACGCCAAGAGCCAAAATGGAAAGCAGTTCTAAAGCTCTGATGTCGCAGAGCCGCCGCGATCGATTCACCAATCGGTTCGCACGTCCACGGAGGCCATGCCGGCGCGGTGGGCCGCAAGCAGCCCGATGTCCGTATCCTCGAACACGACGCACCATTCGGGTGGCACCGCGAGCCGCCGCGCCGCTTCCAAAAAGACATCGGGCTCGGGCTTGTGGCGCTCCGTATCCTCGGCCGTCACCATCGCATCGAACCACTCGCGAATGCCCAGCACGTCCAACGTGCGGGCGATCGTATCGCGGTACCCGCCGCTGGCCACGGCGATGGGGAGCTTCCCGCGAAACGCCTGCGCCACCGCCACCACCTTCTCCAGCGGCTTGACGGCGTGAAGGCATTCGAGAAAGGCCACTTCCTTCTCGTGAACCATCGCGTTCACGTCGAAGACCGGGATGCCAGTCTCCTGGGAAAGAACCCGGATGATCTGAGCGGTGGGCATGCCGCCGAGTTCGTAGAAGCGGGTTTCGGTGAACGGGATGCCGTGCCGCGTGAGCATGGCGGTCCAGGCCACGAAGTGAGCCGGCATGGTGTCGGCAAGGGTGCCATCGCAATCGAAGATGATCCCGCGGGTGCCGGCCGGCGGGGTCCAGTGGGTACGGTTCATTCGCTTACTGTACGGTTGTCGGATCATGCGGCGCGTTTGAGTTGCCGCACCTCGCTGAAGACATTCAGCAGCGCCCGGTAGTGATGCTCGAAGGTCCAGCGGTTGCCGGTTTGGCGAGCGGCTTGCGATGCGGTCGAACGGTAGCCGCGGTCGAGCATCTTCGCCATCGCGGCAGCGAGAGCCGGGGCATCGTGCGGATCGTCGATCACCAGGCCATCGGTTGGCGGCGCGAGCAGTTCCGAAGCACCGTTGTAGCGTGTGGTGATGACGGGCAGGCCGCACGCCAGCGCTTCCAACGCGACGAGCGAGCACGGATCGTAGAACGTCGGATGAACGAGGAAGTCGGCCGCGAAGTACGCATTCTTCGGGTCGTCGCGGTGGCCCAGGAACTTGATGCGGCCGGCGACGCCGAGCCGCTCCGCGAGCCGCTGATAGTGGCCGAACTTGGGATGCCCGACGATGCCGAGCTTGAACGGCTTGTCGCGCGGAACCAGGGCCGCAGCGCGAATCAGCGGCGCGAGCCCCTTCAAACGGTAGTTCATGGCCACGAACAAACCCACGGTATCGTCCGGGGTCACGCCCCAACTGTCGCGTTCCGCCTGCCGTCGCTTCAAGCGATCCTCGGCGATGAACCGATCCGGGTCGATGGCACTGTAGACGACGCGCACGTCTTCTGCTGGCACGCCGTAGAACTGCTCGAAGTGCCGCTGAACCATCTTGCTGTTCACAATTACGAGCGGGCGGTTCGGCCCGAGGTACTGCTTGCGCTCGAGCTTGGCGAACGACCACGCGGCGGGGTCGAGCCACTTCCCGGCGGCGGCAATCGTGCGCTCGAAGCCGTTCGTAAACTTCAACCGATTGTGAGTCGCCGAGGCCGCATGCAGGCCACCTTGCGGGTAAAGAATGTCCTGCCCCCAGGTCTTGTCGAAACCGATGCTCGCGTCGTGATGCGCGTTCTTGAGTGCGGCTTCGCATGCCGAGGCGAATCGCCACGGCCGCAAGAACCGCGGACCGCTCGGAACTTCCAACCGGTGGAAGTGCGTGGACGCGGGCAGCGACGACGCATCCCACCGGCACGCGTAGAGATGCACGGCATGGCCATCGCGCGCCAGCCGCCGCGCGAGGTCGCCGATGTACGTCTCGGCACCACCGCGCGCCGGCAACACGCTCTCATAACACAGTGCAATGTCCATCAGCCGATACTCCCGGTTGCCTTCTGCGTCTTCCGACGCGCGTGCCGTCGGTAGAGTTGCCACTTCGTGCGGATCAGCGGCCGAAGCCACTCGCCGCCGATGCCGTAGAGCTTCCAAAACCGCAGCCGATCGCGAGCGGTCACGCCCGGCACTTCAGACGAATACCAAAACTGGGCGAGGTCCTTCACCTGGAACCACTTCGCGAGCAAGGTGTGCTTCGCCATGCGGTGCAGGTCGATCACGATCGCGCGATTCGTCCACGACTCGGGAACGCGCTGCGTCAACGATTCGTCGATGTAGAAGTGGCAGAAGTAAAGGTCCTTGTGGAACGCTTTTCGTCGATGGAGTTCGCGGGCGATGCGGGCCAGTTCGACCGTGAGCCCGCGCTTCCAACTCAGGAAGCTCGCCGGGTCGAGCCGCTCGAACGCCAACGGCACGGCCTGATGTAAGGGCAGCTTGCCCGTGAGTTCTTCGACCGCGATGAAGCCGCTCAGCTTGAACCACGGCCCGACGAACTGACCCGCCGCCACGGCCCGCGGCACGGGAAAGCCTTCAGCCTTCGCCCATTCCAGGTGCTGCCATTCCTGCAACCCCGGCGACCACGCTTGCCGCGGGAAGAGCGTCGCCAGAACGCCGTGAATCCAGGGCAATTTGTAGTGCCGCTTCAAGAATGTGACGAGGCGATTCGGACCATCGGTGAGCGTCCATCGGGCGATGGCGCGGCCTTGCTTCTCGTGCAGTTTGTCCGTCACGACTTCGGCCATGATGCGGTCGGGCCAGTCCACGCCGGCGAAGCGAACCCAGTCCGGCTGCTGGCGAATTTGGCGCGTTCCGTGGAGCAGCCTTCGCCACAGGGAAGGGGCGGTCGAAGGCGAACGCATTGGCGTGGGATGATTCATCGAATGCGGATGGCCTCGACGTTGCCAATGGAGACGCGACCGGTTTCGCTCACGACGAACGGTTCGCCGCGAACGACGCAACCGGCATCGTCGAGCTTCTTCAACAGATAGTCGGCCTGTTCCAAAACCTCCGAACGAAGCGAATCGTCGGTGCAGGTCGGTAGCCACTCCGCGAGCGGTCGGCCCTGCGGCGGCTCGAAGAGTGCGAACCACTCGGTCGAGCGTTGGCCGAACGCGTAAAGTTGCGGCGCGGGCAGGCCGTAACGCTGCAGGTGGAACAAAACGCGGCCGAGCCTGACGCCCGGCGAACGCCACGTCTTGCCGCGAAGGGTTGCGACAAGCCGTGCGAGCGGGGCGAAGGTGCGGCCACGAATGAGCTTCGCGGGCCGACCGTCGGGAAGCGTCAGTTCTAAAGAGCCGGAAGCGTTAGCGACGGAGTAGAACGGCGGCGCGATGGCGGGCTTGGGCCAGTTCGCCGCGATCTCGGGGATCGCGCACACGACCTCGCCGGCGACCCAGACGAGCCGTTGGTCAACCGCATTGACAGGGGCCTGTCGCTGATCGCGGATCGAACGGCGAAGGCGAAGGCGAGTTGCAAGTGTTCCGATTTCGCGAACGAATTTCGAGAAGCGAGGCAGAGCGAAGCCGCTGCGTCGAGCGACCCGCGAATACGCCCAGAGGAAGCGCAGCCGCATACGAGGCTCGGCGAGATCATCCGCGAGTGAGGCATCGAGAGCGGCGAGCGAAGATGCGGGCGAGACGACCGCGCACCCAGGACGGAGGCGGTTGGCGTTCTGCCAGTCGAGCAGTGCGATTGCGAAGGTCTCCGGGTTTACGTAGACGTGCTTCGCGGTGAGGTCCGGCGTTGTGAACCCGGCGACATGCAGCTCCACGACCGCCTGGCCGAGCCGCTCCGCGAGCCGGGTTCGATCGTCGAGTGACAATCGATTGTCACTCAGCAGCCTTCGCAACTCGACGAAGCCCGCGAGTTCTTCCACGAGCAGGAACGCCCGGCCGTCGCCATCTTCGCCGAACGCGATCCACTGTGGGCACGGGAGGCCTTCGCGTTCGAGTTCCTTGAGGATGCGGGCCTCGCGGACGCAGCGCGACGACCACCCGAACCCGGCGAGTTTCTGCCGAAGTCGTTCGCGCCAACTCACGGAGTGCTGCCGCTTCAAGTAGCCCCACTCGACGCGCAGAACGTGGCGATCCGGATGCCCGGAGACGATCTCGCCGGGCAGTTCCAGGATCGCTTCCGCCGTCAAGAGTCGTTGCGACGCGAGGATCTCGCGGAAGCGCGGATGTACTTCGACCCAGCCGCGCGAGGCGGGGATGAGCCGGGCTCCGAGCGGAGCCAGTTTCGGTTGGGAAACGACCTCAAGCGACACGACGCACCTCCGCGCTCAGCGGCAACGGGAATCGGGTGAGCAAGTTTTCCACGGATGCGAAGACTTCGACGGGGCTGAGATCGCGCATGCAGCGGTGATCGAGCGGGCAGGTTCGCTTCTGGCACGGCCCACACGGCACTTTTTTCTGAACGTGAACTGCTCGGTCGAAGTACGTTTCCGTCCACTCGATGTGGGTGGGGCCGAAGAGCGTGACGACCGGGCGATCGAACGCTGCCGCGAAGTGTCGGGGGCCGCTGTCCGTCGTCACGAGTAGGTCGAGCCGCTTCACCACGGACTTGGTGAGCCCGAGTGACAGCGGCATGTCACTGAGCGGGAACACGTGCGGGCTGCGGGCATCCTCGGCAATCTGTCGGGCGACGGCGCGCTCGCTCGGGCCGCAGAGTACGACCACTCCGCAGCCGAGTTTCTGGGTGAGCATTCGGGCCAGATGGGCGAACGAATCGGTGGGCCAGTGCTTCGAGGCACCGAACGCCGCACCGGGGTTCAGGCCCACCACACGCGGGTATTTGTGAAGCCCGAAGCGGTCCCACATCGCATTCGCGGCGTCCTCACCGGTCGGCGTGGTGGAGAGTTCCATCCGATAGCCGGGGGCGGGCGTGCCGAGGGCGATCGCGAGCCGGTTGTAGTCGTCGATGATCGGTAGCGGCACCGTGCGGCCCCAGAAGTCCGTCTTCGGTTTTAGCGCCCGACTCAACAGAAAACTGCGCCCGTAGCGTGCGAACCCGACGACATCCCGGCAACCGCCGAGAGCGGCGAGCATCGCAGTGCGGAACGAATTCGGGAAGAGAATCGCACCGTCGATGCTTGCTTCTCGCAGCTTACGGGCGACGGGCCACAGACGCTGTTCGCGCGGTCCGCTTTTGTCGTAGAGCACGGTCTGTTGGAACCACGGCGAGCCGGAGAGTACGTCCGCGACGTAGGGCTTCGCCACGGCGATGAGTTCCGCCGCGGGGTAGCGTTCGCGCACGGCGCGGATCGCCGGCGTGGCCATCACCACGTCGCCAATCCAGTTCGGCAGAAAGAGTGCGATGCGATTCATGTGTGCTCTCTCGCACAGGCAGGAATGCCTGTGCCACCGGACTTCCTGCCTGGGTGGCACAGGCATTCCTGCCTGTGCAATTTGTTAGGCCGCCCGCATGCGTTCGATGATGTTCGTCGTCGAGAAGCCTTCGCGCAGTCCGGCCAGATGCACGCGGCCGCCGTGGCTCTCCACGAACTGCGCCCCGACCACGTCGTCCTTCCGATAGTCGGCACCCTTCACGAGCACGTCCGGGCGGATGGCGCGAATCAAAGAGAGCGGTGTGGCCTCGGCGAAGATCGTGACAAAGTCCACGTCTTGAAGCCCCGCAAGGACCACGGCCCGGGCTTCGACGGGGTTCAACGGCCGGGCCGGGCCCTTGAGTTGCCTCACGCTCGAATCGCTGTTCAACCCCACGACGAGGCAATCGGCCTGGGCCCGCGCCTCGTGCAGATATTGAACGTGACCCGCATGAAGTACGTCGAAACAACCGTTGGTGAACGCAACCCGCTGCCCCTTCTGACGGCGCGATTCCAGGTCGGCGAGCAAGTGCGGCACGGATTGAATCTTGTTCGCGCCAGGAATGCGTTCGGCCGCGCGGAAGGGGGCGTGTAGCAAGTCCGCGAGAATCTCGTCGCGGCTCACGGTGACCACGCCGATCTTCTCGACTTCGAGCCCGCCCGCAACGTTTGCCAAACGAATGGCCGGGTCGAAATCCGCGCCCGAGGCGAGGGCCAAGCCGAGCGAAGCCATGACCATGTCGCCGGCACCGGTGATGTCGTAGACCTGCCGGGCCCGCGTGGGGAAGACTTCGCGACGGCCGTCGCGGTGGGCCAGGGCCATGCCGTCTTTATCGAGCGTGACGATGCCGGCCTCGAGGTCGAGTTGGTCGCGAAGTTGGGCCGCGGATTGCAGCGCTTCATCGAGGGTGTGAATGGTGCGGCCCGTGGCGAGACCCGCTTCGAGGCGGTTGGGCGTGATCGCCGAGCAGCCGCGATACTTCGAATAATCGCCGCCGCGGATCGGGTCGGCAATCACCTTGATGCCGGCAGCTTTCGCCAATTCGATGGTCTTCTGCAAGAGCCCGAAGGTGCAGACTCCCTTGTCGTAATCGCTGATGAGAACGAGATCGACTTCGCGAATTTTCTCGTCCAGGATGCGTGAAATGGCCCGTTCGATGGCCTCGCTCACGGGCTCGCGGTTCTCGAAGTCGACGCGGATCATCTGCTGCGGATGGCGTGCCTGGGCCCGTCCGATGTAGCGTTCTTTCACGGTGGTCGGGCGATCGGGATCGGCGATCACGCCCTCGGCATCGATGCCGAGGTTCTCCAAAATGCTTCGGGTCTGGAGGCCGTCGGAGTCCTTGCCGACGACCCCGATGAGGCTCGTCTTCGCGCCGAGTGCTTGCAGCATGGTGGCGACGCTGCTCGCGCCGCCGAGCCGCTCTTCGCGCTTGTCCGCACGGAGCAGGATCACCGGTGCTTCCTGGCTGATGCGCTCGGCATTGCCCCAGATGTAGCGATCGAGCATGACGTCGCCGACGACGAGCACGCGCGGTTCGCCGAGCTTCTGCACGAGTTCGATCAGGTCCGCCGACATCCGTGTCTCCCCAAGTCAGGCTGCTTGTGACAGTCCGTTGTCACTGGCCGCGAGCTTCGCCAGCACGGCCGCGTGAAATAGCGGGATCAGCAGTTCGTGGTGGCCGAGTACTTCGATTCCTTCGGAACCGGGTCGCCGAAGCACGTTCATGCTGCTGCGGTATTTCGATTCCTTGTCGAAGTTCGCGGTCACGAGTCCATCGAGATCGTGGCCGAAGTTGCGGACCACGGCAACGACCTTGAGGAAGACCTCGGGCATGACGACGGCCGAACCGATGTTCCACCAGATACCGTGAGCCAGGGTGGAAACGACAGAACAGAGGATGCGGAAGTCGATCATCGAGGCTTCGCCCAGGGCGGCCCCGGAGACCTGCGGGTGCATGTGGACGATGTCGGTGCCGAGGGCGACGTGGACGGTGCAGGGGATGCCGGCGCGGTGGCACGCGGCCACGAGGCTGATATCGGCGTGCGGGCAGCGGAGGTCGGCGATGTACTGGCCGAGCGCGGCACCGAGGCCGAGGTCGTGTTTCGAGCCGCGTTCCGCGGAGATGGCGAACGCCTCCGCCGTTTCGCGGGCCATGCCGAACCGGCCCGCATGCAGTTGCGCCCCGACGTCTTCGCTCGTTTTGCCGGCGAGGGCGAGTTCGAAATCGTGGATCGCGGCCGAGCCGTTCATCGAGATCGAGTCGATGATGCCGCGTTCGATGAGGTCGATCAGGTACGGTGCGCAGCCGGTCTTGATGACGTGTCCGCCGATCGCGGCCGCGACCGTGCGGCCATCGCAGTGGGCTCGTACGAAGTGATCGCGGAGTTTGCGGAGTTCGTTCGCGGCCAGTTGCTTGGGAAGCGAATCGAGCCAGTCGCCGATGGCGGTGGTCGGTGCGACGGGCCGGCCGAGATCCGAGACGCCGACCTTACTCGGCCGCGAGGCGAGATCGTACGTGCGAAGCCCATTGAGATCGAATGGTCGCATGGTCCTGGTCATTCGTTGTTCGTGGGAACCGAACGTCGCAGCACTTCGTTGAACTCGCTTTCACCTTCGCGGAAGGCCATCGCGATGCGGATGGTTCGCAGCGGTCGGCCCGCGAGGTCGTCCATCCGCAGCTTCACCCAGTCCTTCTGCGTCGTCGCAATCTCAATTCCTTCGGGCTGGCCGCTCGCCCAAGTTCGCAGGTCGTCCACGTCTTCCCGCGTGTAAGCGTGGTGATCGGGGAACGTCCGGAAGGCGATCACGTTCGCGCCGAGGTCTTCGAGCGTTCGCCGAAACGCGGTCGGGTTCCCGATTCCACAAAACGCAGCAACGGCCTGACGCGGGGCGAGGGCGGTCGTCGCCCGATGTTCGGTCGTCGCCACCGGCACGTTCGGGAATCGGCTCCCGATCCAAGCGCGGATCGCTTCCACCTCGGCAACGTCCACCTGATCGCAGCGCGTGAGCAAAATCGCACTCGCCCGTTTCAAACTGCTCGCCGGCTCGCGAAGCGTTCCTCTTGGGAACAGGAAGTCGCGGTGCGGCGGGCAGGTCGCGTCGATCAGCACGATGTCCAGATCGCGGTGCAGTCGCCGATGTTGGAAGCCATCGTCCAGGATCAGCAGTTCGGCTTCGAGTTCCTCCACGGCCGCAGTCGCTAGGCTGGCCCGATCCGCTCCTTGAAGGTGCGGCACATCGGGCAGGTTTTCTTCGAGTACGAGTGCCTCGTCGTTCGGCCCCGCGTTCGCCCCGTATCCGCGGCTCAGGATCGCGACCTGCACGCCGAGTTCGCGATAGAAGCGGGCCACATACTCGACGCACGGCGTCTTGCCGGTGCCTCCGAGGCTGAGGTTGCCGATACTCACCACGGGCACGCCAGCCCGATGAATCGTTCGCTTGCCGCGGTCGAAGGCCCGATTCCGCCACCAAATGCCGAGCCGGTACGGCCCGCTAGCCAGTTTCAACCCGGCTCGCCCGAGCCAGGCCAGCGGCCCGCGCCGTTCGCCCCGAATCAGAGACTGGTACGCTTCGACCGAAAATCGCACGGCCGAACGCCCTCCGAAACGGTTGTAGGGGCGGGAGTCTAGCAGTGGGGCCGGAACCGTGTCAACCGCGGGTCAAGTGTCGATTGAACCGGCCCATTCCCCCTGCTACAGTAAGTGAATTGATTCCACGATCCGCGTTCACCCCGAACACCTCCGGCTATGTCCGTCAACCTCGATGCCTCCGGGATCGGTCAACTCGTTCAGAAGCTCGGGCTCTCGTCCGAAGCCCAGGTGCGGGACTGCCTACTCGAACTGGACGATAAAAAATCGCCCGCCGAGAGCATGGTTCGGCTCCTGGAACGCAAGGGGTTCCTCACGCCGTGGCAAGGCAACAAGCTGCTCAAAGGCGACACGGACGGCTACATTCTCGGCGGCTACCGGCTTCTGTATAAGGTCGCGTCGGGCAGTTTCGGCCGCGTCTACCGCGGCGACGACCCCCGCACCGGCCAGATCGTCGCCGTCAAAGTGCTCCGCAACAAATGGACGATGGACAAGCAAAAGGTCGAACTCTTCCAGCGGGAAGGGAAGCTCGGCATCGCCATTCGCCACCCGAACATCGTCTCCGTGCTCGCCGTGAATCAGGACGCCAAGACCGGCCAGTGGTTCCTCGTGATGGAGTTCGTCGAAGGCGGTAACCTCCGCGACCTGATCAACATCCGCAAGAAGGTCGACATCGACGAAACGCTCCGCATCATGGAGGATTGCGCCGCGGGCCTTCAAGGTGCGGCGATGAAGAACCTCACTCACCGCGACATCAAGCCGACGAACATTCTCATTTCCGCTCAGGGCGTCGTGAAACTCGTGGATTTCGGGTTGGCTGAGATCACGGCGGGCGGCTCCGTTCACCTGCAACGCCAAGCGGATCGGGACGACGATGTCGCCGTCGATCGCACCGTCGATTACGCGGGGCTGGAAAAAGCCACCAACGTCAAGCCCGGCGACATCCGCAGCGACATCTACTTCCTGGGCACCGTGCTTTACGAAATGGTGACGGGCCTGCCGCTGATGCCCGTCACCAAGGATCGGCAAGCGCGGATGAGCGCCCGCCGCTATCAAGACGTGGAAGACACGCTGGCGAAAGCCGGACCCGAGCTCGGACTGCCAGGCGGCCTGCAAAAGCTGCTGTCGAAGATGGTCGCCTACGAACCGAAGTCGCGCTACCAGAACCCCACGGAATTGCTCGAAGCCATCCGCATGTGCCGCACCGACCTGGGCGGCAAGGCCATCATGGAAGTGAAGGCCCGTGCCGCGACCGGGCCCAAAACGCTCCTCGTCGTGGAGACCAGCGAGAAGCTGAAAGATGCCTTCCGCGAGAAGTTCAAGGCCCACGGCTACCGCGTGCTCATCACCATCGACCCTGCGATGGCTCTGAAGCGATTTCAGGA
>JAYTGN010000373.1:0-8607 GCA_043733485.1 Gemmataceae bacterium
CCTGCACTGGGCCCTGCGGAATCTGGAGCCGTTACACCATGTCCCGACTTTCTCTCTGGTCGGCTGCTTCACTCGTCGCGCTCGCCTTGGCAGTGGTTGCGCCCTTACCGTGGGCGGTCGCACAACCGCCGGCCGAGGCCTCTGCCCCCGATCCGCTCGATCTCGTGCGCGGGCTTCGCGAACAGGGGATGTCCGACCTCGCGCTCGAGTACCTCCAAGAACTCGAGAAGAAGCCGAACGTCTCGGACGCGATCAAGTCGCAGGTTCCACTCGAACGCGCGAAGTGCCAGTTGGACGCCGCGGTGGACGAACCCGACGAGGGCACGCGCATCAGTTTGATCGGCGAAGCCAAGGAAGGCTTCCTCACCTTCGTGCGAAACCCGAAGAACGCGAGCCACTCGCGGATGCCGGAGGCGTTCCTCTCGCTGGCCCGCTTGAGTTCGCTCGATGCCAGGTCGCAACTCGCCAAGGCCCGCCGCATGGACGTGCCCACGCTCGCCGAGGACAGCAACAATAAGGACGCGGTCGACGAAGCCAAAAAGAAGCAGAAGGAAGAAGCCGCGAAGGCCCGCCCGCTGTTCGATGCCGCGGCCAATCAGTTGAAGAGCGCGGTGACGCAGATCAAGACGCAACTCGACAAGAGCCCCGATGCGAACCAGAAGAAAGCCCTGCTGAACACGCTTTACGACGCGGAACTGGCACGCGGCACGAACTACTTCACGATGTCCGAGACGTTCATCGACCCGACGACGGCCGAACTCGGCGAGCGCGACAAGAAGGTCGAGGAAGCGCAGGTCGTCTTCTCGGAATTGATCCGAATGGAAGGTGCCCCGGCCCGCGTCACGGGCGTGGCCCGCGCCTGGAATTCGGAATGCGAATACGCCAAGAAGGAACTCGCGAAGGCCGAGGAAGAGGTGAAGCGGATCGAGGCCTCGACGGGTCCGGAAGCGGAAGAAGCGAAGCGGATGGTGAAGTTTTTCAAGCTTCGCCGCGACTTCCTCTCGGCCGTGGGAGCGGCGAATGAGCGGGCCACGGTCGAGTTGCGGATGCGCGATTGGCTGCGGCAATACGGCCCGCTCCGTCGCGCCCAAAGCGAAGCCTTCGCCGTGCGCTGGTATCTCGGGTACATGCTCCAACTTCAAGCGGATGCTCAACTCCCGCCACCTCCCAAGGTCGCTCCCAAGACGCCTCCACCTCCTGCACCGCTCCCTGCTGGAGCCCGCGCCCGCTACCAGGAAGCTGAGAAACTCTACCGCCTCATCAGCCAATCGGACAACGAATACACGCAGCGCGCCGCTCGGCAGCGCATGTACGTGGTTCGCCGGTTGCTCGGCGAGAAGGACCTTCCCCTCGGTGTGAATCCCGCGGTGTTCGAGACCCTGAAGGATGCCGACAAACTCGAGTTGCCCCGCCTCGTTGCCGAGTACCCGATTCAGTTCAAGACGTTTGAAGATTGCCAGATGGCGTCGCTGATTCAGATGGCTCGCACGCTCGACTTGCAGCACGACGCGGAGAAGAACAAGGACGAGATCAAGACGCGGCAGAAGGCCATCGTCGCGCTGCTGGAACGCGCCCGCGAACTGGCGACACCGCAAGACAACGCCGCCGATGTGGCCGACGTGAACCTGCGGCTCATCTACTACTATCAGGTCACGGATCAGCCCTATCAGGCCGCGATTCTGGGCGAGCACATGGCTCGCACCACGAAGGCACCCGGCGGCAAGTCCAGCTTCGCCGGAGCGCTCGCCCTCAGCGGGTACTTCGGTTCGACGGCCCAGATCAAGAACACCGAAGCCGAGAAGCTCGACGGCATTCGCAAGACGGACCGCGACCGCGCCATCAAGCTCGCTCAGTTCATCGACAAGCAGTTCCCGAACGACCTCGCGGCCGACCGCGCCCGGCATCGTTTGGCCGGGCTGCTTTACGAAGATCAGAAGCCCGTCGAAGCCTACGACGCACTCCTGAAGGTGCGGGCCGGTTACGAATCGATCTCCTCGGCCCGCGTCTTCCAGGGAGCCATCGCGGCACAATTGCTTTCTTCGAAGGATTCGCCGCTTCCGGAGAATCGCCGTCGCGATGTGTATCGACGTACGACCGCGGACCTCGATCGACTCGTCAAGCCGCTTCCCACCGCCCCGGAAGAGGAAGTCCGCCCATTCATCAGTGCTCGTTGCAAGCTTGCCCTGCTGTACATGCTGCAACCGCGCGTCGATCCCGAGGGCGAAAAGATCGACCCCGGTTACCTCAAGGCTCGAAAGGTGGCCGAGGAAACGGTCGCTGCCGTGCCGACGTTCATCCATCTGATCGAAGACATCGGAACGAAATCGCTCAACCTCGATGGCTGGGAAATGCGGCTACTCGCCGAGGATGCCAAAACCAAGGCGGCGGTGTTGGAAGGCACCACACTCTACGCCCAAGGCAAATACGACCCGGCGTACGCAGCCATCGGCGACATTCTCGCGGACATGAACAAGTCCGGCCCCTACCTGCTTCAAGTAAAAGCCATCGTGGCCGCCGGCGTCAAGCCGATGCCGAAGAAGGAGCCCGAGCCCGCTCCCAAGAAGGAGCCCGAGAAGAAGGGCGCTCCCGCAGTCAAGAAAGAGCCGGAGCCGAAAAAAGCCGTCGAGCCTAAGAAGGAAGCCGAGCCGAAGAAAGAGCCCGGCGAGAACGTGCCGGAGGTGGACGAAGACAAGGCCCAGAAAGATCAAATTACCAAGCTCGCGGAGGGCGTGGACAAGTACCGCCAGAACTTGATCGTCCTCGCACTCAAGATACGCGTGAAGAAGGGCGAAGCGGAGAAGGGCATCGAGCAACTCGAACTGCTCAAGAAATTCGGCGGCAGCATCGAAGCCAACATCGCGACCTTGGAACAGATCACGTCCGAGATGGCCGCTCAGATCGTTTCGTTGAAGCGCGAAGGGAAGCCGACCGAGGCCAAGGCCCTCGCCGATGGCTTCTCCAAATTGCTGGACAAGCTTTCCGCGGAGCCGGGATTGCCGGTTTCCGTCCAGCGGTTCCTGGGTCAATCGCTGATCCTCGTCGGCGAGTTCGACAAGGCCGTCGAGGCACTCAAGAAGGTTCCCGCGCCGGCGAAGCGCGAGCAACTCTTCAAGCCGAACGACCCTACTCTGGAAGCTGCGGATAAGAAATCGGTGAACGAGTATCGTCGGGCGGCGTTGGAACTGCTACGCGCCTACCGACAGTCCAACAAGTTCGGCGAGGCCGATGCGATCCTGGCCGATGCGATCGGAACGGTCGAGAAACCGGGTTGGGCCGCCAACAGCTTCGATTTCCGCAAGGAAAAAGCGTACCTGTTCGAAGCCAAGGGGGCTGCGAGCAAGGACGCCGAGGCCAAGAAAGGCTGGGGCGAAGCGCTCAAGGAATGGTCGGCGCTCGTCAACATTTACCGTCGCCAGGTTCAAGTGGGCGTTCCTCCCGGGCCAGGCGGCGGGAATCTGTACCTCACCTCGCAGAACAACTACTACGAGATGTACCTCCAGCACCGCCGCTGCTTGCTCAAGGCGAACCAGCAACTGCTCAAGGGCGATCCCAAGTTGCAGAAGTTCTACGACGATTCGGGCAAGGCGTTCTGCGACCTCGGCATGATCAGCGGCCGCACGTTTAACGAAGACGTTCGCGAGAAGTACCGCGACCTCCTGCTGGAGATTCCCGAGGTGAAGGCGGCGTACGAGAAGTGCGTGGCCGCCGCGCTCCCAGGGGCGGGAGCCCTGGCCAAAACGCGGGACGACGACGCGCTTGCCATGAAGGCAACGGGTGCCGCGCTCCCCGAGAACGACCCGAAGCGTGCGGTCTATGAGAGCCGCGCGAAGTCGCAGTCCGACGACGCGAACTGGATTCGCGACTGGGCCAAGGCTGGCGGCAAGTTCTTCCTCGATAAGCCGGCCACGAACTAAAGGCCCATACTGGGTGGCACCGTGCTTCCAGCCGGTGCAGGCAAGTACCAGTACGCGGCCTCGCGATCTTTCGATTCAATCGCACCGAGGGTTCTCCACATGCTCCGGACGTTCGTTCGCACCGCATTCTTTCTCGTCGCTGCCGCGGCGATGCTCGAATCGTCGGGCCGCGGCCAACCCGCCGCCACCGCCGATCGCGTCTTCTACCGCGTTAAAAAGGACGGCCAAATCAAGGATGTCGAAGGCGAACTGAAAGCCTCGCCCACCGGCTATCAGATCATCTCGGCGACCGACAAGAAACTGGTCGCCACCGTCTCGGCTTCGGACATCATCCGGGTCGTGCCCGCCGACATCCCCGGCTTCGATCGCAAGGCGATCTTCGAGCCGGTCGGTTTCGAGACCAAGAAGGAATGGGAGAAGGCCCGACTCGCGCACGTCGAGATCGCCAAGAAATCCGGCACGGCTTCCGAGAAGGTTCGCAAGTACCTCGAGTTCCGCACCGCGATTTGCCTTGCTCGATCCTCCGACGAAACGCCGGACGAATCGGCTGCGACCGCCAAGGGCCACGCCGCCATCAAGTTGCTCGACAACTTCCTCACCGCCAACAAGACGGGATGGGAAGTCTTCCCCGTCGGGCAGTCTCTCGCCCGGCTGCAAGTGTCTTCCACCGAAATCAAGAAAGAGAAGGACGGCGACAAGGAGGTGGAGAAGGATACGGGTCGCCGGATGTTCGAGGAAGCGGCTCGAACTTGGGGCAAGGTCGCCAAGACCGCCGACCTCGCCGCCGACTTAAAGCAGGAAGCCGTGCTGCAGGAAATCGACACGAAACTTCGGGCGAGACAACTGGCCGAAGCCAAGGGGCTCATCGACGAAGCGATGAAGACGGCTCCCGCCGGTGCCGTGAAGGATCGGCTCAACATCTTCCAACTCGCTCAGAAGTTCGGCGACAATCCGAACCCCGCCGAAGGAGCGACGGCGATCGAGGCCGAGATTGCCAAGTCTAAGGATCCGTTGGTCCGCGCCACCGGCTACGGCATGATCGGCGAACTCTACCTCGCCGCCGATAAACCCCGCGACGCGATGTGGAACTACCTCACGGTCGAGGTGGTGTACAACCAGGACCGCGACGAAGTGATCAAAGCGGTCGCTCGACTCGCGGACATCTTCCGCACTCAGGGCGAGGAAGATCGCGGCCGCACGTACCGCGAGAAACTCCGCCGGCTCCGCGGTGCCCCTTAAACGAAGCCACTTGCCGGCCCCGCAACCCGGCTCGTATGATATTCGATTCGAGGGGCGGTAGCTCAGTTGGTAGAGCGCTTCGTTCGCAACGAAGAGGTCAGGAGTTCAACTCTCCTTCGCTCCACTCTCGTAAAGTCCACAAGTCGTAGCGTTTCACGCTAACCCCGGTCAGTTCCGGGCGCGTCACCACGAGCTCCAGAGACTTTCTCTTCTCACCCCGCTCGCGTCCTGGAAGGGACGCGAGCAAAGGCGGCGAAGGGCACAAGCACGAGCCGAGGTTCAAGCGGGTCGTGAACGAGCGGTACGACCGCACAAGCTATTCGCGGGCCATAGCTCGTGCGGCGAAGGCAGAACACTGGCATCCAAACCAGCGGCGCCACACACAGCGTCGGCCCGAACTTGACGGCCTGGATGGGTTGCCTGACCGGAGTGTACGGCGTCAGCAAGCGGAGCGTCGAGGAGATCGTGGAACAGACGTTCGAGGTGTCGATCGATTGAACTACGCCCTGCGGTTGAAACGGGGTCAGTCGATCGGAACGGGGATGGTCGAGGGGGCGGCGAAGAACCTGATCGGTCGGCGGTTATAGGCCAACGGTTCGCGTTGGCGGATCGACAACGTCGGGAAAATGGCCGACCAGTGCTCGGCCCTCTACAGCGACTGCTGGGATCCATTCTGGGTTCGAAATTGATCCGCGACGAAAACTCCAAGAATTGTTAGCACACCCGCCGAGTGCCTCGGAATTGACTTTCCGCTTCTTTGCCCGTATCACAAAACTTGTAATGCCGTTCGATCGAACTCTTCGACAGGATTCGTCGCCTCTTCACTCCGCTTTACTGCCGGTTCCCTGGAGGCTGTAGCCGTGGAACCCACCATCTTTCTCGATTTCAATCTGCCGAACTCGGCAACGTGGTTCTATTTTTCGCTGCTCCTCACCGTCGCGCTCTTCTTCCAATTCACCCGGCCGTTCTCGATTCGCAATCTCGATCTGCTCTCGCTTTACTTGCTCTTCCCCGGCTTCCTACTGTTGCAAGAAGCCCACACCCTGCTTCGCGATGCCTCGCAGTTGGACATTTCCCTTCGGAAGGCTTCTATCGAGCGGGCCGAGCGGGAGTTAATCTTCGGCTACTCCTGGCTCCTGGCCGGATCCCTGTATTGGTTCGTGCGTACGATCATCGACCTGGCGCTGGTTCGCCGACCCGCGGCGAATCCGAATCTGAACACGAGCGGACTCGCCTGGCTCGGGATGGCCTTGTTCCTTTGCTTGGCCGCCGTGGCGACTCGCAACTCGGGCGATGCCATTGTGCCGTTGCCGGTCGGTTCGCGTACGCTCGCAATTCAACACGTCGAGGAGGGAGCGACGGCCGTCGTGCGCGAAACGCAGAACGGCGTGGGGCAAAGCGCTTCCCCCGCGGACGTTCGCTTCTGGGTCGAACGCTCGCTCGCTCTCTCGTGCCACTTGGCCGTGGCCATCGGCCTTTTGATGATCGGCTGGCGGCACTTCCAGGATCTTCCTGCAGGGGTTGCACTCGGCACGCTTTACCTCTTGGTACCATACACCGCGTTCCACATCGGGCAGTTCCACATCGTGCTGCCGGCCGCGTTCGTGACGTGGGCGATTTTCTGCTATCGGAAGCCGATGCTCAGCGGCTGGCTTCTGGGCCTCGCTGCGGGAAGTACCTTCGTGCCGCTTCTGCTTTTCCCGCTCTGGCTCGGCTTTTACGCTCATCGCGGCGCGGTCCGCTTCGCGCTCGCCTTCGGTTCGGCGGTACTCCTGAGCTTGGGAGTACTTGGCCTGGCGCTCTGGTGGGATGGCTGGCTCACCTCGGGGCTCACCCTCGAAAACGTGTCCGAGTGGTTGCCCTGGAAGCGACCGCAGGCCGAGAGCCTTTGGACCGGCGTGCATGGTGCCTACCGGTTGCCGATCTTCGTCCTCTACATCGGCTTCGTGGGCGTCATCGCGATCTGGCCCTCTCCGAAGAATCTTTCGCACCTCGTCGCACTCTCGGCCGCGGTGTTGATCGGCGTGCAGTTCTGGCACGCCGATCGGGGCGGAGTCTACGTGCTCTGGTACTTGCCGCTCGTGCTGCTCATGGTCTTTCGCCCCAACCTGACGGGCCACGAACCGCCGACCATCGTGACGGGAAGTGCCTTCGGTTGGGCCGGGGCCGCGTGGCGACGCGTCCGTCAAGGTCGCACGATCTCCGCGAGCCAGGAATTGGCGGTGTAATCTTCCTATGAACGAAACGCCTTCTTTGAGCCGCGGCGACGCCCGGCCAGTTCGTCGGCGCACTCGCACGTTCCGCCCGAATTACCTTTCGTTCGCGGGCACCTATCAGTGCAACCTCGCCTGCCCGCACTGCTGCGTGCCCATCGAGTGGACCGATCGCCTCGACATTCCCACCGCCCTGAATTTCCTCGAACAGGCTCACGAAGCCGGGATCGAAGTTCTGGGCTTCACCGGGGGTGAACCGTTCCTCTATCCCGAGTTCGTGATCGCCATCACGAAGCGGGCCGCGAAGCTCGGCTTCCGCTTCGATAAGCTCATGTCTAACGGCGTCTGGTACACCGATGACGCCCACCTCGAAGGCGTGTTCGAGCAACTCCGCAAGGCCGGGTTCAGCGGCAAACTCGGCCTCAGCGTCGATAAGTTCCACGGCATGGACATTGCGAAGCTCGCCAACTATTGCCGCATCGGCCGGCGCGTCTTCGACCGCGATAACGTGCTCTCCCTGAGTTACGCCAGCCGTTCGCCGGAAGCGGGGCTCGAACCGATCCGACGACTCGCGGACGAACTCGACGGCATCATCGCCTGGTCGGAACTGCTGCATCGCCACCTGCTCGTGAGCGACGAACTCACGATGACCTTGAACTGGAATCACCTCGCAACGGTCGAGCGTGCCGAGGGACTTCCCGGCAACCCGTGGGACGGCGAGTGGTTCAAGGAAGATTTTTGCGAAGGCCCCGGACAGGCGCTCATCGTGAACCCGCGCGGCGAAGTGAAGCCCTGCTGCGGCTTCGCCTCCGACCTCGATCAACTCACCATCGGCAACATCCACACCGATTCCGTTTCGACTATCATTCGGCGAGCCCGCAAGCATCCGTATGTGGGCAAGCTCTTCCGCGAGGGTCTGCTCGCCTTCCGCGACGAAATTCTCGAACGCGACCCCGGCTCGCTTCCCGGCGCGACGAGCAACCACTGCTACTTTTGCTGGTACGTGCTGACGAAGGGTTTGGTGACGGGAACGAGCGGCGACGGCAGCCCGTGGAAGAAAATCAAAGACGAGATGGGCCGCGTTGGGCTACCGCTGCTGTGAAGCAAATCTCTCCACTCGTCGCGATTGCAGCAATTCCGATGACTCAGCTCTTGCCACTTTCTGGGAGGGTGTGCCTATAGATTTTGGCGAACCGGCGACGTAAGTCGCCGGGTGTGCGAGAAACCCGGCGACTTACGTC
>JAYTGN010000374.1:0-20909 GCA_043733485.1 Gemmataceae bacterium
GCTCGTCTCGCAATGGCTGAAGCGGCCGGGACGGCCGCGCTCCCAGGGAGATCCGGTGCGTCACCCACTCCGGCACCGCGTCCGGCGAACAGATCAACACGAGCCGCAGGCCGTCCTTCACGAGTTCGCCGAGCACGTTCGCAAGCTCCGCGCGGCCGGCCACATCGATTCCGAGGAAGGGGTCGTCGAGGATGAGCAGTTGCGGCTTCTCCAGGAGTGCCTTCGCGATCCGCGCTCGCCGCGTTTGGCCGTTCGAGAGCTTGATGAACGAGAGGGGAAGTTGATCCGCGATGCCGAGTTGCCGGGCGGCCTCGCGAACCTCACCATCCGCGAAGAGCGGGCGGGACGCCCGCGCTCCCAGGTACTGTTCCAGCGTCAGCGGTTCGTCCGCGTCCGCGAACTCGAATCGCTGCTGGTAGTAGTGGCCAACGTAGCTGAAGAGGCGCGACTGTTCCTGGAACGCGACGTGGCGAATCACCTGCGACGGATACGAAGACGGGAACCGTTCCAACATCGGCCACGCGACGGTTCCACTCGCGGCGAAGTGCTTGCCGAGCAGCGTTTCCGCGAGCGTGGTTTTGCCCGAACCGATGGGTCCGGTGATGGCCCAAGTTTCACCCTCGCGGATCGTCCACGAGAAGTCTTGTAGTACGGCCCGGCCACCGCGCACGATCGTCGCGCGGTCGAGGACCACGAGCGGGGCAGTCACGAGCGCGGCTCCGCGAGCAGTTCATCCGCACCCTCGGCCTGGAGCATCGCCGCGAGTTCCTGACCGATGGCGAGCGGCGTGTGGGCCGGGCCAGTATGCGTGGCCACCACGCGCCGCCGGCCGTCCGGCGACAGCACCGCGCCGCGAATCGTGAGCACGCCATCGAGGATGTTCGAAGTGGTTCCGATAGGAACGAGGCAGCCTCCGCCGAGGGCGAAGAGCATCGCCCGTTCGGCCTGCACCCGCTGAAATGTTTCCGCGTGGCGAAGCACTTCCACGATCTGCTTCGTGTCGTCGTCGTCGGAGCGGCATTCCAAACCGATGGCACCCTGGCCCACGGCGGGAAGCATCCACGAGGGGTCGAGCAATTCCGTGATGCGGTCGGCGAGCCCGAGCCGCACGAGGCCGGCTTCGGCGAGAATGATGCCGTCGAGGTTTTGGTCGGCGAGCTTCCGCAACCGCGTGTCGACGTTGCCGCGTAGGTCGAGGAGCTTCAAATCGCGGCGACGATTCAGCAGTTGGGCTCGCCTGCGGAGGCTGCTCGTTCCGATGATCGCGCCTTCGGGAAGGTCGTCGAAGCGGCGATGGCGCAGCGAAACGAACGCGTCGCCGGTGGGGCCGCGGGCGGGCACCGCAACCAGTTCGAGGCCCGGTTCCACGATCGTCGGTAGGTCCTTCAAACTATGCACGGCCACATCGACGCGGTCGTCGAGCAGTGCGGTTTGAATCGCCTTGGTGAAGACGCCGAAGCCGCCCATCGAGGAGAGAGCGGAGGCTTGATCGCGGTCGCCGTGCGTCTCGATGAGGACGAGTTCGACGGGCCGCGGATGCGCGAGGGGCCGCAGCCGGTCGGCGATGTGATTCGCCTGCCAGAGTGCGAGTGCGCTGCCTCGGGTTCCGATTCGGAGGGGTGTGTTCATCGAGCATTCGCCTTCAGCCACTCGCGCAGCCGCGCCGCCGTTTCCTCCCGCGGCACAGCACTAGTTTCCAATCGCGATTTCTCAGCCGGGTCGACGTCCGCCTTGGCCAGGTCCATCCAGACGGGTCGGAGTCGTTCCGGATCCGATTGGGAACGTGGGAAGATGTGCCAGTGCAGGTGCGGCACGATGTTGCCGAGCAGTTCGTAGTTCAATTTATGCGGCGTGAAGCAAGCCTCGATGGCCTCGGCGAGCATGGCCATCTCTCCGAGGTAGGCCGAGCGATGCTCGCCGAGTTGGCTCAGTTCGGTGGCGTGTTCGCGGGCGATGAGCAGGCAGTAGCCGGTGTAGTACTGCCAGGGTCCGAGCACGGCGACGGAGTGCGGGAAGTTCCACACGATGTCGGCCGCGGGCCAGCCGTTCGGGTCGGCGAGCTTCTGGCAGAACGGGCAATCGGAGGGATTCGCCATACTCGAATGTTAAGCAAGAAGCCCAGGGACGGCTGTCCCTGGGCTCGAGTTGTTTTTAGAAATCGCCACCGCCGCCGCCGTCGCCTCCACCACCCCAGTCGCCACCGCCGCCGTAGTCGCCTCCTCCGCCACCATCGTCGAATCCGCCGGAGGCACCATCGTCACCGCTGAAATCGCCATCCCCTGCATTCGTGCCACCATCGCCACCGGAGTCGCCGTAGCTATTGTTGGAGGAATCGGAGCCCCCGAACATGCTGCCACCTCCGAACATGCTGTTGTAGATCCACATGCCGGCCATCGCTCCGAAGAGCCCACCGAACATGCTGCTCATGAAGCCGCCACCACCACCTCCGCCCATTCCTCCTCCACCTCCGCCGCCACCGGTGAGAGCGCGGAACAGCGCGATCACGACCCAGATCACAACGAGTACGACGACGCCGATGCAGAGGTAGCCGCCGTACTTCGACCAGAAGCCGCCGCCAGAGTTCGCGTGGCTCGTGGCATTCGCGGTCGTCGCAACGCTGGTGTCCTTCAAGTCGGCAACGATGTACTCCATCGCGGACTTGAGGCCAGCATCGCTGAGCACCGCCTTCTTAGCGGCATCCGCTTCCTTACCCGCATCTTGGAAAGCCTTCACGAGCGTATCGCGCACCTTCTGTTCGTTTTCCTTGCTGAAGCCGCGATCGCGCGTCGTGTGGTCGGCGATCACCGCCACGCCGCCGGGCTTGTGGCAAATGAGAATGTAGACGCCCTTGGCCTTATCGCCTTTGGAGCGTTCGACGGCCCAGTCGTGCATGAATGCGTGCCACTTATCTGGGTTATCCTTCGCTGCCATCGCCGCCGCTTTCTTCTCGGCCGTCGGCTCGGCGTAGGTGTCCACCGTCACGTGGAGCCCGTGGTCGAATTTCGCGGCCGAGACGACGCCTTTCGCCCGGTCGATTCCCTCAGCGGAGTAGAGCTTGGCGTCATCGAAAACAACGAGGCTACCTTGCTGGGAGACGACGGTTTTCGACGCCTGCACTGGCATTGCCAGTAGCATCGCACCCGCCATCCCAAGAGCGATCACGTATTTGTTCATGGTTGCTTTCTCCTTGTGATCCGTGGTTTCAATGGGAGATCGGACACAAGTACTTCCCCATTCTACCCGATCCGTCCCGGCTTGACTCCAAAACCCGGAACGGATTAGCCTTGATCCTGGTGGCACAGGCATTCTTGCCTGTGCGCAGAACCCACAGGCAAGAATGCCTGTGCCACTGAGACCTCTCCTGGCATGGAGGCATTCGCCGTGATCAGCGTGATCTTTTGTTCCCGGGTGAAGGACAACCCCGATTCGAACGTGGGCCGCCTGCTGGATTCGATCGTAGCAAATACGGTTCCGGCGGAACGCGAGCAAATCGAAGTGCTGATCAAATACGATTCGGACGACGATTGCCGGCCGCAAGAAGGCTTCTTCTCGCAGTATCCGTTCGCGATCAAGACGTTCACATGGTCGCGCGGCGAAGGCCGACACGGGCTGCACAACGTCCAGGAATACCTCTTCACGCAACGCGATCCGCGATCGAGGTTCCTACTCATGACGGCGGACGACTTCCTCTTCACACGCCCCGGTTTCGTCAGCGAGATTCTCGCGGTGAAGGAGGAGTTCTGCATCCTGGGTTACCGCCGGCCACCGATCGAGGCCTACGCCGGCCGCTACGAACAAGAAAAAATGATCCGCGACTGGGTGGTGTCGTTCGGGTGCTGGTCGCCGGTCGTGAGCGTGCGGCTCATCGAAGTGTGCCAAAACTTCGGCTGGCAGGCGAACGTGGATAGCTGGCTCATGGGCCTCTCAGTCGTGCTTTACGACATGTACGGCCTCGTGCTCTGGAAGCAGCACGAACCGTTCTACGAACGCGGCGGCTCTTACGAACGCCCCGCCAGCACCGGTGCCGCTCTCACGTTCAACAACATGGAACTGACGAACAACAAGGGGCCGGAGAACAAGTACTGGTTCGAGTTGGTTCGCCGTCAGGCGCGGAACGTGTACTTGAACGTGATGCACGGGACGAGCCTGAAGCCGTTGGCGTGGGGCCCGACGCGGCTGATGCGGAAGATTCGCTCGCAGCCGTTCGCCCAGTTGCCGGAGCGGCTGTGGAAGCGGATCAAACGCGATTTGAAGCTCGCCCGATGAACCTCGGCGAGTCTCTTGACAGCCGATTCCCAGTGTGGATAATTCCAGTTACTCTCCCGAGGCGCTCGCACGCCTCGCACTCTCTCGACACTACCGACTTCGCAAGCCCGGCCCGCGCCAGCGGGCTTGGCGTTGGTCGCGGGTATTCTCCCGCGACCGGGAATTCCGATGGCTCGCTCCTGTTTTTCTCGCACGGAGTTGCTGATCGCGACACTCGCCGTCGCGATCGCGGTCGCGGTGTTGATCCCGACCGTACAAAAGTTGCGTGCCGCTTCGCAGCGAACGCGGTGCATCGGCAACTTGCAGCGAATCGGCGTGGCGTTCCAATCCTACCACTCCGCGAATCGCAAGTTCCCACCGGGCGGAAACCACGCACCGAACGCCGCCTCGGCTTGCGTGTCGGGGCCGGGTTGCCGCGAACGCGAATGGAGCTGGGCCTACCACATCTTGCCGCACCTCGGACACGAGGACGTCCATCGGAACCCGGACGCCTCGGCCGTTCGCGCGTTTCCCGTGCCGAGTTACTACTGCCCCTCGCGGCGCCGGCCGCGCTGCTCCAACAACCTCGCCTCGATCGATTACGCCGCCAACGCCGGCACCAGACCCGACGGATCGAACGGAGTCGTGCTGCGTTCCAGTTTGGAACCGATTTCCATTTGGGACATTGCCGACGGAGCGGCCAGCACCGTACTCGTTGCCGAGAAACGACTCAACGTCGGCGAACTCGGCACCGGCCTCGGCGATTCGGAAGGGTACGCCGCGCCCGGATGGACCTCGGAAGCGTATCGCCTCGGCACCATGCCTCCGGCTGCGGACGTCGATACTCCCGGCGACCTCAACGCCTTCTCCGAGTTCGGCTCTTCCCATCCCGGAACCCTCAATGCCCTCTTCGCCGACGGTTCCGTCCGCACCATCCGCTTCACGGTGAACCCGTCCATCTGGCGTCGGGCGTGCAGTCGCGACGACAACCAAGCCTTCAACCTCAACGATCTTTAGAACCCCCTTCACGCGGTTGTCCTTTCTGCTCCACTCCCCTCCGGGTACAATGCGAGTAATCGACGATTGATGCCTCGCGAAGGGACCGGGAGATGAAGTGCCAGCGCTGCCCGAAACAGGCCACTTTGCACATTACCGAAGTGCTCGGCGACGATCGCTTCGAGGAAGTTCACTTGTGCGAGGAATGCGCCAAGAAGTACCTCTACGAGCCGCAAGCGGGCAAGAAATCCGCGCCGCCCAAGGGAGGCGAAGGAGCTGCGGAATCCGATGAGCCCGACTCGCTCGGCGAAAAGCAGTGCGCGGCGTGCGGGCTGAAGTTCGTCGAATTCCGCAACAATGGCCGGCTCGGCTGCCCGTTCGACTACGATGCCTTCAAGGCGGACCTGATTCCGCTTTTGGAAAGCGTCCACGGCGAGACGAAACACACCGGGAAATCCCCGCAGCGCCCGCAGAAAGCCGCAGGGTCTCAGATCGAAATCCAAAACCTCCGCAAACTGCTTCAGCAGGTCGTCGGCGACGAGAAATACGAAGACGCCGCCCGGCTTCGAGACAAGATTCGCGAGATGGAAGGTTAGACCCGAGGCCGCTCCCCATAGGCTTCGCGACGCCGCAACCGGCAGGGAATTCAGACCCCGATGAAGTGTCAATTTTGCGAGAACCTGGCGACCGTTCACCTCACCAAAATCGTGAAGGCGAGCAAGTCGAAGCAGGAAATTCACCTGTGCGAGAAGTGCGCCCGGCAGCACAACCTGATTCCGGATCAGACGACGCCGCACGTCGATTTGAAGGCGCTGATGGGCCTCCTGATCGGCCCGCTTCAGAATCAACCGCAGACGGGGGCGGAGCCACTCGCGTTGACCTGCCCCTCGTGCGGACTAAAGTATGAACAGTTCCGCGCGGAAGGTCGCCTCGGTTGCCCAGACGATTACGAGGCGTTTCGCACGGCGTTGGAGCCGCTGTTGGAGCGGATTCACCGGGCTCAAGCGCACACGGGCAAGTTGCCGGTGGCGGTCCGTCGCCGGAATCGGGATGGGGAATTGAAGGACCTTCGCCGCAAGATGAAGGCCGCCGCCAAGGGTGAGAAGTACGAAGAAGCCGCACGCCTGCGCGATTTGATTCGCCAGAAGGAAGCCACGGATGAACCTCGATAGCCTGCTCCCGAACCTGGGCGAGTGGCTCCGCGGCACCGGCCCCGAGTCGGACGTGGTCGTTTCCACGCGCATTCGCCTGGCGCGAAATGCCGTCAATTTTCCATTCACGAATCGGGCCACGCACCAGCAGAAGGCCGAGATCGCGGCCAAGGCCCAGGAAGCCCTCACGAAGGCGGAACTGCCCTACCCGCTCGAATATCTGGAC
This sequence comes from Gemmataceae bacterium, assembly GCA_043733485.1. Lineage (GTDB taxonomy): Bacteria > Planctomycetota > Planctomycetia > Gemmatales > Gemmataceae > Urbifossiella. Next base: position 6,619 of record JAYTGN010000374.1, read on the forward strand.
ATCACGAATCTGTCCGCGCTCGATCGGCAGTTCCTCGTCGAACGGCAACTCATCAGCCGCGAACTCGCCACCGTGCTCGATGGCCCCCGTGCCGTCGCCTTCGACGGCCAAGAATCCGTCAGCATCATGGTGAACGAGGAAGACCACCTCCGGCTCCAAGTGCTCCGCAGCGGCTTCGCCCTCGACGAAGCCTGGCAAGACATCGACCGCGTGGACGACGCCATCGAGGCCCGCTTCACCTACGCCTTCCACCAACAGTTCGGCTACCTCACTGCCTGCCCCACGAACGTCGGCACCGGCATGCGCGCCAGCGTGATGCTGCACCTGCCCGCGCTCGGGCTCACCAAGCAGATCGACAAAGTCTTCCGCGCCTTGCAGAAGATTAACCTCGCGGTTCGCGGCTTGCACGGAGAGGGAAGCCGCGCCTTCGGCGACCTCTACCAGATTTCCAACCAGGTGACGCTCGGCAAAAGTGAGCCGAAGATTCTCAACGAAATCCGCGAGGTGATCCAAACGATCCTGCAGTACGAGCGGCAGGCCCGGGGAGCCTTACTCAAGGAACGCCGACAGGACGAACAGAACCGCGTGGCCCGCGCCATCGGCACGCTCAGCAGTGCGACCATGATTACGTCCGAGGAGACGATGGAACTTCTTTCGGCGGTGCGGCTCGGAATTCACTTGAACCTGATCGACGACCTTCCGCACACGACCGTGAACCAGCTGTTCATCCACACGCAGGCGGCGCACTTGCAGAAGCTGATGGGCCAGCCGCTCGATGGCGAGGAACGCAACGCAGCGCGGGCGAAGTACCTGAAGTCGAAGCTGCGCGAATTGGGCACGACTCAAAGATAGCCGCCGGCTTGCCGGCGGGATCGAATACCAAGCACGACCGCCGGCAAGCCGGCGGCTAAATGACTGAGAATATTACGATGGCCGTTCCGACGCTGATTACCGCGGTCCTGCTCATTGCAGTTGGCGCGATGGGTTACGCGAGCCAAGATCCCGAGAAGGCGAGCATCACCGCTCTGATCCCGGCGTTCCTCGGCGGCGCACTCGCGATCTGCGGTTTGCTCGCCTTCAAGGACGGCGCGCGAAAGCACGCCATGCACGCGGCCGCCGCGCTCGCGTTGCTGGGCGGCCTCGGAGCGCCCTACCCCATCGTGAAGCGACTGATCAAGGGAACGGACGTGAACTTCTCGGAGCCCGCCGTGATCTCGGCGGCACTCACGTCGCTGATTTGCTTCGTGTTCGTGGGCTTGTGCGTGCGGTCGTTCATCCAGGCCAAGAAGGCGCGGCAAGCCGCGGTCGTCTGATTTACTTCTTCTCCATCTCGTCGAGCCACTTCCCGATCGCCGCGACCAGGTAGACACCGCTCGCGGAGGAAGGCTCGCCCGGCTTCACGCCATACCCACCGTCCTTGTTGCGACACTTGCCGATGAACTCGCTCAGCTTCGCCGCGTTCTTCGGCTTCTCCTTGAGCAGGTAGAAGGCACGCATTACTCGGTACGTCGTTTCGAGGTCGGATACTTTCTCATCCTTCTTGCCCCAGCCGCCATCATCTCGCTGACCATTGCGAAGCTCATCACCGAATTGCGTCATCACAGCTGGCCGAAACTCCTGTCCGAGCCGAATTGACATCGCAGATGTCGAACCGAGAATACGTGCTCCTCCGTCTTTAGGGTCGGGCCGCGGTTTGTGAAAGCTATATTCGCTACGGTGAAAATCGCCGGCGATCTTGAACCACGGTTTCAAATCAAACGGGCAATCCTTCACGCCCCAGGCTTCCACCGCAGCCGCGCCGATCCGCGCGTCCTCGAACGTCTTTGCATTCTCCTTCAAGTAATCCATCGCCTTCGCGAACTGGTCCTTGGGAGTCTCCAGTTCCACGGCCGCCATCACGCCGACGGCGGTGAGCGCGACATCCGGTTTGCCGCCGGGCGAATCCGCAAACCCACCGGTCTTCGGGTCGAAGCACGACATCGCGAACGCGGCGGTTCCCTTCGCGTTCGGAACGGCCTCGGCGGTCTTCTTCCCGGTCAAGTACTTGAGGGTCCGAACGGCGGAAGACGTGGCCCGGAGGCTGGTTCCCTTGGCGTTCGCCGTGGCTTTAAACGCCCCCGTTTCTTTGTCTTGCAGCGCCTGCACATAGCGGATCGTCGCGAGTTTCTGGTCGAGTGCCTCGACTATTTCCTTGGTCTGAGCGAACGACAGCGACGGGAGGACCAGCACGATGGCGAGTGCGAAACATCGCATGAAAAGTCTCCTCAAGGAAAATCAACCGCAAGCCCACCCATGGCAATGGGTGGGTGGGCGTCACGACACCTTCGGTCTAAACGCCTTCACCACGGTTTCGTTGGTGGTCAAGAAAGGCCCCTCGATCAGATCCACGCAATACGGCACGGCCGGGAACACCGCCAAGAGGCACTCGCGGATCGCGGCCGGTTTGCCGGGCAGGTTGATGATGAGCGTCTGGCCGCGGATGCCGGCGGTTTGCCGCGACAGGATCGCCGTCGGCACGCTCTTCAGCGAGACTTGCCGCATCAATTCGCCGAAGCCGGGCATCATCTTGTCGCACACGGCTTCGGTCGCCTCGGGCGTGACATCGCGCTTGGAAGGCCCCGTGCCACCGGTCGTTACCACGAGGCAACAGCCTTCCTGATCGCAAAGTTCTTGCAGGTTCAACTCGATGATGCCTTTTTCATCCGGGATCAATCGCAGCACGGGTTCCCATTCGCACGAAAGCACTTCTTGCAGGCACGCGAGGATTGCGGGCCCGCCGCGGTCTTCGTAGATGCCCTGGCTGGCGCGATCCGAGATGGTGACGATGCCGATTTTCATGAGGATCCTCGTGTCGCCGCGAAGCGCTCCGCTCCGAGGACTCCGCGTCGCGGCTAATCTGTATGGCTATATTACTCCGCACGAACTGACCCGATTCCTGAAACTGAAAACCGACATGCGAACTTGGACTTTTCAATCGGCCGGCAGCCTCATCTTCGGCCGCAATTCCATCGATCAACTTCCCGATTCGGCACTCGGCCTCGGGGCGAAACGCATCTTCATCGTCACCGACGCGATTCTGGTGAAAGCCGGCGTCGTGGAGAAAGTCGCTTCCAAACTCACTGTTGCCGGGATCGCGCTGGAGAGCTTCCTCGTCGATAAGCCCGAGCCGTCGATCGAGATCATCCGCAACGCCACCGCGAAGGCGAAGGCCTTCGCACCCGACGCGGTGCTCGGCCTCGGGGGCGGCAGCAACATGGACTGCGCCAAACTCGTGGCCCTCGTGCTCGCCCACGGCAAGGACGCGACCGATTACACCGGCGATTGCCGGGTGCCCGGCCCGGTGACGCCGCTGATCTGCGTGCCGACCACCGCGGGCACCGGGTCCGAAGTCTCGGCCGCGGCCGTCTTCACCGATACCGAGAAGCAGATCAAAGTCTCGTGCCTGAGCCCGTTCCTGAGGCCCGATGTCGCGGTGGTCGATTCGCTGCTCACGGTGTCGTGCCCCCCGAAGGTGACGGCCGATAGCGGCATCGACGCGCTCACGCACGCCATCGAGGCGTTCACGGCCTGCGACAACGATTCGTTCCCGTTGCCGAGCGGCGAAAGGAGCGTCTATCAAGGGAAGAACCCGATGGCGGACGCGATGGCGGAGAAGGCGATCGGCCTCGTCGGGAAGTTTCTGAAACGCGCCGTGAAGGACGGCAATGATCTCGAAGCCCGCGATGGCATGGCCCTCGCCGCGACCCTGGGCGGCCTCGCGTTCTCGAACGCCGGTGTGGCTTTGGTTCACGCGATGGAGTATCCGGTGGGCGGCGCGGTTCACGTGTCGCACGGCGCAGGCAACGGACTGTTGTTGCCGTATGTGATGGCGTTCAATCAACCGGCGGCAAAAGCGAATCTGGCGAAGCTTCCCGCGCTGCTCGGCCATCCGTCTGGTGATGCCATCGACCTCGTGACGAAGCTGCGCGAGGAGATTGGCATTCCGCTGCGATTGCGCGACCTCGGGGTGAAGGAAGAGATGCTGCCCGGTTTCGCGGCGAAGGCCTTCGCGATCAAGCGCCTCATGCGCGTGAACCCGCGAATGCCGCAAAACGAAGCCGAAATTCTGGAGATCTACAAGGCGGCGTTCTGAGTTTAGCCGCGACGCGGAGTCCTCGGAGCGGAGCGCGACATCGCCAGCACCTCCGCACCACGGTGAACGTGGTCTACAAATCCAGGTCCCAGACGAGCACTTCGCCGTTGTCGCCGCCGGCCGCGGCGAGGGTGCCATCCGGAGAGACCGCAACCGAGCGCAGGCGGCCGAGCTTCCAGGTGAAGCGGGCCACGCGCTCCCAATACTGCGTGTCGTAAATGTGAACCGTCGTGTCGTTGCTCGTGGCGAAGAGGTAGCGGCCGGTGGGGTGGAAGGTGGCGGCCGTGAAGTGCTGCCGGCTATCGTTGCGGAGCAGGCGCGGTTCGACCAGATCCGGGACCGGCCAGACGATGATCGTCATGTCGTGGACGCCGACGAGCCGTTCGCCGTCCGGTGAAAAGAGAAGCTGCCCCGGGTAGTTGCTGTGGGCGTACGAACACGAGGCTTCGACGCGGCCCGAGATGCCCGAGCGGAGTTGCAAGCGGAACGGCGTTTCCCATTTCACCTTGCCCGTTGCACTTCGAGCGACAGTGGCCACGCGTCGGCCCGTCGGGCAGACGGTCGTGCTGTGGAAGCCGAGGTCGGCTTTGGAAACGGACCATTCTTGTTCCCAGCCGCCGCCATCCACCGATCGCCAGGCGATGAGCGACGACTCGGGGAAGCTGTGGTCGGAGACGACCCGCGAGCCGTCGGGCGTCTGCGTGATCCAGGTGAGGTTGCCGCCGGCTTCGAGGCTGAGTTGGGCCACGCGTTTGCGGGAGCGGTCGAAGACTTTCCAACCGGTGCTGCCGGCCCAACCCACGGCGCGGTTATCCGGGGTGAAGTAGAGCGTCTGCGTTTTGCGGCGAGCGGAAGGGTCGAGTTGCAGCGGTTCGTCGTCGGTGTCGAGGTTCCAGAGGAAGACGCCTTGGTCTTCGACGGCCGCGGCGAGGGCCCGGCCATCCGGACTGAAGGCCAGCCCCGTCACTTCGCCGATTTCCGCGTTGAGTACCCGCATTTCATCTCCCTTGGCGGCATCATAGTTCGCGAGAATGGCGAACGTGATTCCGTTTGTTCCGGGAGGCGAGATTCTTGCTCGGCGAGTGGTCGAGTAGAACGGTTACGACGGGTGGACGGGCGCGATCAACGTTCGGGAAGTTCCTCGGCCGTGGCGTCGTCGGTTCCGAGCCGCACCCAGACTTTGCCGGGCCGCGTTTGGCGGAACTGAAAGCCGGTCGCCGGGCTCTTCAACCAGCCGTCGGAATCCGCCGCGAGTGGAACGTAAATGGCGCTCGAACCGAGCGCATGGATCTCCGGCACCTTCGTGTCGCGGTCGAACACCCAGACCTCCGGCACGCCGAGCCCGGCATAGAACGGAAACTTCTCGTACGTCTCGTCGCGCGGCGAGCGAATCTCGACCACCACGAGCGGTGCCCCGACCATGTACTCGTTTTTGTCGATGTGCAGCCGATCCGGGCTGACGAGCACGATGTCCGGGATGCGGTAGTTCAGCGTCCACTGCTCTTCGTCTTCCGGCGTGGTCAGGTTCACCTCCTGGCGAACGAGTCCACCGAGCGGGCGAGCCCAGCGCCACTTGATGATGGTGCTCAGAGCAAGGGAAAAGTCTTGGTGCGATCCGTTGGCCATCGGCGGCATGTGCAGCACTCCGTTCCACATTTCGTCCCACTGGGAAGCGTCGGAGTTCTTGCGTTCCGCGACCCACTTCGGAGGCATATTCGCGATCACGGCTTGCATGGTGAAGTCTCCTTTTACATGTCCCCGAGTTCTTTGGCGGTTGCGTCGTCGCCGGCAATGCGGACCCAGACCTTGCCGGGAAGTGCTTGCCGAAATTCGACGCCCGAGGCCGGGCTGCGAATCCAGCCATCCGCGCTCGGCTCGATGAGTTGGTAGGAAGCCTCGCCGAGTGCGTAGAGTTCTGGTTCGCGCGTTTCGCGGTCGAAGACCCAGACCTCCGGCACGCCGAGCCCGGCATAGAACGGAAACTTCTCGTACGTCTCATCGCGCGGCGAAAGGATTTCGATGACCACGAGCGGAGCCCCGACCATGTATTCGATCTTGTCGATATCGAAGCGGTCCGGCGTGAGGAGAACCAAGTCGGGGATGCGGTAATTCTTCGTCCACTGCCACTCGTCTTCGGGCGTGGTCAGATTCACTTCTTGGTGAACCCGACAGCCGCGAAGTTGGGCCCACCACAGATGGAGGTAGATCATCAGATCGCGACTGAAATTTTGATGGAGCCGGTTCGGCATCGGCGGCATGTGCAGCACTCCGTTCCACATTTCGTCCCACTGGGCGGCTTCGGAGGTTTTGCGATCCTCCAGCCACTGCGGGGGCATGTTCGCGATCACGGCCTGCATGACGGATCCCTCTGACGAGTTCCCATTATCTTACCGGAAGTCGGGAAGCCGCAAGCGGCCAACCGCTCAAACGCATGACGCCCCCGGTTTTCACCGAGGGCGCCGTTGGTTGTTCTCGAACGCGAACCTTACCGGCCGGGGCCGCCCGAGCCGAGCGGGCCGCCACCACCACCTGCTGTGGCCCGGTCTCCTGACCGTGCCACTCGGCCGACCGTAGGTCTCCTGTATCGCTAGCGAGGAGACCTTCGGTCGAACCTATGGCACGGTCAGGAGACCGTGCCATAGCAGACCGAAAAGAGCGGCCAGGATGGCCGCGCTCCCAGGTTTGAACGCACGACGCCCCCGGTTTTCACCGGAGGCGCCGTTGGTTGTTCTCGAACGCGAACCTTAGCGCGGGCCGCCCGAGCCGAGCGGGCCGCCTTCCGTCTGGTTAATCTCTTCTTCCGAGTTGATGATGATCCGCGGCGTCACCATGATCATGATGTGCTGCGTTTCGCGACCGATGCCGACGTTCTTGAACAGCCGGTTCAGGTACGGGATCTTGCTCAAGAACGGAGGGCCGAACTCGTTGCGCCCTTCCGAGAGCTTCTTCAACCCGCCGAGCAGCACCGTGCCGCCGTCCGGGCAGACCACCGTGGTCTGAATGTTCAACGTCGTGAACGCGGGCTGCTGCAGGAACTGCGTGAACGGGATCGGCACGCCCTGGCTACCGCCCTCGAACACCGGCGTGATGAACGTCGTGATCGGGAACAGCGGAACCGTGGCACCCGTCTGCGCGGCCAACGTCACCGGCAAGTTGATCCGGACGAACCGGCGATCCGCGGACACCACCGCTTGCAGCGAGATGTTGATCGCACCGCCAGTGCCGCCCAAGGGGTCCCCCGGGCCGGGCAACGGCGTGACCTGCGGAATGAACACGATCTGCCCGTTCACCGAGTACACCTGCACGTCCGTCACGAAGAACTGAAGTTCGTTAATCGTGATCGTCGCGGTCTGGCCGTTGAACAGAGTCAGCTTCGGAGCCTGCATCACGTTCACGCGGCGGTCGCCTTGGGCGGCCTCCATGAACATGTAGACCTGGATGTCGTTGAGGAACGCGAGCCCCAGCGACACACCGCCATTGGCACCCGGAGTATTCGGGAAGCCTCCGAAGCCGGGAATCGCGTAGTTGAAGCTCGTCGCCTTGATCGGCACGTCCAGGTCCGGGGTGAACACGCCCGCCGGTTGAAGCCCGACCGTGACACCCTTGCTGTTGATGTCGTTGATGAACGGTTCCGGCCGGAACTGGTTCGAGGTCAGCGACGGTTCGAACTTCGTGGTGTGGGTCTTCACGTTCACCGAGAAGTCCACGCCCATACGCTCGAACCACGTTTCCGACAGCGAGATGATCCGGACTTCGACCGCGACGGCGAGGTCCTGAAGACGGCGAAGGGCTTCGAGCAAGTCCTGCACTTCGCGAATCACGTCCGCGGTCTGGTTGACGACGAGGGCCATGCCCAGCTCGAAGTACTCGATCCGCCCCGGTCCGCCCTGGCCATCCCACGAGAAGGGCCGGATCATTCCGGTCACGAGCTTCGTGAGTTGCTCGTGCTTGGTGCCGCGGTCGGAGGCGAGGTTGGACGAAGCGTTGAGCGGGTTGTTTTGCAACGAACCGCTTCCGCCGAAGTTCGTCCCGCCGCCGATGCCGACGCCGGAGGTACCGAGTTGGGCACCGCCGAGCGGGCCGGCCGGGGTGCCGCCGCCGAGACCGCCGTTCTGAGGCAGTAGAGCCCCGCCACCGGGATAGAAGCCGCTCTTCGAGCCGCCGCCGCTGCTCTTCTGAATCATCTTGTCGAAGTTCGCATAGTCCGGCAGTGCGAAGTTCGGGATCGGCGTCACCAGATCCGCCACCGAGAACACCTTCGTCACGAGCCGGCCCTTGGCCTTCTTCAGCGTCGTGATGCGGATCGTGTCGTACTCGATCACGAAGCTGAGCCCGGCCTTATCCAGGATCAGGTGCAGGGCGTTGCGAGCCGAGACCGATCCGAGCTTCTCGGTGATCGGCAGAGCCGTGCTGACCTGCTCGGCCGTGAGGGATGCGGTGTCCCACGAGAATGGTAGTTGCGTCTTCTCGCGGAGGCTTTCGACGACCTCGGAGAGCGGCGTCTGGTTGAACTCGACCGTGATCGGCTTGTCGAGGTTCAACTCGATCTGGAACTCGGCGGGCGTCCGGCTACGGAGGTAGGCGTCGTCGCCGCGACCGCGAAGCCGAGACTGCATCGTCCGCTTGATGTTGAACTCAATCGGATCCTGCGTGTCGAGTGCCGAGCCTTCCTTCTCGGCCATGGTCAGGCCGTTGTAAACGAGATTCTCCCGGTCCTTCTTGTTCGTCTCCTGTTCCTGCTGGCGCCCGCGAACCTTGGCCATGTACAACAGGGTGCCGATGGCAGCGTCGTCGGGCTCGAGTTGCTTCGCCTGCATGGCGACGCGTTCGGCCGCCTTGAATTCGGACTTCTTCACGAGGTCCTGATACTGGCGGACGAGCTTGACGACTTCGGCCTTGCGTTGTTCGTCGGCCGCACCGCCGCGGCTGGCGACGAGTGCCTTCGAATCGAGGTTCTCGCGGTTTACGCGGGAAACCGCATCCGCCTGGCCCTTCATGACCTTGAACATTTCCATGCGGCTATCGATGGGCCGCAGGAGCATCGCGACGCTGGCGGTATCGAGCCCCGCCCCGCGAACCTTGTTCGTGTAGTCGATGAGCATCTGAATCGCGACGTCGGTTTCGCCCCGGCCGAAGGCGGCCTGCGAATCCGTCTGCACCTTCAACCCGTCGCCGCGAAGCTTCTGGAAGGTGACCTTCCGCATCGCGTCGGCCTGATTCGCCAGGCTATCCGGATTGGTGTTCTTGGGTTCGCCCACGCGAGCGGTGCCCGGCAGGTTGACTCCCGGAATCGGTTGGAGTGCGCCTTCCATCGGGAGTTGCGTGCCTCCCGTGGCGACCAGCGGCATGTCGGGCTTCACGCTCAACTTGTCCACTTCCGCCTTGCAACTCACGATCAGTTCGTCCCGCTTGGCCTTCAACTCGGTCGTGAGCAGGTTCGGGTCGATGATGACGAGCACGCTGAGGGCGTGGCCGTGGTCGTGGCTTTTGCACGCGGCCTCGGCGGCTTCGAACGACTTCACCGCGTTGCGTTGCTTCGAGGCGAAGACCTCGGCATCGATCTGGTTCAGGAGCCCCGTGGCTTCCTTCTGAACGCCGCCGAGGTTGTAGGCTTGGCGGGCGAGCCGCGAGGCCATCTCGAAGTCGCCCTTGCGGAACTCCAGGCTCGCTTGATCGAGCATTTCCTGGCCGCTGATCTTGCCCGTGCTCGCGGTGCCGTTCTTGCCGACGGTCGGCATGGCGATCGGCGGCACGTCGGTCAGTTGCTTGTCCGGCGGCAGCGGTGCCCGCGGGTTGCCGATGCTGGCGAGGCCCGGCGGGGTGGGCGGCGCGACCGGCGTCGGAACGCTGGCCACGAGCCTCTCGGAACCCAGTACCGGGCCCAAAGCTCCGCCGAACTTGCCGTCCGTGGCCATGCGAAGAGCGGTCTTCGCTTCTTCGATCGGTCGCGGGAACAGGTTCAACGCCGAGGCGATTTCGTACGCGGCGTTCAGAGCCGCGTCCGCCTTCGCGTAGTCCTTCTTGCCCATCATGGACTGAGCGTCCTTGATGAGGCCATCGATGGCGGAAGCTCCGCGAGCGTTGAGTTCTTGCAGGGCGAAGCCGGGGCCGGTTTCGTTCGCAGCGAACGTGGCGTTCAGCTTCTGCGCTTCGGTGAACTTGGCGTGCGCGCCGCCGAAGTCGCCCTTATTCGAGAGTTGCTTCCCCTCGGCGACCAACTTGAGGGCGGCGAGCTTCTTGGCGTCGCTGCTGACGGCGGGCTTCACATTGGCCGAAGTCGGCGTGAGCGGCTTGATTCCGCTAGCGGTCACGACGCCACTCGGGGCGTTGGGCGTGCTGGTAGCCAAGGCGGGGCGAACGCCCGAGCCACCGGGAACGCCGGTCGCCAGCATCGGCGCGGCGGACACCTTCATCTTGGATCGAGCCGCCTCGATGTCCTTCACCATTTTGTCCGGGCGGTCGCTCAGGTCCCACGCGGAGTAAGGCCCGTGGAGCGAATCGGCGCGGCGTGCCATCTTCAATGCCGTGTCGAGGTTCGCGGCCTTCTCGGGATCGCTGGCCGTCGGCTTCGCAAGGAGCGCCTTGGCTTGCTTCGCGAGTTGATCGGCCTCGGCCTTCTGGGCCTTGAGTACCGCCGCCTGCACGTCCTTTAGAAGGGCGTTCGGGGTGTCGTCGAAGAGGCCCCACTTGCCCGACACGTTGCTCATCTCGGCCCGTCGGGCGAGGTCCTGAGCTTCGTTGAAGCGGCCCTCGGTGAGGGCCTTGCGGCCTTCCTTGAGCATGGCTTTGGGTTCGCCGCCCGAGGCCGCGGTCATCACCGGGCCGGCTGCGGTTTTGGTCGGTGCGGCTCCGAGCGCCGATTTCTGTTGCGCGGTGGCGGCCGACCCCCCGGCCAGCACTGGGACCAGCAGCAATCGAGCCGCGATCCGCTTCCAACTCCACTGATTCGCCTGAAACACCATGGCCTCCTTCCTCCCTGCTAGGAACTCGCTTTGAAGACCCCTCGCGCGGCCCGAATATCCCCCGACATTCGTCCGTGCGGCAACCGGATCGCAGGCGGCCACGGAGGAACCGGGGCGGTTGCGTCGTCCGGGGCCGCGAGCCCCCGCGTAGAGAGTATGTGAGAAAGCGGGGTGGCTATAACTCCACTTCCGAGCCGGGTCAAGCAGATTCGCTCAAGAGTTGCGACAACTTCTGCCGCACAATTCGGAGCTGAGAGAAGGTGCGCAAGGTGGGGGAGAACGATTCGGGTTTTCGACCCTTTAGATTTCAGCGGGTTCGCTTCCACTCTCGATTCGCGCGGCGCGGCGGCTACAATTCGCCTCGCATCGCCATTCCCTCCACGAGGCCACTTCATGACTCGCTTTTTGTTCGCGATCACGGCGCTCGTCGCCGCGTTCGCATTCTCGGACCGTCCCGCCTTCGCCGAAGACAAGCCGAAGGCCGGCGAGTTCTTCTTCCAGCCCAACGACCGCATCGTCTTCCTCGGCGACAGCATCACCGAGCAGTACCAGTACTCGACCGACATCGAGCTTTACCTCACGACGCGGTTCCCCAATGGAAACATGACGTTCCTTAATGCCGGGATCGGCGGCGACACGGCCGGAGGCGGTGCGGGTCGCTTCAAGGGTCAAGTGCTGGACGAAAAACCCACGGCCGTCACCATCAACTTCGGAATGAACGACGGCGGTTACGGCAAGTTCAACCCCGCCAGCAACAAGAACTTCGTCGACAAGACCGACGCCATGCTGAAGATGGCCCACGACGCGAAGGTCCGCGTCGCGCTGCTCTCGCCCAATGCCGTGGATCGCCGCAACAAAAGCAACGGTGCCGAGTACGTCGAGACGCAGAAGCAGTTCTACGCTCCGCTCGCGGGCCTCGCCGAGAAGCACGGCTTCCCGTTCGTCGATCAGTACGCCATCACCCGCGCCGCGACCGACCGCATGGAGAAAGACGACCCGATGGCGAAGAAGTACGTGCCCTATCCGGACGGCTTCCACACCGGGCCTCCGGGCGGCCTGCTCATGGCCCACGCCATTCTCACGGGTCTGAAGGCACCGGCGAAGGTGAGCGATGTGATCGTTGGAAGCGACAGCGACACGATAGCGACCGGTTGCAAGGTCACGGATGCGACCGTGAGCCCGACCGGGGCCACCTTCACCCGCACCGATGAGGCGCTGCCCATGCCGATTCAAAAGGACTGGCTGCCGATGCTGCCGTACACGAACGAGTTGAAGGACCTGAACTGGTACGGGCTCGCGGTGAAGGGCTTGAAGGACGGCACTTACACGATCGGCATCGATGGCGTGGCCGTCGGCAAGTTCTCCGCCAAGGAACTGGACGCGGGTGTGAACCTCGGCAACCTCACCAGCGGCCCGATCTTCGACCAAGGTAGCAAGGTGCTCCAGGCCATCAACGAGAAGAACCGCATCGTGTACGGTCGCTTCCGGGGCATCCTGCTCGGCGGCGATTCGTACTGGAACACCGCGCCGGGCCTCAAGCGCCGCGCCGAGGAACTGGCCCGCCGGCGGGATGAGATCGACGCGGCCCAGGCCGAGATTTACAAGCTGGCCAAGCCCGTGCCCCACAAGTTCGAGGTAAAGCTCGCAGAGTGAGGCCGACCTGCCAAGAAGTTCCTGGTGACTCGATCGAGCCTTGCCGATTAGCCGCGAGGCGAAGTCCGCGGAGCCGAGCGCAGAGCGATCCGCGCGTCGCGGGGTCCAGTGACAGTGGGTTGTCACTGTCGAGGTTTCAAAACCAAACCGCCCGAGGACTTATTGTCTCAAGTGGGGAGTCCATGAGAGCGATTCGGCGGTGAGAACCTACGATGTCCCCTTTTCGGCCTCCCACAGCCTGCTACCCCTCAAAAACAGTTCAGTTGGATGGCTAGAGTGTCTTGAATGTCCCCCTCTCCTCCACTCACTGTTTCTCTGGCTTTGGCGCTTGGTGCTTTTTGAGCTCACTGAATTTGAGCATTTGCAGCGGGCCATGCTCCGTGTCGAGGATGCGGTTCTTCACGTGGTTGATGGGCTGCTCCGGGTCTGGCCTTTTGGGATCCTTCAGGGTTGACTTGACTAAGACGTTGTTCTGCGCATTCTGGAACCGCAGATGCTTGTTGCCCACCTGGTAGAAACTGTCTCTGCTTCCATATACCCCTTTGCACTCACCGGTCGCCAGGATGACACTATGGCTCACGCTCGTGATGTGGCCAATGTTGCCGCGCACGACCAGCAGGCAGTTATGTACGCAAATGCCGCCTGAGTAGTCGCCGTCGACGATGACGATCGAATCCGTTAGGCTGGTTATTTCCGGCATCGGCCCGGCGCTGAGGATGACGCAGCCGCTCACTGAAAATAGCTTCGATTTGGAGTCACTGAGCAGAATCCGCATACCCTTGTTACCCTCGTTGGTCTCGCTCGGCGGGCCGGTCTGCTGCGGTAGCGACTTCATGTCCAGGTCGGAGACTTGGACGTGCCTGCCGCCCAGTTCGCTCGCCTTCGCCGGCAGCGCCCGGGCCAGCGTCTGGACGAACTTCCACTGCTCGTCGTTGGCGAAGTTGGCTTCCATGACCATTCGCCTTACGAAGCGATCCAGCTCGACCTTTTGCAGAACCGCCCTGAACGCCTTGTCTTCGGCGCGGGCCGTGATGGCAATAGCCGCCGACTGCGCTCGGCGACACACCTCGGGGTCGGCGCTCTTCGTCGCTGCACGCAGCTCGTCCGGCACTTCTTCCAGCTTCGACAGCTCCTGCGTCGCCTTCTCGCGCGTCCGGAAATCTTCGCTCCCCAACTGCTCGACGAACTTGCGGATCGCGGCGGGGTCAGATTTGACGGCAGCCTTCTCGTCGGCCGCGCCAATGGCTGCGGCGAGCACCAGCAAAGCAGCCAGCGGGAACAGACGCTTCAACATGGTTCACCTCGAAGAAGCGAGTTCTTGTTCATCTGAGGATTGAGGAACATTCTGGATTCGTCCAAGTATGAGTCATCGCGACAAAGCCACGGCGTCCAGATGTCTCCGCTCCTGCTCGTCCATCGCCCGGCTCACACTGCCGAAAGAATCCATGCTAGATCACCCTGGCTGAATCCATGTGCCACCAATCAAGGAAAGTGCCAGACTCCTTCAGCCCATAACCCGCTTCAGAGCGGACCCTGCCGAGCAG
>JAYTGN010000375.1:0-44754 GCA_043733485.1 Gemmataceae bacterium
CAGATTGAACGGTGCCGGCGCGGGCTTGTTCCAGCCGGTGCGTTTTTTCACGTCGGCGATGCCGGCGGCGATTTCGGCCGGGAGGGGGATCACTTGCCCATGTTCGTCGATCACGCCCTGTCGCATCGCTTTGTAGAGGTAGCGATCCGGGTTTTCCGGCAGGAGCCGCCAGAGGGCGGAGCCGGGGACGAAGGCGATTTCGCACTCGGCTTTGGCCATGTCGAAGATGCGGGGCAGGATGCAGTTCTTGCCGATGTACTCGGTGATGTCTTCCTTGGTGTAGTAGGCCCCCATCTGCTTCTGGTTGATGTACTTCTCGAAGATGTAGCCGAGCACGTCCGGGTTGATCTCGGTATCGGCACGCAGCGGGCGCTCGTCGAGGTGCCACTGGTAGGCGTCGAAGAAGTCGAACAGCCTCGTGAAGGCGTCGTCGGATATCTGGATGTCGGGGTAGGTACGCTCCAGATCATGCACGTCGAACAAACCGCCGTTGAGGTAGGGCACGGTGCCCAAGAGCTTTTCGAGATCCTTCTTGCGTGCGCCAGCCGGTTGGCCGAGTCCTTCGTGGAAGAGCCGGACAAGGAAGTAGCGATAGAACGTGTGAAATTTGTCTTTGCCGCGTTCGGCTTGGATGCTGCGGAGCCGGTTGCGCAAGTAGTCGTAGTCGTTGTCGAGGAACCCCTTTTTCTGAATGAAGTAAATGAACATCAGGCGGTTGAGCATCAACGATGCGTACCACTGGGCGTCAGCCACGCCGGTGATGCCCTTGATGAACTTCAGGAAGCTCTCGTGTTCCGTCTTGAAGCGGTCGTAGAACCGCTTGGTGACTCGGTCCATGTCGAATGCTTGCCGGGCGCGGCGGGTCACGTCCACCAGCGTCAGCCGTTCCTCCTCGGCAAGGTCTACCGCAAGGTACTGGAGCTTCTGCGCCAGTAGTTCGCCGGTGTGCCCTTTGAAGAAGTCGTACTCGCAGCGGGCAAGTGGCCGGCCGAGTTCACGGCGAACCCATTGCCACTTTTGGGCAGTCTTGCCGGCGTCGGTGTAAATGATGATGTGTTCGTGGGCGGACTTGGCGACCTGGCGTTCGATCTTGCCGCGGGTGGCGTGGTCGGGCAGGTTTCCGTCGGCCAGCGGGGGACACTCGAATATCTGGAAGCCGCGTTTTTCCGCGATGGGTTGCAACGCGAACGTCTTCCCGTCAACGGCCACCGGCAACTTCACGGGGTGCTTGTCCCAACCAAGCTCCTGAATGAACAGGGCACGGAAGTCGAAGCTCTTCAGGCATTGCCGAATGCGGGCTGGATCGATGGCCATAGGGCTACGTACCTCCCGTATTGGACAAGCCTAGGGAGCAGATGATTCGCGGCTCGTGAACCTGCTCTTCGTCGTGGACGATGCACAAGCGGTCCTCGTCGCGAAGTGAAACTACCAAATCGGCCAAGTCGTCGTCGGAAATTCCCGCGCGAAGCTGGCGGTTGAGGGTATCGATCGCCGTCGGCCGCAACGGATAGCGATGGATTTCCTCGATGGCCTTGTGCAGCTTGTGCGGCTCGAAGAGCGTTCCCTTAATTCCCTCTGCGAACCGCTTCATTCGCTCGTACGTGCGGAATCGAGCCCCGGACGGGCGTCCCAATTGGCCGCCGACAGTCTTTTCCTCCGTGGCGATCAGAGTAACCGCTTTCTCGACAATCGCGTGGTGATTTTCCTGCCGGGCGAGTGCGGGGGTGTCCGGAGTGCATTCGGCGGCTTTGAGAATCGCGAACTGCGATTCAGTGACGCTGCTGCCGGTTGAGTTCATCCAGGCCAAGGCGTCGTTCCCCTCGGCCGAACGCAGATAAACGAGAACGCCAGCCGGTTCTTTGTCGGTAGGTTGATGCGCTTTCGTGGCGTAGACGACCGGAGGCATGTCTGGAATCGTTTTTTGGAGGGTTGGATCGGCGGCCAGCGCGTTCTTCCAGATTTGATAGGCGTAGGAAGCAAGATCTACTTCAGTATCGGCGTCGCCGTCCAAGATTCCTGCTTTCTCGTGGAACAAGTCGAGGATACGGTTCTGTGCATCGCCTTCAAAGAATGCCTCATCGGTGCCAAGGACTTCGGCGTTCGCCGTAAGTCGGGTGCGGACGCGGGATCGAAGGCGGATGATGCGTTCGACGCCGTCGGCGGGAAGGAACGAATAGCACAGGATGTTCTCCGCTCGCTGGCCGATACGATCAACGCGCCCGGCTCGCTGGATCAGGCGGATGATCGCCCACGGCAGGTCGAAGTTGACGACGATTGCAGCATCCTGCAGATTCTGGCCTTCGCTCAAGACGTCTGTCGCGATCAATACGCGCAATTCCTCGTCAGGAGGGGTTTGGCTTCGCTTGTCATTGCTTACAGGGCTAAACCTCCACGCCAGCGCGGTCGGGTTCTCCGAATCACCGGTCGCACCGGCAACGCTCGTCAGCCCACGAGTCCGAAGCTGGTCAACCAGATATGTGACCGTGTCGGCGAACTGCGTGAAAATCAGAACTTTTTCGGTCGGGTGCTTCTTGGAGAGCAAGGTCCAGAGTGCATCGAGCTTCGCGTCCTTCTTTTGATCCCACTCGCCACACAATGCCAATACCTTGAGCAAGGACTGAATGTCCTCCCGCAAGTCGGTGGCCAACTGATTCACGAAGAGACCCGGACGCAACCACTTGAATCGCTTCTTCCAGGCCACCGCGTACGTGCCGTAGATTTCGCCGGCGCGCTTTTTGAAGTCGCCATCCGTCCGAAGTGCGGCCGGAGTGGAAGGGCTGGCGGTACCATTGTCATCGCCTTCCTCCTCAGCAAAGATGCTGGTTTCCTCATCGTCAGCGATTCCGGGATCAAGCAACTCGGCGTCCTGAGTGCCGATGGGGATTTGCACACTTTGCTCGATGGCGTGGAGATAGACGTAGTTACGAAGGATGTGGCGCTCCACAGACTGTAGGAACGCCTGCCCGCTGCTTTCCAACCGTTTGAACAGGTTCGTACGGCAGAAGCCCATCAACCGCTTGCCTGCCCGCGACAAGTCTTGGATGACTTTGTTTTCAGCCTGCGTCGGCGGCTCGTGTGGCGACGGGGCCAGATAGTTGCCCAAGCCGTAGCGGGGCAGGTTCAGGTGGTTGATGATGTCCACCACTTCGTCGGAGTAGAGCCGGGAATACTGGTCGTCGCCGGACTTGCCGATCTTGAACTTCACGGTGCGCGGCACCCGGTCCGGGAAGTAGGCTTTGGTGCCGTCCTCGAACGTGAGGAACTTCCGCTTGGTTTCGGGGTCGGTTGCGGCGTAGTTGTCCTTGATGAATGATCGGGTGCGGCGGACCAGATAGAGCCGCATCAGCTCACGCCAGTCGTCGGCATGTTCGCTTTTCTCGAAGGCGGCGAGCGAACGGACCGAACACTGGTGTCTGCGGATGAATTCCGTTTCGCCAAGTTCGCGCAGCAACTTCTCTGGCCGGATGCCGAGGTCGTGTTCCTCGGGCACGAACAGGCGTAGTTGGTTTCCCAGGTCGAGATAGGTTTTGTTGTAGGGTGTCGCCGAGAGCAGGATGCATTTGCTGTCGTTCTCTCGGATGTACTCCTGGATAGCCCGGTAGCGCTTGCCTTCGCGGTTGCGCAGGTTGTGGCTCTCGTCGAGCAAGACCAGCCGGTAACGCCGCAGTTTGGGCAACTCCTTGGTGGCCCGGCTCAGCGACAGGACGCGACCGCGAAGCCTGTACTGATCGCGGTATTGCTCCCACATCGGAACCAGGTTCTTCGGGCAGAGAATCAACGTTTCGAGCCCGAAATCGTCCTCGAAGATCCGGGCCAATGCCGTGGCCATGAGCGTCTTGCCCAAGCCCACCACATCACCGATCAAGACGCCGCCGCGCTTGTTGAGGTGTCGGGCAGCGATTCTGACCGCAGCACTCTGGAACTCGAACAACTTGCGCCGGAATTCGGCCGGGATCCGGAATTCGGTCAGGCCGGCACGGGCTTCCTGCGACAAGTGGTACGCCATTTTGACGTAGATGTGGTACGGCGGGATCAATGCTTCTCGTGCCCAGCTTTCCTCGATGATCTGCGCGAGTTCGGCGGAAATATCGATGCACCAGCGGTCGTTCCAGCGGTCCTCGAACCACTTCGCCAGTTTGTTGCAGGCATCGTGGTCGAGAACATCTACGTTCAACTCACCCTGCCCGGAAAGACCGGCAAGCGTGAGGTTGCTGCTGCCGAGATAGCTCACGACGGGACTGATCGGGTCGGGACGGAACAGGAGATACAGTTTGGCGTGGAGCGGATGACGAAGAAACAGCTTGACGACAACCTTCTTGGCCTTGATCTGGCCAGCCAGCCGGCGAAGGCAGGCTTCGTCTTCGTTGGTGGGCGCACCGAACGCAAGCTGTTCGCGGAATTCCTCGGCCAGTTTTTTCTTCAATCGCAGCGCGGTCTGGTTGTCGATATCTTCATCGCCGCTGGAGTGGGTCAGTGCTGTTCGCAGTTCATCGGCCGGCAGCCGCTGCATTCCGACCAGCAATCGACAACAGTTGCCGTCGCCGCCCGGCCACTTTTCGACGAACCGGTCCAGCTTCTTCCAGCCGCGCATGTTGAAGTAGCCGACGCAGAAGTCGGCGCGATCCGCCACTTCCAGCGTTTGCTGCAACGCGGGGAGAAGGTTCTGCTCGATGTTGTCGAAGATTCTGGGCATAGTTGGCTTCCGCCGTCATTGGTGCCGTCTCAGAAGATCGATCTGCCGTGCGGCACTCTCGCAGTGGCAGCAGTGTACAGTAATCACTCCAGTCAATCGAATAGGCCGGGGCGTTCGACTGCAGTTCTTCGCTTCGGTTTGCGAACCGTTTTTGGCTGAAGTAATGCGACGACCGAATTCTCCCCTTGAGCTCCAAGCTGGTCATCGGGCGTCCACAGAGGAATGGCCCAAATTCGGTAGGTTCCGGAAGCCTGTCCTAGATCGAGGTGACGTTCACCTTCCGCAGGCCGTCCGGTGGAAGCAGCCGCGTAAATTGGTCCGTCACTTTCGACCGATTTGTCCTTCGGTAGGAAGTGCCCTTCGGCCATGAACGCCGGACTGGGTATGCAATACTCGATCCGCAGTTTCAATGCGTCGCGGACTTCTTGGGCGGGACTGATCCCGAACATGTTGCACTGATCTTCGCGACCGACTGTTGCGTGTTGGGTCGGCTTGAGCTTCCACGAGAGGAAAACGGCCGTCACCGACGACGGATTCATTTCGGCGTATCGGCGCACTGTGGCTTCGCGCGAAGCTCGATACGCCGACGCGAGGTCTGACAGTCCTTGGGCCGATGACACGGCCGCCGCATCTGTTGAGAACCACGGGTCTGGCAACAGCAACTCGGCCGCTGCGATATCGCAGAGCATCTCAAGGAAATCGTCGGGATTGCTCCTGTCGCGATACCGGGCGTCGGTGCGGCACCACGCTTTCGTCGTGTAGTCCGGGAAGAATGTGTGGCTGATTTCGTGGGCGACGCTGAACCGCAGTCGCGTATCGGGGCGATCCGGATTCACCCGCATCGTGACGCCACCGCGACCGTCCGGCACCAGTTCCGCGTCGGGGCTATGCACCGGCAATTCGTCGCTGCGTTGAATGTTTCTCAGACTGGCAAGTACATCAACGTTGATGGGCATCGTCGGTTCGCCGAACATAGCGACCTGTAGGGCGATCAATTCTTTGGCTTTGGCACGGATGGCAGCGGGGGCGTCGGCTGCACCCGTTGAGCGAACCAGTTCAGCGATCAGCGCCTCAGTTGTGCGGGTGGGTTGCATCAGGCTTTTCCCTTCCGAGTCGAATTGACCAGAAGGAGGTACAGCTGATGCCATTCGTTCGCAGACTGGGGTTGCCCGCCGCGAAACTTCATGCTGGCCAAATCGCGAAGGTCATCCGGTGTAAGTGGCGTCTTTTGGGCCGCCATCTGACTTTGAAAATCTTTGAGAGAAGGCGATAATTGAACGGCCTCATCCTGAATCCTGACCGTGGCGAGCGACATGAGGTCGGCCAACGTTGTCGAAAGGGCAGTCGCTATCCGAAGGAGAACATCCGCCGAAGGTTTTTTGGAACTGTCCGTGTCCTTTTCCAATTCCCACAAGTAGGTCTTGGAAATTTTGGCGAGGCTCGCAAGCTCTTCGAGCGACAACCCCTTCTCTTCACGCAGTTTGCGAATTCTCTCGGCCAAGGACATTGCCAGCTCGCTTGATTGCAGGAATGCGGATTTCACTCTTGGAAGTGTACAAGAAAAATCCGCCGGAACAAGATTTTTCGTTCGCTATAGTTGACTACGCCATGACGAACAGATATGTTCGTTATAGCTGTACGGCGTTGCTGGCAGTCTTCGGAGACTTTATGCGACTATTACTCCAAATCCTTTCCCTTAGTGACCGGTACGAACGCAAAGCGTGTTTGCTGCCTGGGCTGCTCCTGGCTGCCGTTCCCGCGCTCACGGCCTGGGCGGTCTTGCACGAGTTCACAACGTGGGAAGTGGCGGCGAGTACATCCCTCGGTGTTGAGTTCTTGGTCGCATTCGTACTCGGCCATCTAGCACGGGCGCGTGGCCGCCGCATGGAGGAAGTGCTTTGGAAAGAGTGGGGTGGGCCGCCCACGACGCGCTGGCTTCGTCCGTGGGACAACATGTGTTCCGACCAACAGAAATCGAAATGGCGGGCTGCGATCAAAAGAGCCACGGGACTTACACTTCCCGCATCCATTCCGGATGGCGGTGATCGGATCGGCGTGGATCGTGTGAACACGGACGCTGTCCGGCAGCTCCGATATTTCCTGCGCGGCAAATCCGAAGCGGCGATGGTGGCGATCCACAACGAAGACTACGGGTTTGCCCGCAACCTCTGCGGAGTTCGCTGGCACTGGGTCGTAATCTGCCTGGCTTGCTTCGTTGTAGCGGCGACCGCGTTCGCATTCGGGCTAAGGCCCTTCGTGGGTCTCGCGATCGCGGGCGTCTGTTCGATCACGGCGTTTCTGATCGCGCGAGAACTTCCTGTCTATGTTCGTCGCTCAGCCGACCGGTACGCGGAATCGCTGTTCGCGGCGTGCATACTAGCCGACGGCAACAGCCAAGTTGGAACAAGCTCGCGAGCGTCTCCAGCACAAGAGATGCCTATCAGTCATTAACCGCCTTACCTCATTCCGAAGGAACCCGACAATGGACATCAACGAAAAGAGCGTCATTTTCTGGCCGGTCGGCACCGGCGACTCCACGACTCTGGTCCTCCGGCCGGGACAGATCGTCATGCAGATCGATCTGCACCATCTGGCGAAGGCCGACGACAAGGAGAATCCCGAGTGGCCGATCATCGACCACTTGATCAAGCTGTTGCCGAAGAAGTACGGCCGGCCGTATTTGGCGCTGTTCGTGCTAACGCATCCGGACCAGGATCACATTCGGGGGTTCAAGGAACTGCTCTCAAAAGTGCTGATCGGCGAACTCTGGCACACGCCGAAGATCTTCCGCGACCAGGCGGACGAAGAGGCCATGTGTGAGGACGCGAAGGCATTCCGCAAAGAGGCCCATCGGCGGCGGAAGGCAATTGCGGACAACCCGGTCAACATCAAGTCCGGGGACCGGCTGCGGGTCATCGGTCACGACGACATTCTGCTCGAACCGGACTATCAGCAACTGCCGGACCACTGCAAATCACGACCGGCCGAGAGCGTCGTCATGGTTGACGGCATCGATCTGACCGGCGATTTCATGGCGTTTATCCATGCGCCGTTCAAGGCGGATCAAGCCAAGAACAAGAACAACACCAGTCTGTCGCTCAACGTCGTCCTTTGGGAGGGGGAGAAGTACGGCCAGTTTTTCTTCTTCGGAGATCGCGAATACCCCACGATCAAGCAGATCTTCGAGACGACCGAGGCACACCCCAAAAACATTCCTTACTTGGGGTGGCACGTCATTCTCTGCTCGCATCACTGCTCGAAAGGCGTGATGTATTGGCAGGACGAAGATGACGATGAGGCGTGCTTCAAGCAGGACATCATGGATTACTTGGCGAAGTATTCGAAGCAAGGGTACATCGTCGCGAGTGCCCGCGCGGACTTCACTGACGGTGAAGGCGACAATCCGCCGCACAGGAAGGCACGGCGACAATACGAGAAGATCGTGAAGGCCGGACATTTCATCTGCACACATGAGTACCCGACGATCAAGTCGCCGGCACCGGTGATCTTCACGGTGGGGAAGAACGGCTTCACCTTCACCGACAAGAGGTCGCTCGCGCAGGGGCCGGCGCCTCTTGCGGCCGCGGTCACGGCCGCAAGAGGCAGTTCAGCACCGCCGGCCACGCAAACTACGTTCGGAGCAAAGTGATGACTGCCGGCCAGCAGCGCGCACTGCAAGAATTACTGCGGATGCAGGCGGCTGAGCCAGACGGCCTCGCCGTCGTCGGTGAACCGCGCATGGCGAGTGGTTCGCTGGTGGCCAAGTTCAGCATCCGGCTCGGACCGATCGAAACCGCAGAGGGAGGGCTGGACCTGCATGAACGCGAAGAGTTCGTGCTACATGTGCCGCCGGATTTCCCGTTTGACCGCCCCTGGCTGAAGGTCGAACACAAGCGGTTCGCGGGCTTCCCCCATGTCATTTGGGCAAAGAGCATTTGCCTGTATCGCAATTCCGGGGACTGGAATCCGCGCGACGGACTGTACGGTTTCTTCGACAAGTTGAGATTGTGGCTGGGCAAGGCGGCGATCAACGACATGGATCCGGCTGACGTGCCGCTGGAACCGCCGCATCACGTCACGGCCTTCTCCCAGGTTCCATTCGTCGTACGCACCGATGCTCCCGTGCCGCCCGGTCAGGCGTGGACCGGACTGGCGGAGCTTGTGCGACATCCAAACCGCATCGAACTCGATGGCTGGCGCGATCTGTTCGACGAGTGGCCGAAGGGGAAAGCCGCGGCGTTTGCGATCATGCTCGCCGAACCGCTCCCGATGGAATTCCCCCAAAAAGGCCGGGACTTCTTCGCCGAACTGGAAAAGCAAGGGGTTGATCGCAACCGGGTGATGCATCTGCTCGCCTGCGCATGCCTGCTGACGGAACCCGGCGAACCGATTCACCTGGTCCTCGGATTGCCCATGCGGCGTGCAGCCGACGGCACACTGCGATTACACATTGCAGTATGGACCACCTCGCCCGTGTTTGCGAAATCGCTGCGCCTCACTCTGGAGAAAGACGAAGACGGGCCTTCGCTCCAGGAAATCCGTAAGGAATTGGCGGACGCAATCTACGAAATCCTTGCAGACGACGATATTGCTTGGTGTCAGATTCTCGAAGATCGCCCGGAAATCGTCGTTCGGCGCGATCAATCGAGCGCGGCATCCTGGTTTCTCGGCAAGCGCGTACTCCTGCTCGGATGCGGAGCGCTCGGGTCGTGGATCGGCGAAATCGCCGCGCGGGCCGGCGCAGTCTCGATTGACGTGGTGGATAATGCGATCGTCAAACCCGGCTTGCTGACTCGGCAGAATTACTGCCTGGAAGACATCGGCAACGACAAGGCGACGGCGCTCGCAAGCCGGCTCAAATCGGTATCCGCCACAACGCAGTGTCAACCCTTCGTTCGAGAGGCCCATACGTTCGTCGTGGAAGATCCCGCCCGACTCCAGACCTATGACATAGTTATCGACTGCACTGCATCGTCCATCTTCCAAATGAAGTTGGAACGGGATTGGAGCAGGTTCAAGCAACGGACGCCGCCGATGATTTCAATCGGCATCGACGGGCGGGCACAGAGTTGCCTCACGGTGACAATACCGGCGAATGCAGTTGGTGGCGTCTGGGACGCCTACATCCAGTTGAAGCACCGTCTTTGCATTGCCGACACCAGCCGCGGGATCGTTGAGGCTTTTTACTCGGACCGCGCCGGCAAGGACCTGTTGCACCCTGAACCGGGATGTTCGGATCCGACGTTCCGGGGATCGACCGCGGATGTCGCCGGCCTTGCGGCAATGGCGCTGAACCTGGCGATTCCGCAGGTCAGCAGCGACGGCAGGCCATTCGGAATCGCGTTCTCGTCACCGCTTGCCGGCACGGCGAGAATCGCCGCCGACGTGATTGAACTATCGAATCTCAGTGAGGTCATGGCCGGGTCGTATCGCGTGCGGGTCGCGAGCAATGTCCATCGCGAGGCGAGAGCGTGGGTTCTCCAGAACAATCGTTTGCGATCCGTAACCGATGAAACCGGGGGCCTGCTGTGGGGGCTGTGGGATGACGCCATTGAAGTGATTTGGCTCTTCGACGCCTCCGGCCCTCCATCGGATAGCCGACACGATCCGGGGTCCTTCGTCTGTGGTGTCGATGGTGCCGGCGAAGAACACCGGCGGCGGATGGCATTGACGCGGGACGTCTGCGGGTTCGTCGGCATGTGGCACACGCACCCGGACATGCCTTCTGAGCAGAGTGTGACCGATATCGGAGGCATGACGCGGCTCGTCGCGGGTGTCGGGCAGAACCAGCGGCGCTCATTGATGGTGATTTACGGTCGTGCATCGGGCAGGCCGACAGCTGGGTTCTACGTGTACGATAGTCGCGCCCGCGACGGGAAAAGCGAATCCATCGCCGTCCTGTCCGGTCACATTACCCTGGAGGCGGCGGTCGTATGATCGGACTGGCCCTCTCTGGCGGCGGTTCTCGTGCGATGGCATTTCATTTAGGGTGCTTGCGCGCCCTTCACGACCTCGGGATCCTACAGCACGTCGGCGTCATTTCCACGATCTCGGGTGGTTCCGTGATCGGCGCGTACTACGTCTACACGCCGGGCAAGCCGTTTGACGAATTTGAAGCTGATACGCGTCGCTTTTTGCGTTCAGGGTTCCAACGAAAGATCGCGTTGCAGCTGCTTCGGCCCTTGAACCTACTCAGGTGCTCGAAGGGGTTCTTCTTGACTCGTTTCGCCGAAACCTGGGCATGGGTCACGGGGAAGGAAATTGATTGCAAGCGGGAATTCTCAAGGACGGACCTGTTTCGGCTTGTGCTACAGCGGGATTTGTTCTCAGGGCTCACGATGAATTCGCCTCGGCGTGATGATGTCGAAGTAGTCATTGGTGCGTGCGAGCTACGCATGGGTACAGCGTTTCGATTCGGGAACTCTGTCTCGGGAGACTGGCGGAGAGGACGGCTGGTGGACGGGAATGCGGATGTTGCGCTGGCGGTTACTGCATCCGCCGCGTATCCGATCTTCCTTCCTGCATTGGACAAAACGTGGACATTCCAGAAAGGAAGTGCGGAAGCGCAGCACCGTGTGTTGCTCACGGACGGCGGGGTCTACGACAATCTCGGGGTCCAGGTGCTGGAACCGGGGAGAGACGCCGCCGTAAGCCTGCATTGCTTCCCCTGCGAGTACATCATCGCTTGTAATGCCGGTCATGGGCAGGAAGCGGGTGACAGGATCCCATCGGGTTTCGTCCGCCGAGTGCAGCGAGCGTTCGGAATAGTGCATCGGAAGGCGCAGGACTCGACAATGCACCGCCTTCACGAGTTGAAGGCAAACGGTTCGATCAAAGGGTTCGTCATGCCGTACCTTGGCCAGATTGACGAGCGATTGCCTTGGAAACCAAGCGTGTTGGTCCGACGAGCCGATGCGATCGGCTACCCCACGAATTTCCGGGGAATGAGCGATGAGTGGATCGACAAGCTCTCCAACCGGGGAGAGCAGTTGACGCGATGCCTGATAGCCCAGCACTGTCCCGAATTAATCTGATTGTGGCATTCTCACGACAGGTGCGTAGAGTCTGGGAGCTAGTTGGACGGAGTCGTGGTAGCAGGCAAACCATTGAATGGTGAACTAAGCCGTGTCACTTGTGGTAATGCGTTGTTGGTCGCGATTGTCATGTCGGGCGTTAAGATCACCTCCAACTTTCGACGAATCCTCGTCGTGACCGGTTCTTCTGCCACTGAACGAGTTCCACCTTGTCGCTCGGAAATCGCTGCGGTGGCACTCGTCGATTTGAGCGACTTGATTCTCTCGGCCAGTTCGCTGACGGTGGCCTGCCCTTCCGTGGCTGGGTCGGTCTGCGTGCCGGAGAGACACGCCCTCAAACGATCCCGGAGCAACGTCATTTCGGCGAAGATCGTTTCGTGCGGGAATAGCCTGCCAAGATTGGCCTGGTAGTCTCGTAGCTGCGATTCGGCGATTGCGAGATCTTGTCGGACTCGGTTGCAATCATCTTCGTATCCGTTGGCCAACCGCTCAACGGCATTCAGTACGGCCCGTGGCCCTTGGTGCTCCCTCGAAAGCATGGACTGCCGCGAGATCGCACCTTCGAGGTAGGCGTCTGGCGGAAACTGCGGATGGAGAACCAGTCCGAACCGAAGTCCGCGATAGACGCCGAGAGGAACGCGCTGTGGTTGCCGGATGTGGAACGGCAGGGAATCGAGTTGTCCGCCCAATGCGGCCACCGCGTCGTCCCGCGAACATGTTCGGGTGCCGATGACTACACGGGCATCGGCGTTTGCGATGGCCGTGGTGTGATCCGCCGTCAGACTCGCCAACCGGTGTGACAATGTCACAATGGTGGTCGGCAAGTCACGCACACTGCGGCGGGCGACGTACTGCTCATCCAAGTGATTCTTCTTCAAGAGACTGAGCCGCTGCAACTCGGCGTCCGCTTCGGCGAGCGTGAGTACGGCCGGATTTCCCGAAGCGATTGCCTTCACCTCGGCATACGAGAGTTCCTGCCCGCCAATGTCCTCGGCGCGGCGGGCGACATTCTCGCCGGTCATGACCTGAGCGATGAATCTGGCTTTGGTTTCCAGCGTCTGCCACATGTAAGCGTCGAACGATCCCTCGGTGACGTACCGATAGATCGCTACTTCCGCGTTCTCATTGCCCTGGCGGAGTATGCGGCCTTCGCGCTGTTCCACCTCGGCTGGCTTCCAGGGCGCGTCGAGGTGGTGAAGTGCCACGAGTCGTTTCTGGACGTTCGTGCCCGTGCCCATCTTCTGCGTGCTGCCGAGCAGAATCCGGACCTGGCCGTTGCGAACCCGCTCGAACAGCGACTGCTTCTTACCGTCGGAATCAGCCTCGCCGATGGCGGCGATTTGCTCCTTCGGAATGCCACGAGCGACCAGTTTCGTCGTCATGTCGTCGTAGGCCGAATAGCCCCAGGCGGTGGGGTGGACGCTCATGTCGCAGAAGATCATCTGCGCGGCTCTGGTCGCAGCCGTTCGCTGCCAGATGGCAAGCGCGTTCTCAACCAACACGTTGACCTTCGACTCGGGGAAATCGGGTGCCGAAGCGGACAGCATCCGAGCATCGATGGCCAGCTTGCGGCCATCCGTCGTGATGGCTAGCGCGTTGTCATCACGCGGATCAACCTTCTGTGAACGAATCCGTTCGTAGCGTTCCACCAGCTTCTCCTGAAGCTCGCGCTGTTCAAGCGACATCGGACAGGCCACTGCGATGGCTTTACCGGTTTCCAGTCGCGGGCGCGGCAGGTCGATCATGTCGGCCGTCCGCACGTCGGCGAAGGCCCGGAACATCTGCTGAAGTTCGGGAAGGTTGGTGAACTTGGCAAATCGGCTGCGTGGCCGCAGCGAAGCGCCGTCCGGGGCGATTTCCATCGTGTCGATCACTTCGCCGAACGTGGCTGCCCATGCATCGAAATGTTCCAGTCCGCGTTGCCGCAGCCCCTCGGGGTCGAGGAACCTCTGCATCGTGTACATTTCGACCATCGTGTTGCTGATCGGCGTGCCGGTGGCGAACATCACGCCGTGGCCGGGATGCCGCATATGCAGGAATCGGGACTTCATGTACACGTCGAATGCCCGTTCGCTCCCACCGGTCTGAATGCCGGCAACCCGCTCCATCTTGGTCGGCGTTTCGAGGTTCTTGTAGTACTGGGCTTCGTCGATGAAGACATGATCGACTCCCAATTCGTCAAACACCAATCCGTCGTCCTTCTTGTCCTCGGCCAGCAAGTCCTTGAGCTTTTCTTCCCGTGCTGCTTTCTGCTTCTCGATGTTCTTGATGAGGTTGCGATGGGCCCGCGTCGCATCGCGGGTCGCGCCGTCAATGATGAGCTGCTGATATTCGGCAATCTGCTCGTTGAGGAACTGCTCCTGGTAGTCGCGGGACATGCCGATCCGCTCGAACGAGCTATGGGTGACGATGATGCCGTCCCACTCGCCGCTTGCGATCTTGGCGGTCAGGTGCTTGCGGCGCTGGCGGGCCAGGTCGTCCTTCCCGGCAATGAGCAGTTTGGCGTTCGGATACAGGTGCATGAACTCCCGGCCGAACTGCTCCAGCAAGTGATTCGGGACGACGTACATGGGCTTCTGGATGAGCCCGGCCTGCTTCATCTTCATGCCGGTGGCCGCCATCGTGTACGTCTTGCCGGCACCCACGGCCTGGGCGAGCAACGTGTTCCCGGCGCTCATGCCGCGCCAGATCGCGTCCTTCTGGTGCGAATGCAGCCGGACCGTCTGGTTCATGCCGGGGAAGTCGAGATGTGCGCCATCAAAGAGGCGGGGACGCAGGTTGTTGTAGTTGTCGTTGTAAATCCGCACGAGACGCTCAGTACGCTCCGCATCGCAGAACACCCACGCCCGAAATCGTTCCTTGATGAGCTTCTGCTTCTCGCGAGCGGCCAGTGTCTCTTCCTGGTTGGTCACGCGGGTTTCGCGGTCGCCGTCCATGACGGTGTCGTAGATGACCGGCGTTTTCATATTGAGCGCGAGTTCCAGCAACCAAATGGCTCCGGCTCGCGGTGTCCCGAATTCGGACGTTGCGGCTACCGATCGTTTGGCCATCGCATCGCCTTCCAGGCTCCATACGGCGTCTTTTGCAATGTGGCCGACCTGCACGGCCGACGGCTCGACGTGGAAGAGTTCCGCGGCGAATGCCTGGATGTCGGGTTCGGGGATCCACGGCGCACCCAGGTTGGCGTCGATGTCGCCAGGGAGCAAGTCCTCCGGTTGCACTTGCTGCAGGGCCTGTGCGTTGCGTGCATACGTCGGATCGCCATTCAGGACCGCTGCCAGCTTCGCCCGCACGTTGCCCGAAAGATATGCGTCGGCAGTTTGCCACGCGGCTGATTCAGGATCGTGGTAGATCAAGTTCCCAAGCTCCTCGATCACCTGCGATTCGGGCTTGGCATAGAGCGAAGCAATCAATGGCACATCAACCGCTCCCCGCCGGTCGAGCGATACGAGCAAGCCCTCCTCGGCGCTGCGAACTGTCGTGATGGGAGGATTCCGGCCGACAACGTCTTTCTTCAAGATCGCGGCTTTTCCCGCCGTGCCGGTCGCTTCGTCGTATTCCTCCAGCGACAGAACCAGCATGGCGTCGGGGTCTTCGCGAAACTTCACCAGATTGGGCATTCGCCGAACGACACCGCCGTCAGCCGATTCGCTGATGGTAGTTTTGTTGATGGGGCCGTACGTGCCGACGAATCGGTCGTAGGCCCGGTTGAGTTCTCGACGCTCATCGCTTCGGGCTTCGTCGGGCCAGCCCTCGTTCTGCGATTGCAGTACCCGTCGAGCGAGGTCACGCAATCGGATCAACGCAGCGAATCGGCGGGCGGTCATCGCACCATCCGTTCGCAGCGTTTTGCCGCCGTACACAACGGGCATGGTCTGCCCTTCGATGCACTGGCAAATCGCACCGTTGTCATCAATGAAGAAGCTGCCTTCGGTGATGTGGCGTTCGGGCGGCGGCGATGTGAATGGAGCGGAACGCGAGAGGGGAGTGGGTGCGGCTTCTTGTGTGGCGAACGCCGGAAGTTGCTGAATCGCGACATCCAGTTGATCGGCAAGATTGCCGTTCGATGTGACGCTGTATCCCTCGCCGTAGAGCGTGTCCTTGCGGCTCCAGTCGCCGAGCACCATGTCCGGGTGATTGCGGAAGTAGCGATTGATCGCCACCTCGGTGCCTTCGATGCTGAGTGTCGCGATGCCGAGCCATTCCGGGTCGGCGTGGTTCGGAGGGTCATCGAGCGAACGCTTCCGCATGAAGATGATGTCCGTGACGACGGCCGTGCCCTCACGTTTGAAGGCGTCGGATGGCAGGCGAACGGCTCCCACGAAATCGGCCCGTGACGCCAGAAATTCACGGATGGCAGCGTTCTGCTTGTCGAGCGTGAAATGGGTCGTGACGAGAGCCATCGCGCCGCCGGGCTTGAGCGAGTCAACGGACTTGGCGAAGAAGTAGTCGTGGAGCGAGAGCCGTTGTCCTCGGTAGTCGAGCTTCACGTCGGCAAACGGCACGTTGCCGATCACCGCGTCGATGCTGCCTTCCGGCAAGCGTGTGTCGCGGAAGCTCTCGATGCGGATATCTTGGTGCGGATGAATCGCCCGTGCGATCCGGCCGGAAAGCTGATCGAGTTCGACACCGATGAATCGCAGTCCTGGCCGGCCGTACCGCATGAAGTTGCCGCTCCCGCAGCCGGGCTCCAACATCGTCGCATCACCGGGCACACCCAAGCGTTCCAAGCCATCGTGCATGGCGGCGATGACGGTCGGCGAAGTATAGAAGGCGTTGAAGGTTGTTCGCTTGGCGCTGTCGTACTCCTCGGGCGAGAGCAGCGATTTCAGTTCTTCGCCCACGGATTGCCAGTTCGCATCCTTGAACCGGCCGGTGACGGGATCGGGGAAGATCGACAATGCGACCGGACCGAATCCCGAGAACCGGGCCAATGTGGCCCGTTCGCCTGGCGTGGCCGCTCGTTGCTCTCGCTCGACGACATTGAGAGTGCGGATGGCAGCGAGGATGTCCCGCGATTTCGCCATCTCACCGCTTGCGATGATGACG
This sequence comes from Gemmataceae bacterium, assembly GCA_043733485.1. Taxonomy (GTDB): domain Bacteria; phylum Planctomycetota; class Planctomycetia; order Gemmatales; family Gemmataceae; genus Urbifossiella. The sequence goes on from JAYTGN010000375.1 coordinate 16,777, forward strand.
GTCGGCGGTAGTTGCTCAACATGTTTACTTGGTTGGTCGTCGGTCGCGCGTGGCGGAACCGTCGGTTCTGGCGGTTCAGGCTCGACAGGTTCCGGTTCACTGAATTTGAAATCGAACAGGCTTCGTTCGTTCCGGGACGGTCTCGGTCTCGTCTTGAACGTCAGACGCCCGTTCGTTCCCGGCCGAAGAATACTCGGCCGTGCTGCTCCAATATCGCCGAACAGTCCCGTGTTCGCCGTCGGAGGTCTCGGCAACTGGACTTGGGTCAAGGATGGTGTCGCGTCATCACCGGGCGGCGACTCTTCGGGAGGCGTGGAGAAGTCCAACGTGCCTTGCCGCAACCTTCGTTGCGGGATTGGTTGATGCTGAACGCCATTCGAGACGTTCGCTCCAAGTACGCCATTGATCGTCGTTGCAGTTTCGGCAACGTGACCTTTCAATCCCGCCGAAGTCGTCCGCATCGGGGAATCGGTTGTTTGCGTTTCGTCTGGAGCAGGCCGGAGATGCTCGCGGTTGTCTAAAGGCAAAGGGGCGTATGCTGCCCGATCAGCCGCAGCAGGCAAAGTGGTTGGACTTGCGGATTGGCCGACAGGATGGCGTGAACTGCAAGCAGGCAGGGAGATGGCTTCCGCCACGATGTGCGGAAGTCCGCCACTGTCCGTGGCGCGAACCGTTGAGATTGCTGGTAATTAGTTGGTAAAAAGCCGCCTCAGGGATTTGAACCCTGGACCCCGGCTTTACGAAAGCCGTGCTCTACCGCTGAGCTAAGGCGGCAACTGGTAACAACTTACGTCAATTTTCTATTTCGGACATACACCTCCACTTTGACCTCTCGCCGCCGAACAACGTCCGCTTTACGAAAGCGGTGCTCTACCACTGAGCTAAGGCGGCATGAAATCGTGCAAGTCGGACTGGGCTAATTTAGCCTTCCATGCCGTCCTGACAAGCCCAACGCGATGCGGGTTCGCGGAGTTTTCTCCGCGTCAAACCGCAGAATCACCCTCGGAAGGGTTGAAGTCCCAGAGCAGGGCTTCAGCGGCGGCCACGTTGGCGTAGTAGTCGCGGTAGAAGGTATCGGCACCGGTGCCGCCGAGGAGCGTATCGAGGTCGCCGTCGCCGCCGATGAGGATGTCGTCGCCGATGCCGCCGCCGATGGAATCGTTGCCGTAGCCGCCGGAGAGGTAGTCGTTCCCCGCTCCGCCGTCGATGGTGTCGCTGCCGAAGCCGCCGAAGATGGTGTCGTTCCCCTGGCCGCCGGACAGGATGTTGGTGCCGGTTCCACCGTGGATCACGTCGTCGCCGCTGCCGCCGAGGACCGTGCTGGCATTCAGCGCGGAATAAAAGTACGCGCTGAGGAAAATCTCGCTGCCGCCCGACCCGGTGAGAATGAGGTTGTCGCCGCCCTGATCGTCGATGCGGATGAACCCGCTGAAAGTGGAAGCATCGAAGGTATCGTTAGTGGCACCGCCGAGGAACTCGAGCCGTTCGATTCCTGCGTAACTCTTCACGACGCCGTTATCGATGATCTGCGTATCGGTGATGGTCACAATTCCGGCGAGCCCGTTGGTGAGGATCACGCGGTCGGTGCCGCCGCCCGCGTCCACATTGGTCGTCGTGGAGGCCACGTAGATGACGTCGTCCCCGCCGCCGGCGGCGATGGAAGCGGCACCGTCGTAGGCGTAGATGTTGTCCGCGCCGTTACCGCCGAAGATCGCGTTGTGCCCGGAGTAGGCGTAGATGTCGCTGCCGCCTTGCCCGGCTTTCACCACGTTGTCCGCCGGGCTGTTGTCCCAGATCGTCGCGAACCCAGAGAAGCCGCTCGCGTCGATCGCTGAGTAAGCGTCTTGGCCGTACACGGTGAGCCGCGAGATCGAACCGGTCGGCACGATGCGACCATCGATGTCCAGGGCGGCGTCGGAGATCGCCACGGTGCCGGACGACGTGTACAGCGTGAGTTCGTTCGTCCCCGTTCCGAGGTTGAGGGCGATGACGGAAATCGTCGCGACGACGGTGTCGTCGCCGGGGCCGGTGTCGATGGAATCGGCCCCGCCGCCGCCGGTGACGACGTCGTTGCCGCTGCCGGTGTGGATGAAGTCGCTGCCGCCGTTCCCCGAGAAGGTCACGGAACCCGTGTACGTCGATGCGTTCACAATGTCGTTGCCGGGCGAGCCCGAGAAGGAAATGCTTTCGATGCCGTGGTTGGGGAAGTTGACGCCGTTGATCTGAAGCGAAGTGTTCGTGAGGTTGACGAGCGTGGCTTCGCCGATGATGAAGGCGACGTCGTTCGCTCCGGTGCCGCCGGAGATGGCGGTGTCGAGGACATCGGCTTCGAGGTAATCGTCGCCTCCGTTGCCGAAGAGTTGATCGACGCCGTCGTCGCCGAGGAGTTGGTCGTTGCCGGCCCCGCCGACGAGCAGGTCGTTGCCCACGTCGCCGCGGAGGTAGCTCGCGGACTGCCCGCCGCGCAGCACGTCGTTCCCTTCCAGTCCGAAGAAGTTGACGCCTCCGCTAAACTTGCTGGCGTCGAGCGTGTCGTTCTTGCTGGTGCCGGTGATCCAGAACGATTCGAGCCCGTTGGCGACGATCGCGTTGCCGTTGAGCGCGACCTGATTGTTGGTGATGGTGGCCTGCCGAATGTTCCCTTCGACGGTGACGGTGTCGACACCGGTGCCGCCGATCCAGCGGTTGTCGGCGGCATCGACGGTGAAGGTATCGTCGCCGCCGCCTCCGGTGATCGAGTCGCTTCCCGGCCCGCCGATCATGCTGTCGCTGCCCAGGCGGCCGAAGATGTCGTCGTTGCCGGTGCCGCCGTCGAGGAAGTCGTTGAAGTTGCTGCCGTAGATCAGGTCGTTTCCGGGGCCTCCGGTGGCGGAGATGCCGGAGCTGAAGCCGCCGGTATTGCCCCGGGCGTCGATGACGTCGTCGCCGCTTCCGCCATCGATTGTCGCCGCGCCGGCCACGGTAATTCGGTCGTCGCCGCCGTCGCCGTTGAGGGTGAGCCCGTACGAGAATTCGCTCACGGAAGTTATCCGGTCGTCGCCGGGTCCGCCCTGAATGAGGCCCGAGTTCACGGCAATGCGGATCGTGTCGTCGCCGCCGCGGGCGTCGATGTTCGCGCGGAAGCCCGAGAATTGGTCGAGGTCGAACGTGTCGTCGCCGTTGGAGCCGGTGATGTCGAACCGGGCGATGCGCGCGAAGTTCCCGCTCTTGCTGGTGATCTTGTTCCCGTTCATGGTGAGGGAATCGTTGGTCGCCCGCATGAAGCCGCTAAAGTTCTCGAACTTCAGGATGTCGATGCCGCCGCCACCGTCGAAGGCGAGGTCGTTCTCGTCGCCGACGAGCACGTCTTCATCGACGCCGCCGTTGAGTCGATCGGCCCCGGCATCGCCGTAGATCAGGTCGTGGCCGTAGCTGCCGACGATCGTATCGTTGCCGGTGCCGCCGTGAACGGTGATGGGCGTCGCTTGGCCATCGGGATCGCGGAGCGCGGAGAGGTCGATCTTGTCGTTGCCGCCGAGGCCGTTCACGATCAGCGGTTCGGGCAGGAAGATGCTGGGTGAATACGGGTAGAGGTTGCCGAGGAAGGTGTAGGCGACGTTGCCGTTGACGGTGACTTCGCCGCGATACTGGTTCGCTGCGTTGTCGTAGAAGTACCGCGAGGCGATGGTGTCGGCCCCGGCCGTGCCGTTCACCACGACGGTGGGCACGGTGCGATCTTCCATGGTTTCCAGAGCCAGTCGGGCGAACGGCGAACGGCGAGATTTCATGGGCGAGCCTCGAAGTGGAAATCGCATTTGTGGGGAGAGCATATTCGAGCTGGAAGTTGGAGAAAAGAGCATTCTCAGGATTTTCTCGAGATGCTTCGCACTTCAGTTTCGACCATAATCCGCAGCCATCGCCCGCTTCGCGATTCCCAACAATCGCGAAGCCGCAAGCGGCGTGCGGCCATAGCATTCCCTCGCGGTCACGCCTTTCCCACACTTCTGGAGTTCGCCATGATTCGGATTCTCGCGCTCGCCGCGTTCGCGATCGCCCTGACGTTGCCCGCCACCGCGGAAGACAGCACCAAGCCGATCGAGCCGTTCAACGGCAAGGATCTCAGCGGCTGGAAGCCGAAGGACGAAAAGAGGAATCAATGGCGGCTGATGCGGGTGGTCGTGAACGACAAGGAACCGACCGTCTTCTCGAAGTCGACGAGTGATACCGACCCGTACGAACTCGTCTGCGTCAAGCCCGGCGGCACCGACCTCCTCACCGAGCAGAAGTTCGGCAGCATGCTCCTCGAAATCGAGTTCATGATTCCGAAAGGCTCCAACTCCGGCATCTACTTCATGGGCGAGTACGAAGTGCAGATCTACGACACTTACGGCAAGAAGGACCTCAAGGTCGGCGACATGGCCAGCATCTACACCTACGCCGCCCCCAAGGTGGACGCGTGCAAGAAGCCCGGCGAATGGCAGAAGTTCGTCATCGACTTCCAGGCGCCGAAGTTCGAAGGCGACAAGAAGGTCGAGAACGGCAAGTTCATCAAGGTCACGTTCAACGACAAGGTGATTCACGAGAACGTGGAACTGACCAAAGGCGTGACGCCGGGCGGCCTCACGGGGAAGGAAGTCGCGATGGGACCGCTCATGTTCCAGGGCGATCACGGGGCCGTCGCGTTCCGCAACATCAAGATCACGCCCAAGAAGTAAAGTTTGGGAAGGCCCACCCATGGCAACGGGTGGGCTTCGCCATACCATTTGCAGTAAGCTCCGCTCCCACCTTCGAGGCCGTTCATGAGCACCGAACCCGAGTTTCGCCCGGGCCTGGAAGACGTTCCCGCTGCCAAATCCGCGGTCAGCTTTCTCGACGGCAAGAAAGCTCGCCTCGAATATCGCGGCATCCCGGTCGAAGTGCTCGCCAAGGAAAGCTGCTTCGAAGAAACCGCCTGGCTGCTCATGAAAGGCGAGCTTCCTTCCCAGAAACAACTCGCCGACTTCGACCGCGACCTCCGCCAGCGCCGCGCCATTCACTATCGCCTCAAAGACATCATCAAGTACTACCCGAACGATGCCCACCCGATGGACGCCCTGCACGCGTCCATCGCGGCCCTCGGCATGTTCTACCCGTGTAAAACCGTGAGCGATCCCGCCAAGAATTGGGACGCCGCGATGCGACTGATTGCCGCGATGCCCACGGTCGTGACGGCGTTCGCCCGCTCCCGTCGGGGCGAAGAGATTCTCGAACCGCGAATGGACCTCGATCACGCCGCCAACTTCTACTACATGCTCACCGGCAAGGAACCGACGCCCTCCACCCGCAAGGTGCTCGATGCCTGTTTGATTCTGCATGCCGAACACCAGATGAACGCGAGCACCTTCACGGCCCGCGTCGTCGGTTCGACCCTCGCGAATCCCTACCAGACCATTGCCAGCGCCATCGGTTCGCTCTCGGGTCCGCTCCACGGCGGAGCCAACGAGGAAGTGCTCGTTCAACTCGAAGAGATCGGCGGTCCGGCGAACGTGAAGAAGTGGCTCGACGCCAAGCGAGTGGTCGATCCGAAGTTCAAGGTGATGGGCTTCGGGCACCGCGTGTACAAGGTGAAGGACGCCCGCGCCACGGTGCTGCAGGAACTCGCCGAGAACATCTTCGCCGAAACGACCCGGCCCGAAAACTACGACACGGCCGTGGAACTGGAGAAGTACGGGGCCGGTATCTACGGCGTGAAGGGCGTGTATCCGAACGTCGATTTCTATTCGGGGGTCGTGTATCAGTCAATGGGCATTCCGACGGACGTGTTCACGCCGATCTTCGCGATTGGCCGCGTGGCCGGGTGGCTGGCCCACTGGCTGGAGCAGCTCGTGGGCAATCGCATCTTCCGCCCGGAACAAATCTCGACCGGCAAAACGGACGTGCCGTACGTGCCACTCAGCAAGCGAGCGTGATGTGACTCGTGTTCCACTACACGGATAAAGACGGCTACAATGCGATTGCATCCCAGCCAGTGTGGCTATTCCTTGCCGGACAGCCACCGGGTGATCACCCGTTCGGTGCGTACTTTACACCCTTGACGCCGAGTACGCGGAACTTGTCGAAGAAGCTTGGAATCCCGAGAAGAAAACTGGCGTGGGCATTCGAGTTCGTCGACATTGGCGACTTGATTCCCTTGCCCGGCGGTCGAGGCGAACACTCCCTCTACTCGCCGGATATTTACCGAGTCGAACCGAGTCGGCAAATCGATTACGGAGCCACGGGACTATGATCGGACGCACGGACTACTTCGGTCTGCGAGCCGCCAGCCTTCAAATCGCTTATGAAGGCATACTCGTAGCCTGCCGCCATCGCTGGATCGACGGAGTCTTCCTCGATGGTGACGACGAACATTCCATTCCGTTGAACTCACCGGAACTCTTGCTTCGTTCCGCCAGCCGCGAGTTCTTCGTCTTCGATGATCTTGAAACGGCAAAAAACTGGGATGAACTCGGACCGTGCGAAGCGAATTGGAACCTGATGCTCCACTTTCTCTGCGATGAACAAGCCGACTCGGATGGTCCTTACACCCGAGTTACGGTCGTCGTCGATGAAGTGACATCCGACATCCAGAAATTGTTCGACGAACTGCAGGCGAACTTCAACACGTCCGAGCGCAGCCATCGCGAAGCGGTCTGACACCATCCCCGGAAATCCCATGCTCGATGCTGCCTTTATCCGCGAGAACGTCGACGCCGTTAAGGCCAACTGCGTCAACCGCAACCTCGATACCGTCGCCGTGCTGCGGGCCGTGGTCATCGACGACGAACGCAAGCGCCTCGTGCAACTCCGCAGCGAGACCGCCGCGAAGCAGAACGACATCTCCAAGAAGTTTCCACAGGCGAAAACGCCCGAAGAGAAGCAGGCGCTCAAGGATCAAAGCACGAAGCTCAAAGAGGAAGTCGCCAGGATCGACGCCAACCTCAAGTTGGTCGAGGACGATCTCAAGGCGAACCTGCTGCTCATCCCAAACATGACGCACCCGGCCGCACCGGTCGGCTCCGATCCCAATTCCAATGTGGTCGTGTACCAGCACGGTGAGCCGCGCACGTTCGACTTCAAACCGAAGGACCACGTCGCCATCTGCGAAGCGCTCGATCTCGCGGACTTCGAAGCCGGCACCAAGGTCAGCGGCCAGAAGTTCTACTTCCTGAAGAACGAAGCCGCCCTGCTCGAGATCGCTCTCGTGCAGTATGCGATGCACACCGCCGTGCAGGCCGGGTTCACGCCGATCATCACGCCGGACCTGGCCCGCGTCGAAATCCTCGAAGGCATCGGCTTCATGCCCCGCGATCCAGACCCGAACACGCGGCAAGTCTACACCGTGGCCGATACCGATTTGTGCCTCATTGCGACGGCCGAGATCACGCTCGGCGGCATGCACAAGGATCAGATCTTCGACGAGGCCGACCTGCCGAAACGGTACGTCGGGCTGTCGCACTGCTTCCGCACGGAGGCCGGTGCCGCGGGCCGCGACACTCGCGGTCTCTACCGCGTCCATCAGTTCACCAAGGTCGAGATGTTCGTCTTCTGCACGCCCGAGAACTCGGACGTCATTCACGAAGAGATTCGGGCACTCGAAGAGAAGATCTTCGCGGGGCTCGGCCTCGCCTTCCACGTGATCGATACCTGCACCGGCGACCTCGGCGGCCCTGCCTACCGCAAGTACGACCTCGAAGCCTGGATGCCCGGCCGCGGCACCGCCGGCGAATTTGGCGAAGTGACCAGCACTTCCAACTGCACCGATTACCAAGCTCGCCGCCTCGGCATCCGCTACAAGGGGAAGGGCTTCAAGGGCACCCGCTTCGTCCACACGTTGAACGGCACCGCTGTCGCCTGCACCCGGGCACTCGTGGCCATCCTCGAAAATTATCAGCAAGCGGACGGCACGGTCCTCATTCCCGACGTGCTACGTACTTGGGTCGGCAAGGACGCGATTCGCGCGAAGTGAACGGGGCCTACCGCGTGAACACGACGCTGCCGGGGCCGAGGATCATTTCCAAATCTTCGGCGCGGAGGTTGGCCGCATTCACGGTGAACGAGTCGCCGAGCTTCAACTTCACCTGCTTGCCCTGCGGATCGCGGACGCTCAAGAACACCGGCGTCGAACCCTTGTTGCGCTTCAACACCGCGCCGATCGACTCCAGCTTGCGAAGCGATTCGGCATCGTCAGCATAAGGCATCCGCAACAGCAGGCTGCGGGTCATTTCCTTCTTCGCGTCGTCGATGGTCAGCACCTTGCTCACGATCACGTCGCCGGCCGTGCCGCCGTCGCGCCACTCCACTTTGCCTTCGAATAGCAGCACCGAATCGTCGACGACCTGATCCTTGAACTGGGCGTATTGCTCGGACCACAGGATGCACTTGCACTGGCCGGTGAAGTCTTCGAGTTGGAACATGGCCCAGCGCTTGCCGTTCTTTTGAACGGTTCGCATCTGGAAGCCCGCGACCATTCCGGCGAGCAGCACCGTGGCACCCTGAGCGAGCTTCACGGCCTGGGCCGCGTCGTGCGTGCGGAAGCGTTTGAGTTGCTCCTCGTGCTGCGCCAGTGGGTGGCTCGACATGTAGAAGTCGAGGGCTTCCTTCTCGAACTTGAGCTTTTCGGTGTCGGGCCATTCGGGGACATCGGGGAGGCCGTTCTGGGTGGCACCGGCTTCCAGCCGGTGTGGGCTATCCGCGTCGAACATGTCGAAGATGCTCTTCTGGCCGCGGCGCAGATCGCTGGCCCGTTCATCCGCCGATTGAAAGGCCTTGTTCACTGCGGCAAAAAGGGCCGCACGCTTACCGAACGCGTCGAACGCGCCGGCCATGACGAGCCGTTCCACCGCAGACTTCGGCACGATGCGCCGATCGATGCGTTCCGCGAACTCGAAGAGATCCTTGAAGTTGCCGGCTTCGGTGCGGGCACGAACGATCTCATTTGCGGCCCCGCGGCCGAGTCCCTTGATCGCGGTGAGCCCGAAGATGATGCGGTTGTTCACCACGTCGAAGTCGGCCATGCCGCGGTTGATGTCCGGCGGGAGTACGTCGACGCCGAGCTTGCGCGTGTCGGCGATGTGATCGACCATGATGTCGCGCTTGCCGCCATCGTCGATTTCGGAGGATAGCAACGCGGCCATATATTCGGCGGTGTAGTGGGCCTTGAGGTATGCGGTCTGGAAGCCGATCTGGGCATATGCGGCCGTGTGAGATTTGTTGAAGCCGTAGCCCGCGAAGAAGACGATCTTGTCGAAGATGTCGGTGGCGGTCGCCTCGTTCACGCCCTGCTTCTGGCAGCCGGTGAGGAAGTCTGCCCGCGTCTCGTTGATCTTGTCTTCGACCTTCTTGCTGATGGCCTTGATGCAGGCGTAGGACTTCGAGAGGTCGATGCCGCCGAGGCGGTTCAGGATGCGCATGATTTGCTCTTGATACACCATGACGCCGTAGGTCTCGTCCAGAATGTCCTTGAGAACGGGGTGCGGGTAGTCCCAGGTTTCGCGGCGATGCTTGCGGTTCACGTAGCTCTCGACCATGCCGCCGGAGAGCGGGCCGGGGCGGTAGAGCGCGAGCACCGCGATCAGATCGCGAATGTTGTCCGGCTTCATGCGCTTGAGCAGATCGCGGATGCCTTCGCTTTCGAGTTGGAACACGCCCTTCACGTTGCCGCTTTGCAAAAGTGCGTAGGTGCCCTTGTCTTCGAGGTCGAACTTCGCGGGGTCGATGTCCTCGTTGCGGGTCTTCTTGATGAGCTTCACGCACTTGTCGAGAACGGTGAGGTTGCGAAGCCCGAGGAAGTCCATCTTGAGCATGCCGACTTTTTCGAGGATGCCCATTTCCCACTGCGTGGTGACGGTGTCGGTGTCGGGCCCGCCGGCGGCATCGTCGTTCTTCTTGGGCGGTCGCTGCACCGGAACGTAATCGGTGATCGGACCATCCGCAATCACGACGCCCGCCGCGTGGGTGCCGACGTTCCGGTTGCACCCTTCCAGTTTGATGGCGATGTCCACCAGCTGCTTCACCTGCGGATCCTGGTCGTACTCCTTGCGGAACTCCGGAGACTTCATCGCTTCATCGAGCGATCCGGCAATCTGCCCGTGCATCGGTACGAGCTTGCACAGGAAGTTGACCCGTTCGAGCGGCACGTCCAACACGCGGCCCACGTCCTTGATCGCGGCCTTCGCGGCCAGTGTGCCGAACGTGCCGATCTGAGCCACGCTCTCCGCGCCGTACTTCTCCTTCACGTACTGGATCACTTCGCCGCGGCGATCCTGGCAGAAGTCGATGTCGATATCGGGTGCTTCCTTGCGGTTTGGGTCGAGGAACCGTTCGAAGAGCAGATCGTACTCGATGGGGCAAACGTGGCTGAGGTAGAGCGTGTAGCTCACGATGGCTCCGCAGCCCGAGCCGCGGGCCGTGCTGGGAATGCCCTTCTCACGCGCGAATCGCACGAAGTCCCACACCACGAGGAAGTAGCTGGAGAAGCCCATGCTTTCGATGATGCCGAGTTCGTGTTCGAGGCGAGCCTTGACGATGTCCGACGGGTTGTCTCCATACCTTTCTTGCATCCCCTTCTCGCACAACTCGCGGAGGTACTTCTCGGGCGTCTTCTTGTTGGGAATCGTGAACGTCGGGAAGCAGCGTTTGCCGAAGTCGATCTCGACGTGGACGCCGTCGGCAATCTCCTGGCTCCGGGCTACCGCGTCTTCGTACTCCGGGAAGAGCTTGTACATGTCCTTCGGCGACCGCACGTAGTACGGGTTCGGCATGTTCTCTTCGGGATAGCGCTTCTTCTTCGGGTCGCGCTTCTGCTGCGTGCTGATGCAGAAGAGCACGTCGTGCGCCTCGGCATCGTCCGCACACAGATAGTGCGCATCGGCCGTGGCCACGAGCGGCACGCCGAGCTTGTCCGAAATCTCCGCCGCGACCGGCGTACACAGGTCTTGCAGCCCGATGCCGTTGTTCTGAATCTCGATGTAGAAGTCGTTTTTGAACAGCTTCGCGAAGTACCCGGCGAGCTTCTCGGCTTCGTTCTGCTTGTCCGCGAGGATGTACTGGTTGAACTCGCCGGCGAGGCAACCGCTGAGGCAGATGAGCCCTTCCGAATGGGCTTCGAGAATCTCGCGGTCGATGCGCGGGTGGTAGTAGTACCCTTCGAGGAACGCGATGGAGGCGAGCTTGATGAGGTTCTTGAAGCCGACGGTGTTCTTGGCGAGCAGCGTGAGGTGCGAGTAGGCATCGCCTTGGCGGGCGGCTTTCTTATCGCGGCGATCGCCGGGCGCGAGGTAGGCTTCGTAGCCGAGGATGGGATTGAGCCCGCCCTTTTTGCATTCCTGGTAGAACTCGACGGCTCCGTAGAGGTTGCCGTGGTCGGTGATGGCCAGGGCGTTCATGCCGAGCTTTTTGGTCTGCTTCACGAGTTCGGGGATTCGGTTGAACCCATCGAGCATGGAGTAGTGCGTGTGCAGGTGCAGGTGCGCGAACTTCCTGTCGGCCATCGGCGGGGTCACTCGTGGAGGGAAGGCAATGCGATGGGATCGTTATATGCCGCGCGGCAAGTAGCTCAGGCAGCCTTCATGGGCCACGGACCAAGTCCGAAACTCGGTGGCCGAGCCAGCCTTCCGTCCGGCGTGCGTGTTGAGGCGTTCATGATAAGGCTGCGGTTGGTTCGCTAGACACGACTGCCTTTCCGTTCAGACTTGCATGAGGAGGCGTGGAGGCGGCCTGCGCGTAAATCTCTTCGTCCGTCATTGGGACGCCGAACTCGGCGACGTAATCGGTCAGTCCGATCATGTCGTCGATCTCCTTGCGGAGCTTGAAAATCTCGCCGACCCACCCTTCGGCGACAATGGGGTAACCTTTGCCATACTTCGCTTTCTGCTCGTAGAGTCCGAGCAACGCGAGTTGAAGGCTCAAGAGGGCGTCATGCGTCGAGCGAAGTCCAGGTTCCGTACGAATCATAGGAGGATCCTCAAAACGCCTTTTCGCGTTCGGGAAGTCAGGGTGTGGTGCTTCTCAGGATTCACCGCCTGGAAGAAATCCAGCATCTGGTGAAATCGGGGGTCGTGCTCCGTATAGGCGTACGCATCGAAACGGTACATCTGCTTGATCATCCGCTTCGATACCGCATTGTACTCGAACGGCCGCAACGAATCCCAGGGCACATCCGGTTTCAACACTACGATCAGGTCGATGTCCTCGGGCTCGTCTTTCGCGGTCGCGAAACTGCCGTCGATGATCGCGGCGGTCACCAGTCCCGAATTCCGAGCCTCGTCGAGGTAAGCCTTGAGCTTGACGGTCAAGTTGATCCGCCGGTCCGAACGCTGAAATTGCCCAAACGCCCGTTCGAGTTCCTCGAAAGTGCATTCGTGAATGCCTTCGGGCAATACGCCATCTTCCAGCGGTGGGATCATGAGGCACGCAGGTGCAGGTGCGCGAACTTCCTGTCGGCCATCGTCGGCAATCCGTGGGTGAAGTGGAGAAGGAATTATAGGAGGCGGGCGATCCCGATTGCGTCCGCGTTGGCACGAAGTAGAATAGTGGTAGGAGAAGCACGATGAGCGCGGGAACACTCACAGTCAAACGGGCCACCATCGCAGACCTCGCTCGGGAACCGGGCAAGGCCGAACTCATTGATGGAAGGATCGTTCGTTACATGGCCACGGGATTCCGACCCAACATCGTCGCGGGGCGTATCTTTCGGAAGCTGGCAGACTACGTGGACGACACGGGAACGGGATACGCCCTCACCGACAACATCGGGTTCACGGTGGACGAAATCACCTCTGGCCGCGAGTCGTTCGCTCCGGACGCCGCTTACTATGACGGGCCGTTGCCCACGAACCCCATGAAGTTCGTTCACGGTGCGCCGAACCTCGCGGTGGAAGTCCGCAGCGACGGCGATTATGGACCTGCGGCAGAACGGCAAATGGCGGCAAAGCGAGCCGACTATTTCGAGGCGGGTACCGTCGTGGTCTGGGACGTGGACCCTGTGGCTCGCGAGATTCGCTCGTACCTCGCCTCGGCACCCGACCAGCCCGTGATTTTCGCGGCCGGCTCCCAGGCCAACGCCGAACCCGCGGTTCCCGGCTGGGTCGTGGCGGTCGATTGGGTCATGTCGTAAAGGGAATGAGAAGACAAATACAATTCATTGTTCGAGGAGGACTCATGACACTCACGCTTCCCAATGAATGGCTCGCAGCGCTGAATGACGAAGCAGTGCGTCGCGGGACGACGCCAGAACTTCTGGCGCTCGAAGGGGTGCGCCGGGTTCTCCCGCTGCACTCAACGGAAAGCCTGAGCGAATCGCTTCTGGACACGTTGAAGGGGCATATCGGCGTGGTCGCCGGCACTGGGGAAGCGTACTCGCAGAACTGCGGCGAGAAGTTCGCTGAAGGGTTGGCTAATGGCCGGAAAGCACGTCCATGACCCTAACCGATACCGGGCCACTCGTCGGACTGCTCGACAAGAATGACCCATATCATTCCGTCTGTACTCAGGCCGCATCGGAGTTGCCATCAGGGCCGATGTTGTCAACGTGGCCCTGTATCACGGAAGCGATGTATCTGCTGGGTCGATCCGGGGCGATGAGGGTCAGGTCGCCCTCTGGAACCTTTTGCTGCACGGGTTGCTTGAGCTTCACGAGACGGCCCAGCCTGAGTTCTCGCGGATGGCGGAACTCATGGGCCGTTACAAAGATCTTCCCATGGATTTGGCGGATGCGTCGCTCGTTTCAGCGGCTGAGGTCGCGGGCAAACGCAAGGTCTTCTCACTCGACAACCACCTTCGCATCTATCAGCTCAAAGACGGTAGCCATTTCGAAGTCGTTCCTTGAGGTTATTGTGTACTCTTGGATGGCGCGGGAACAACTCCTTATAGCATTCCACCCGCGGCCGAATTCTCGGTATGATTCTCTCTATGAACCGACGCGACTTCCTGAACTTCTCCGCCCACGGCCTCGGGGCCACGGCCGCGCTGCAACTTTTGCTCCGCGACGGCACGCTCTCCGCCGCCACGCACCATCCGGCCAAGGCCAAGCGGGCCATTCAGATCACCCTCGTCGGCGGCTTGAGTCACGTCGATTCCTTCGACCCCAAGCCCTCGCTCACCAAGCATCACGGCGAGAAACTCAAGACCGACACGAAGCCCGATCTCTTCTTCAACCAGATGGGATTGCTGCGCAGGAGCGATTGGGAGTTTAAGCCGCGCGGCAAGAGCGGCCTGCAAGTGTCGGAACTGTTCCCGCACATCGCTGGCGTCGCGGACGAACTCACCGTGATCCGTTCGATGACGGCCGAGAGCGCGAACCACACACCTGCCCTCTTCGTTCAGAACAGCGGCTTCCAGTTCAACGGCTACCCCTCGCTCGGCGGCTGGCTCTCGTACGGACTCGGGAACATCGCCGACGACCTGCCCGCGTTCGTCGTGCTGCCCGATGGCCGGGGTGAAGCCAACGGCGCGGCCTCGAACTGGACCAGTGGCTTCCTCCCCGCGCAGCATCAGGGCGTCGTCTTCCGCGGCGGCGCTTCGCCCGTCAACGATCTGTTCCCCGCGAAGCCGGTGAGCGCGAAGGAAGAGCAGGCCTCGCGCGAGTTCCTCGAAAAATTGAACGGCTTGCACCTGGAGAAGGCGGGTGGCGAGGCGGACCTAGTCGCCCGCATGAAGAGCTACCAACTGGCCGCGAAGATGCAGCTGGCCGTGCCCGCGGTCGCGGACCTTTCCAAGGAAACGGAGCAGACCAAGACGCAGTACGGCTTCGACCGGCCCGAGACGGTCGATTGCGCGAAGCGTTGTTTGCTCGCGCGACGACTGTTGGAGAAGGGCGTTCGCTTCGTGCAAATTTACAGCGGCGGGCCGATCGCGGGTTCGCCGCGCACGAGTTGGGACGCCCACGAGAACGTGAAGGAGAACCACGGCACCGAGGCACTCCGCATCGATCAGCCGGTCGCGGCATTGCTCAAAGACTTGAAGCAGCGCGGCATGTTGGACGATACGCTGGTGCTGTTCACGACGGAGTTCGGTCGCACGCCGTTCGCGCAGTCCGCGGAAGGCACCGTCGGCCCCGGCCGCGATCACAACAAGTACGCGTTCTCGTGCTGGCTCGCCGGGGCCGGGCTGAAACCCGGCACCGTATTCGGCTCGACGGACGACATCGGCTGGAAGGTGGCCGAGCATCCGGTGGCGTGGTACGACTTCCACGCCACGGTGCTGCACCTGTTCGGCATCGACCACGAGAAGTTGACGTACTATCACAACGGAATCAAGCGCCGCCTCACCAACGTTCACGGCGAAGTGGTGAAGGGGATTTTGTCGTAGGGCGTGGTCGAGGCTTTGCGAGACCCGCCGTGGAACGAGTTGCAGGCAACGAGATGCTCGTAGGGCGTGGTCGAGGCTTTGCGAGACCCGCCGTGGAAGCCCATCCGGTCAATCCCATTCGGCCCCTTCGACATCGGCAGGTTCCCCACCGCAACCCCAATCCGCATTGTAGAGTCCTGTCCTCACAAACTTGTGGAAGGTCGACCATGAGTATTCACTCACTTTGTCAACCATGCCATGCTTCACGGGATTGTAATGGAGGTAATCGAAACACCTCTCGTGATCATCTTCATCCCGGATTGTGTGTTCCCAAAATCGGGGCTGCCAAATCGCGCGTTCTTGCTTCGCAAGCCGATTGAGAGTGGTTGTCGCCTCCATGCCTCCAGCCGCCATGTAAGAACGAGTGAATCGTTCTTTGATTCGTCGCCAGCGAGTCGAATAGTCGGAATCGCCATGCGGCAACGTCCAAATCGCGTGGAGGTGTGCGGGGAGAAGCACGATGGCGACCAACTCGAATGGAGCGACTTTCAATTCCTTGGCGATCGCGTCGTGTAGCAACTTGCGAGCTATTGAGGAAGTCAGAATCGGGCGGCGATCCTGAGTTACAACCGTGAAGAAATACGTGCCCCCGGCAAGGTAGTTTCGCACGTAGTTCGGCATCGCAGCGATCCTCACATTCCCTCGGCGGGTCTCGCAAAGCCTCGACCCGCCCTACTTCAACTCGACCCGCCCTACTTCAATACTCGCACCGTCACGCTCGAGGGGTGGTCCGCGTCGCGGTAGATGCGGTGCGTCGCCTTCTTGAAATCCTTCTCATCCGCCGTGTAGATGTTTGTGAAGGTCTGCGGGTTGCGGTCCACGAGTGGGAACCACGAACTCTGCACTTGCACCATGATCCGGTGGCCGGGGCGGAACGTGTGCAACGTGTCCGGCATCGAAAACTTGATCTTCGTCACCTCGCCCGGCTTGAACGGCTCCGGCTTCTCGAAGCTGTTGCGGAACTTGCCGCGGAATGGCTCGCCGCGAACCAGTTGCTGGTACCCGCCCATCTTCACCTCGGTCGGGTTCGGTACCAGATCGGGAAAGTCGTCGGGGTAAACGTCGATCAACTTCACCACGAAGTCGGCATCGGTGCCGGTCGTGCTCACGTACAGTTCCACGTCGATCGGCCCGCCGATGGTCGTGTCCTTGTCCAGCACTGGCGTCTGGTACACGAGCACATCGGTGCGGTTGGCGGCGAATCGCTGGTCGGCGGTCATGTATTCGCGCGACATGCTGATCGTCGTCTTGCCGATGAACGGCACCGGCTTCGCAGGATCGGAAACGAACTCGTCAGGCGAATCCCAGTCTAGCGGGTTCGGAAAGTTTGAACCTTTCACCGCTGCATCCGTATCGAGGACGCCGATGTTTCGAAAGTAGAATGGCATCGGCTTCGCGTCCTTCGGGGGCCAAGCGTCGAACTTCCGCCACACGTTGGTTCCCGTCTCGAAGACCCACGCCTTCGGCACCGCGTTGTCGCCCTTGCCCTTCAAGTGAAACTCGAAGAACGGGAACTCGATCTTGTCGCGGTAGTATTCGCTGGTCTTCGAGTTGAACGACACGTCGCCGAGTTTCTCGCCGGGGTCGTTGTTCCAGCCGCCGTGGTACCACGGACCCATCACGAGCGAATTGTTCTTCGGCGGCGAGTTCGCCTCGCTGGCCTTGTGGGTCTCCAACGCACCGAACAAATTCTCCGCGTCGAACCAGCCGCCGACGGTGAGCACCGCGGGCTTGATGTTCTTCACGTGCTGCCGAATGTTGCGGGCCTTCCACCAGTCGTCGTAATTCGGATGCTTCATCACCTCGTTCCAGAACGCGATGTCGCCCTTGAAGAACTTCGCGTCGGCGTTCTTGATCGGCCCCATCTCGAGGAAGAATTTGTAGCCGTCCGGGGTGCCGTGCTCGAACGGCAGGTACGGATATTTGGTGGTCGGGTCCGGTCGCGGCTTACCGAAGCGCGGCATGAAGTTGAACACGTGCGGCAGGAACAATGCCCCGTTGTGGTGCCAATCGTCGCCGATGAACCAGTCGGTAACCGGGGCCTGCGGCGACGAGGCCTTGAGCGCCGGGTGGGCGTCGATCATGCCGCAGACGGTGTAGAAACCGGGGTACGAGATGCCCCACTGCCCGACCTTACCGTTGTGGCCTTTCACGTTCTTGATGAGCCATTCGATGGTGTCGAATGTGTCGCTGCTATCGTCGAACTCGGTTCCCTTTTTGTTCGGGATGTGCGGCCGCATGTCCACGTGAACGCCTTCGGACATCCACCGGCCGCGCACGTCTTGCGAAACGAAAATGTACCCGGCCTTCTGGTAGTGCGGTCCGGGGCCGACCTTGTCCGGATACTTGTCGACGCCATAAGGGGCACACGAGTACGGCGTGCGGGTGAGCAGCATCGGGTACGTCTGCGAGTCGTCCTTGGGAATGTAGACGGTAGTGTGCAACTTCACACCATCGCGCATGGGGATGCGATATTCGTACTTCGTGTACGCTTCCTTGACGGGGACGGGCTTTTCCTCGGGAACGACCGGAACCGGTTGCTCGACGATTAGCCGCAACGCGAAGTCCTCGGAACGGAGCGCGCCGTTCAACGCCAGCAACACGAGCAGGCTACAAAGAGTTTTCGACATGTGGAATCGCCTTCCCAAAATCAGGGGGTGTAAATCGGGACACCGGCGGAAGCCGCGGAACCGGTCAGTGTGAGGTCGGTCGTGGCGAGAGGAAGATCGAGCCGGAGAGCGAGTTCGAGATACGCGGCATCTTGAACGGAGAGATTTGGTTTCCCGATTGGCAGTAATCTCATCCCTCCGCCTCCACCCGATCAATGTAATCCTGAACGCGAGTTCCATCCTCAAGAATCGGTCTTCGAGACTTCATTTCGACGAACGTCTCAAGGATTGACTGTTTGACACACTTCCGGCGTGCGGCGATCTCTTCTTCCGTCGGAGGCGGATCGGGCGGCTCGGCCAACAAGCCCACCCACTTCCCGCCCTGGGTAATCACCACTTCTTCCCCCTCCGCGATGCGGCGGAGCAGATCCGGTAGGTTCGCGCTCGCCTCTTCAACGGTCACGGTGGTCATCGTCTCGCCTCCTGGCTTCAAGCGGGGTTCGCCTTCAAGTATCCATCTATCTCAGAGACCTCGCTCGGAGTCAATCGCCAGTCGGCGGCACCGAGCAGTTCCTTCAACTGGCCGGGGCGGCGGGCTCCCACGATCGCCGCCGTCACGGCCGGATGGCGCAGCACCCAGGCAATCGCCACCTCGCCGGCCGACCTCCCGTGCCGAGCGCCGATGCCGCGAAGCAACTCGACGAGGTTCAAGTTCCGCGTCAGCAGCGGTTCCTGGTAAAACTTGTTCTGCTCCTTGCGCCAGTCGTCGGCCGGCATCGCGGCAATGCGTTCCCGCGTCATCGCGCCGGTGAGCAGGCCCGACGCCATGGGCGAATACGCGATCACGCCGATGTTGTGCCCCTGGCAGTGCGGCAGAATCGATTGCTCGACCTCCGGGCGAACCATCGAGTACGGCGGCTGCAGCGAGGTGATCTCGCCGAACTTCGAGATGCGGGCCATCTGATCCGCGGAGAAGTTCGAGACGCCGATCCACCGCACCTTGCCGGCCTCCTTCAACCGCACCATTTCCTGCCAGCCTTCTTCAATGTCCTCGTCCGGCTCGGGCCAGTGCATCTGGTAGAGGTCGATGACCTCCACCTTCAGGCGGCGCAGGCTGTCTTCGCATTCCTGGCGGATGCTGTCGGCCTTGATGCGCTTGCCGATCTGGCGCTGCTCGTCCCAGACGCGGCCGCACTTGGTGAAGACGAACGGCCGCGGCGAGACGCCTTCCAACGCCTTCGCCACGACCTCTTCGGAATGGCCGAGCCCGTAGACGGCGGCGGTGTCGATCCAGTTGATGCCGAGGCTGACGGCCTCTCGGATCGCAGCGACGCTCTCGGCATCGTCCTGGCTTCCCCATCCGAAGGCCCATCCGCCGCCGCCAATGGCCCAGGCACCGAACCCGATCGGCGTGATGTGCATGTCCGAGTTGCCGAGCCGTCGCGTTTGCATTTGAGTGCGCTCCGTGTACCGTGACCTCATGCAACCCATCGTACTGATCAACGCGGTCGGGCTCACCCCCCGGCTTCTCGCGCATGCTCCTCGACTCAAGGCCATCGCCGAGTCCGGCTGGCAAGCGGACATGCCCGAGGTGCTGCCCGCCGTCACGTGTACCGCGCAGGCCACGCTCCTTACTGGGAAGTTGCCCTCGGAACACGGCGTCGTCGCCAACGGCTGGCTCTTCCGCGACACGAACGAAGTCCGTTTCTGGCAGCAGTCCAACCGTTTGATTCAGTCCGAGCCGCTCTACGAAACGGCGCGACATCGCGCGAAGGAACGCAGTAAACCGTTCAAGAGTGCGAAGCTCTTCTGGTGGTTCAACCAGGGTGCGGCCGTCGATATTTCCGTGACGCCGAAGCCACACTATGCCGTCGATGGGAACAAGGCGTTCGGCATCGCGAGCACGCCGGTGCCGATTTCGACCGAACTCGAAACGGCCCTTGGAGCGTTCCCGTTTCCCGCGTTCTGGGGGCCGATGGCGGGGCGGAAAAGCACCGAGTGGATCGCTTCCGCATCGGCTCGCGTGCTGAAACAACACAAGCCCGATCTGAGCCTCGTGTACCTGCCCCACCTCGACTACGACCCGCAGCGGTTCGGGCCTTCCAGTTGCGGCATGGCCAAGTGCGTGAAACAACTCGACGACGCCTGCTTGCCACTGCTCGATGCCGCGAAGGAGATCGGCGCGAAGGTGTGGGTCGTCAGCGAGTACGGCCACTGCGACGTGACGCGACCCGTGTATGTGAACCGCTTGTTGCGAACCGCGGGCCTGCTCGAAGTACGGAAGGGTCCGTTCGGCGAGCAACTCGACCTGTACGGTTCGCGTGCCTTCGCCGTGGTCGATCACCAACTGGCGCACGTTTACGTCCGCGATCCCGAGGACGTCTCTCTCGTGAAGGACTTGCTCACAGCGGTGCAGGGTGTGGCTCGCGTGATCGCCGGCGATGAGCGAGAAGAATTCGGTCTGAACCATTCGCGTTCCGGCGAACTGATCCTGCTTTCGGAGCGAGACTCGTGGTTCGCCTATCCGTTCTGGGTGAACGACCCCGATGCTCCGGACTACGCGCGGGCCGTGGCGATCCACCACAAGCCTGGGTTCGACCCGTGCGAACTCTTCTTCGATCCGAAGTTCCGGCTGCCGAAGTTGCACGCGGCCAAGCGCGTCTTTGAAAAGAAGCTCGGCTTCCGCATGACGATGGACGTGGTGCCGCTCGATGCGAGCATCGTGAAGGGGAGCCACGGCCTCCCGGCCGCGGACCCGCTCGATCGGCCGATCTTGATCGGCCACGGCCCGCGACCCGGCGCGAGCGTGCCAATGACCGCGGTGCGGGATTTGATCTTGGCGGCACTGGGTCTTGGCTGAGCTTGAGCCGCCGGAGCCCTTCATCGCTAAACTTCCCCGATGAACTGGCTGAGGCGACAGCGTCCATTCCACTTGTACCTCGCGCTGATCATCGCGTTCGTCCTCGTCCGCTTTCTGTTCATCGCCATCACCACGGCCGGCGAGTACCGCCTTTACAAAGACTACGGCGACGAGGCCCGCAACACTTCGATCGATGATCTCTATCGCTCCCGCGACATCGAGTACCCGCAACTCAGCGTGGCGTTCGGGGCGTTCGCCGGGTTCGTGGCGGATCAACTTCCCGATTCGACGAAGTACATCGTGCGGCTGCGGCCGAACAAGTGGGAAGCGCTTTACGAGAACGAGACGCAGGCCGAACGCGACGTCGGCGACCGCTACGAAGCCGCTCTCACCTTGATCCTCTTCGCCATCGATTCGTGGAGTTTGTGGCTCGTCTACGCCATCGCGCGTCGCGTCTACCCGAACGATGATACGGTCGCACGAGTCGGGCGACTGTTCGGCTATGTGTTAACCACGGGACTGACCGGGCTCATTCTTTACGACCGCCAGGACTTGCTCATCGGTTGGCTGGCACTGCTCGCGCTCTGGTCGCTGGCGGCCGGCCATCCGCGCCTGGGTTACGTCTTGCTCATGGTCGGCACCGCGTACAAGCTCGTGCCCATTCTGCTGCTGCCGATCTGGGTGATGGCCGCCGCCACAGTGAAAGCGGGACCGAACGCAACTCCCGGACGCTTCCTGTGGAAGGTCGTACTTGAAGCTCTGATCGCAGGTCTGATACTTGCGGCGTGGCCGGTGATGACCTACACCTTCGGCGGCGGCGAACGCGGCTTCCACTACCTCACCTGGCACTCGAAGCGCGGGCTACAACTGGAAGCACCGGCGGCGTTCCCCGTGCTGCTGGTCGAGCCTTCATGGGAAATCGTGTCGGGCTACGGCAGCTTCAATCTGCGGGGCGAACTCGCGGACCGCACGGCGAAGGTGATGAGCTTGCTGATGCCGCTGAGCGCGCTCATCGGCGCGGGCATCGCGGCACGAGGTTTCTGGCGGTGGCGCTTCGCGCTCCCCTCCGCGGACTCCGGGTCGCGGCTAAACGGTATTGTCGTTGCCTCGTCGCTTTTGATTTGGGTTGCGTTCATCGCGTTCAACAAGGTCGGGTCGCCGCAGTACCTCATTTGGGTCGCACCGCTCGTGCCGCTGTTGCCGTTACGCATGTGGTCCGAACGGGGTTGGGCGATCCTGCTGCTCGTCGCCATGCTCGCGACGATGCTCATCTACCCGTGCCGCTACAAGCCCGACCTCATCGGCGACATCATCCGCGAGGAACCCCTGACCTGGCGTGGGCCGACGACCTTCGGAGTGTTCCTCCTCGGCGTCAAGTCGGTGACACTGATTCTCGCAACGGTGTGGCTGGCGGTGCGGGTTTGGCGAATGCCGCACAATCAGCGCGTCACTTGAACGCTTCCCACTCCTTTCCCAACACGGCCGAGGCGATCTTCAGCTTGAGGATCTCGTCGGTGCCTTCGTAGATGCGGCAGACGCGGACATCCATGAGGTGCCGGCCGGGGCGGTAGAGCGTGCTCCAGCCGCGACCGCCAAAGACCTGAACGGCGCGATCGGCAGCGTCCCAGGCCGCGTTCGAACAGAAGAGTTTCGCCTGGGCCGCGAGCAGGTCCGCTTGCCGTGCCAGTTCCTTGTCGTCGCGATTCGCCTCGGCCCGATCCTTGGCTTCCGCCGCCCGGAAGACCAGCGATTCGCTCGCCACGCGGTCCATCTCGATGTTCGCAATGTGGTCCTGAACGAGTTGGTGCTTCGCGATCTCTTTGCCGTGCTGCCTGCGGCTCTTCGCATACTCGATCACCTCGGCCAGGCAATCCTCAATGACGCCGAGGCACCCGGCCGCGACGCTGAGCCGCCCGCTCACGAGCGAACCCATCGCGATGCGGAAGCCCTCGCCCTCGGCTCCGAGCATGTTCTCCCCCGGCACAAGTACGTTCTCCATCGAGAACATGGCGGTGTTCGAGGTCGGCATCCCCATCTTGGCGTTGGGTGAAAACGACTCGGCGACGAAGCCCTCGCTTTTGGTGTCCAACACGAACGCGGAGATGCGGTGCTTCGGGTCGCTTTCGACCGAGCCCGCTGGGTAGCCGAACACGATGATGGCGTCGGCGATGCCGCCGTTGGAGATGAGGTACTTCACGCCATTGAGGAGGAAGCCACCGCCCGTTCGTTCGAACGTGGTGGTCATCTCGCGGGGGTTGCTGCCGGCCTCGGGTTCGGTGAGGCCGAAGGCGAGCACCTTCTCACCGGTCACGGCCGCAGGCAGGTACTTCTTCTTGAGTGCGTCGCTGCCCCAGGTTTGAATCGGATACGCACCAATGCTGAGATGCCCGGAGAAGAAGGTGCGGACGCCGGTGCCTTCGCGACCGATGCGGGCCAGAGCTTTGAAATAAGAGAGGTTATCCGCGGCGCGGCCGCCGAACTCCGGCTTCACGTTGATCCCGAGCAGATCGTACTTCTTGGCCAGCGGAGCGAGTTGTTCATTGAAGCGATGCTCGACGTAGCAGAGTTCTTCGTGCGGTCGCAGTTCCTGGCAGAACGACTCGGTATCGGCAGCGAGTTTGGCGGCGTCGAACGGCATGACCGGCTCCGGGTGAGATACCGGAATTGTATGCCGACGCCGATCAGTCTGGCTCGATGAGTGAAGTGCAAGTTGTGGTGTAAGTCTGCTCGAGTTCGAGCGGCACGGCAAGGTTGGGCTCAATCCAAAGTGGAATCGTCGGCAACTCGATCCCGAGAGCCAACGCGAACGGCCACAAATCAACGCGATCTTCTCCTCGTCCTTCACGACTCGATACACCGCGGCTGCGAGGCTGGAGGGTCGAGCTTTTACATCGGATTCGGGAATAATCCGCGGCGAAGTGGATCACTACTTCCGGCTGAGGGAATTCAAAACCACGTCTTGCTTCACGAACACGAGGTTCCCATGAAATCGCTCGCGATCTCGATGTCGGCGTGCGCGCTGATGCTCACCCTCATGGGGTGTGGCCCCATGCAATCGCCGATGCCGCACCGGTTGGAACCCGAGGCCCAAAAAGACGTGGATGCGTCGTGGAACCGGGCCTTCACGCCGATCGGCCGCTTCGACCATCAAGACTTGCTCGACATCATGGTCGGCTTTCACGCTTATCAACTGGGTGTCGATACACTCACGTTCCGTTCGGAGAAGACCGTTGCGAATGGGAAGGTGATCATGGAGGTGTTCTTCGACCGCGCGAAGCCCGAGGCGGATCGCTTCATCGTCACGGTACTCGACCTTGCGGGCAAGGTTGTTAGAACGGAGCGATTCACGCGCAGCGAGATCGAGGAGACGGTGCAATTGCTCCGAGCGCCCCACAACGGGAACGAGCCGCCGGAAGCGGCGGCTCGGTGGAATCGCATCGCGGAAGTTTTTCCCAAACCGAAGGACGACGTGGCTCCGCCGCCGCGGCCCAAGAACTGATCGCTCACTTCTCTTCGGTTACGTCCGTGGCCACGATGTACGGCTTCTGCGCGTTCGGGTGCGTGTAGGTCACGCCTTGGAGGTTGACGCGGCGATTCAAGTGCGCCTTCAGGTTGATGCCGTTGCCGGCGACCACGTAAAGCTGCGCGATGCCGGGGGCCGTTTCGAGTGCATAGGTTGGGCGGCCATCGAGTGCCAACGGCGTCGAGACGAGCCGGCCCACGCCGGTCCAGTTGCCTCGATCCGTCGATGTCGGGGTCGTCGTGTTCTGCGTGCCGGTGGGTTGATCGTTGCGAACCGGAGGCAGCAGCGACGGCCGATCCGGCTTGCTCGATTCCGGCCTCACGACCGGGATGAAGGCGGGCGTCGTTCCGATGTTCGCGGTCGCGGGCACGCTGCCGATCCGCTTCTTCTCGCGGATCGAATGGATGCGGGTGTAGCAGAGGTTCGCCACGTCGTGATCGCCGCCCGGCTCGTTCATGAGGCGGGCCAGTTGAAAGTACAACTTCTCGGCATCTTCGGAACGGCCATCGCGCTCGGCGGCTTCGGCCTGCGCCCACAGTGGATGGTTCACACCCGGCTTCGCGCCGACGTTCGCGGGTGGAATCTCGCTGTGCGGCGTGGTCGCGGCGATGGGCGTGAGGCCCGGAGGTGCCATGTCGCGAACCACGAATGCGGTGTTCACCGGTTCGCCGGCCTTCACCGCCGACTTGGGAACGTAGCGCACGTCGCCGTGAATCGGTTCGACCGGATACCACTGTTTGTTGTCGAAGGTCACGCGTTGGCCAATCACCAGAAGCGTCGAGCCGGCGGGCACCTTGGTTTTGCGAATCTCGGCGAGCGGTTGCGCGAGCCCGACGCGGCCCGATGCCAGCGTCACGTCTTCAGTCACCATCACGTTCTGCGGAGTGGGCAAGGTCGAATCGAAATCGACGAACGCGATGGGCACCCAACTCACGGAACCCTTCGGGGCCTTGATCGCGAGCCAGCCGAATTCCTCGCGATCGACGACGACTTCGACGCCGCGCTTGAGGGTGCCGGTTTCCGGGAACTTGTCGCTGGGTCCGGCGCGAACGAGGACTTCGGGATCGGCGATGGTGCCGAGGTAGGGTAAACTTTGGGCGCTCGCGATGGCGGGTAGAACCGCGAGAACGATTCCGGCAAACAGGGCGCGCATGTGCTTCTCCACTTCCATGAGTGCTGGCGACATACCCGACGGCGAAAGTGGGTCAACCCCGGTTGTCCCCCGGCGCGGCGGCTTCTATACTTCCTCTTCCTATATGGCTGGGCCGCGTGCCCGCGCTCGGATCGGATACACGGC
Organism: Gemmataceae bacterium; assembly: GCA_043733485.1. GTDB lineage: Bacteria > Planctomycetota > Planctomycetia > Gemmatales > Gemmataceae > Urbifossiella. The sequence goes on from JAYTGN010000375.1 coordinate 42,408, forward strand.
CGATGCGGTTTCACCTGATCGATCGAATCGATGGCTACGAACTCGGGAAGTCCTTGCGGGGTGCGAAGTTCCTGGCCCTGGGGGAAGAGTACCTGGCCGATCACTTCCCGCGCTTCCCGGTAATGCCCGGCGTGCTCATGCTTCAGGCCGCGGTCGAAGCCGCGTCTTGGCTCTGGCGGGCCACGACCGATTTCCAACATCCCGTGATCGTGCTGCGGGAAGTGAAGAACGTGAAGTACGGCACCTTCATGCAGCCCGGCCGGCGAATGGACGTCTCGGTCGAACTCGTGAAACGAGACGGAACGACTGCCACGTTCAAGGGTAAGGGCGCCGACGACGCCGGCCAATCGACCCTCACGGCACAGTTCGTGCTTCACGGGTACGCTCTTGCGGATCGCAGTTTAGCTGGTGCAACCGCGGATGCGAAGTTGCTCGAACATTGGAAGTCGCGGTGGTCGCTTCTCACGGGTGAATTGAAGGCGAAACGATGACGCTCAAGGATCAAGTCGCGTTGGTGACGGGCGGTAGCCGCGGAATCGGTCGCGCCATCGTGCAGGCGTTGGTACGCGAAGGGGCGAAGGTGGCCTTCGTGTACAAGGGGAGCCAGCAGGCCGCCGAGGATCTCGAAAAGGAACTCACCGCAACCGGTGGAACCGTTAAGGCCCTTCAAGGCGACGTGTCCGATCCCCAAACTGCCCAGTCCATCGTGAGTCGGGTAGTGGCAGACTGGGGCCGCGTCGATATTCTTGTGAACAACGCGGGGGTCATCCGCGACGGGCTGTTCGTTCGGATGGATGCGGCAAACTGGAAGGCCGTCCTGGATACGAACCTGGACGGCACCTTCTATTTTTGCCGGGCCGTGGCGGAGCAGATGGCTTTGAAGCAGCGCTTCGGACGGATCGTGAACGTGTCGAGCGTTGCGGCCGAACACGTGAATTCGGGCCAGACGAACTATGCGGCCAGTAAGGGCGCGGTGAACTCGTTCACCCGGGCGCTGGCCGTGGAGCTCGGGAGCCGAAACGTGACGGTGAATGCCGTCGCGCCGGGGTTCATTGAAACGGACATGAGCGAAGCCGTCCGCAACAAGGCGGGCGACTTCATCGCGAAGAAGCTCGTGCCGCTGCGGCGGCTCGGAAAACCCGAGGACATCGCCGGCGTGGTGGTGTTTCTCGCCGGGCCGGCCGGAGCGTACATTACCGGTCAAGTACTTACCGTCGATGGCGGCCTCAGCCTCGGAGCGGTCTCGGCCTAAGGGCCCACCGATCCGCGGGTTGCGGCAGTCGCGAGAGGAGTTCCATGCCTACGGAACAAGAGATCTTCGAAAAAGTTCGCACGACGCTCGTGGACGCACTCAACGTCGATGAAGACGAAGTGACGATCAAGTCGCGCCTCCGCGGCGACCTCAACGCCGAGTCGATCGACTTCCTCGACATCGTCTTCCGACTCGAGAAGCAGTTCGGCGTGAAGATCCCTCGGGAGGAACTCTTCCCCGAGTCCATCTTCCAGGGCGATCCGCACTTCGTGACCGACGGAAAGGTGAACGCCGAAGGCCTGAAGATTCTTCAGCAGCAGATGCCCTTCGCCGATCTCACCGAGTTCGCCAAGGACGCGAAGCTCGAGAAGATGGAAGATCTCTTCACGGTGGAACTAATCGTGAATTACCTGCAGCGCAAACTGGGCGCGTAATCATTGAGCCCGCCGTTTACGGCGGGTGCCTCGGACCCGCCGTAAACGGCGGGCTAAATGGGAAGCTTATGCGGTGGACTTGGATCGATCGGTTCACGGCGTTCGAGTCGAGGCGGTCGGCCACGGCCGTGAAATGCCTCAGCCTCGCCGAAGATCACTTCGCCGATCACTTTCCCGGCTTCCCGGTCATGCCCGCTCCGCTCATCCTCGAAGGGCTCGCCCAAACCGGCGGCATCCTCGTCGGCGAAGCCAACCAGTTCAACAAGAACGTCGTCCTCGCCAAGATGTCCGCCAAGTTCCACCGCGAAGCGATGGCCGGCGAACAGCTCACCTATCGCGCCGACATGGTGGATCTGAACGAGACCGGAGCCCGGATCAGCGGGAAGGTTCATAGCGGGGAAGAACTGATCGCCGAGGCGGAGATCCTGTTCGCGCACATCTCGCCCGAGCAGATGCCGCCGGGCGTTCCGGATTCCAAGTTCGTGTTCAGCGGGGAGCTCTCGCAGCTTCTGAAGATGGCCGAGGCCGTCGCCAAGAAGTAATCGTTCCGGCGAGCCGAGCCCCGTGAGCGCACGGCTCAGAACAGGCATCGTAGGCGGCGGCAGCGGGCACGTCTGCATCCCAACAGCCTCCAGCGCCGCCTTGCCGCACAGGCCGCAGC
>JAYTGN010000376.1:0-44747 GCA_043733485.1 Gemmataceae bacterium
GCTCCGCGGCTTCAATCGGGTCGGACCCCCTACCTGGGGTTGCGCTCGCAAAGCCTCGCTTCACCCCAGGCTACCATCGGACGCCGCATCCGCGGCGACAAATCGAACAGCCTCGATTTGTTCCGGTCGGCTGAACTCCAAGAATCGTTGGTATACCCCCTGAGCAGATTGACCTTGCAGGTCGTTGTGGACACTCAGTAAAAGACAGCCCCTGAAAATGGAGCGCAGACAGTGTTACGAAAACCTGGATTGCGAGGTCTCCTCCGTCGAGTCCTCGACACCATTCGCGGCAGAAGAACCTCGCCCACGTTCGATCCTCACGCAAAGCGGGATCTGGCCCGTTTGCTCGCCAAGTTCGATTTGCCGATTCCCGAGGGCGATCCGCGAATCGGTCGAGAACTGAACGCATCCGATCGCGTGCGAGTGGTTTATCAGCTACGGGCAGATGTGCGGGACGTATTCCCGCTGGGGCTCACACCGGCTCAACTCGGCGACTACGGCGAGTGGCTTCTCCGCTACGGCACATCCGAATACGGCTTCACGGCCGATGAGATCCTGTGCTTCCTATTCGACCAGGCGGGCGATCCTTCAAAAGGCCTGGAAGAGACCTACTTGCTGTCGCCCGAGTGGCAGCGTGCCGTTCCCGAAGCGTTCGAAGAACAAGAGTGGAGCAACCTGAAGGCCTGGTTGACAAAGCGATACCCCGATCGCGGTGGCCGCTGGCTCCAGGTCGCACGACGGACCGCCCGACAGACCGCGCACTCGCAAAAGCCGACGATCAACTTCCTCGGTCACTTCAATTACGAATCTGGGCTTCAGGAAGAGATTCGTCGGCAAGCGGAGGCACTCGAAAGTCATGGGTTCAACACCTGTCTGCGCGATCTGCCGGTGAGCTTTCCGCGAGTTGTCAATCGCGACCATCGCTTTCTCGATCCCGAGTTCGGCGACATCACCATCATCAAACTGGGAGCGCATCTACCTCTGGATCAAGCGTATCTTCGGGCCGGGTGGCACCCGCGTCAGGGCGTTTATCGGATCGTGTGTTGGTCCTGGGAAGTGGAAGAGTTCCCGCGCGCGGCGGTCGAAGGCGCCGCGGGTCTGGCGAATGAGGTCTGGGCCGTATCCGAATTCTGTACGAACTCGATTCGCAAGGCGATGCCCGGCGTTCCGGTTCACACAATGCCGGTCGTGATTGCCCCGCACCCGTTCGAGCCCCGGCCGCGGTCGTTCTTCAACATTCCGGACGATCGATTCCTCTTTCTTTTTGCGTTCGACATGGCCAGCGGGATGGAACGGAAGAACCCGCTGGGACTGATCCAGGCCTTTCGGCAAGCGTTCTCGCCGTCCGAACCCGTGCATCTCGCGCTGAAGGTGTCGCGCGGCCACGAGCATCCACGAGAATTCGCGAGGCTTTCCCAGGAAGCGAAGGCCGCCGGCGTGTCGATCATCGACCGCCTGATGCCGCGATCCGACGTCCAGGCGCTGTTGGCGGCCTGCGACAGCTATGTGTCACTGCACCGTTCCGAGGGGTTTGGCATGACCATGGCCGAAGCGATGCTACTGGGCAAGCCGACGATCGCAACGGGCTACTCAGGGAACCTGGACTTCATGGATAAGGAGAACAGTTACCTCGTAGACTCCGAACGGGTCTCGCTCGATCGAGATTACCCGCCCTACGACAAGGGTTGCACCTGGGCCAAGCCATCGGTCGAACACGCTGCTCACACGATGCGATGGGTCTACGAGCATCGCGAAGAAGCGCAAGTGGTAGCGGCACGGGGACGAGCCACAATCGAGGCCGAGCTTTCGTCCGCGGCTGCTGCTCGTCGAATGCTCGCACGGATCGCGGAGATCCGGAGTCGATGAGGCGCGGCCCTGGAATCGGTCGCCTGCCGAAAGAACCCCGAGGAACTTTTCCTCGCCTAGACACTGGATCCCGTTCGATGACTCCTCGCCTCAGATTCAACCCGTTGCGCGTCCGGTTGATCCTCTACACGCTACTGCTATTCGCGAGTTGGAATTTCAACCTCTTCCGCATTCCCAGCGGCGTGATTTGGTACCAGACCGAGCCGCGAACCGGCTACTTCGGATCCGATTCCTATCTCGTACTCAATCGACTGGCCTACGGAGAGCGCGGAGGCTCCAATTGGTCGCCCTTGGTAGTGGATTGCGAGAAAGAACAGTTCTATACGTCGCAATTCGGCTTACAAGGTATCGTACTCTCCGGATTGCAGTCCGCGCTGGGAGTGGCCCCCGGGCGATTTGCGATCGTCGCGGCAGCCGCGTTTTGCTTCTCGACTGCGTTCGTGTTCGCTGCAGTGTTTGCAGTAGGCGGGCGGCGGTTCGGTCCGCTCGTCGGAGACGTGGCCGCGGTCCTTGCGACGCCCTCACCGATCATGCTGCAGTTCGCTCCGTCGCTCTACTGGGCAACCTTCCTACTCGCTGGGCCGTTCGCGCTGATCTGGATTTTCGGGGACCGAGTGTCGGGGTCGGCACGGGGTTGGCGATGGCTCCTGGTGGCGTTTGGAACGGTGGTGTTTGCTAAGTGTCTCTGCGGTTACGAATACGTAACGACGGTGGTCGGTGGTGGTGTCGCCGCACTGTGGTATCACCAGCACATCGCGGGGGTTCCAGTCTTCCGTCGCTGGCGGGCCGCGGTTGCGTTGATCGCGGGTGGTTTGGTCGGATTCGGGCTGGCGGTGGCTTGCCATCTTGCCCAGCTGGAATTCGCGGTGGGTATCGATGCTGTGGAAACGGTTCGCGGCCGGGCGGAGGCTCGCACCGTCGGTGACTGGCGAATGGAGTTTCGGAGGGAATTCCCCGCGGACAGGTTCCCGTTCCTTTCGGAGCGTTTCGCCTATCCTGCGAACTGCTTCGTCGATTACTTCCGCCAGGCGTCCGTGGCTTCACCGGCAGGATGGTCCCGAAAGTTCACTCGTCGGCTCCCGCTCTGGGGTTTGGTGTTAGGGGCACTCGCTTCGGCCATCGCGATTCGTCGTCAGCGCCCTGCGTCGGGCCTGCTCGGGAGCGGATTCCTGGCACTGGCCGCGGGCGCTTCCTGGCAGCTCATCGCCATCAACCACATGTGTACGCAGTCGAACCTCAATCTGATCGTCTATCATCTGGGGTTCGTCCCGCTCGCGCTACTTGCAATCGGTTGCGCCGTGAATGCGGCTTGCCGGCGAGATGGAATTCGCAAAGCCGTTACAGCAACCCTGGCAATGGGTGCGATCGTTGCGGCCGGCTATTCTCTCGGCACGGCAGATCGCCGTTCCCCAGAAACGAGCGATGCCGATCGGGCGATCGAGGAGTTCATTCAATCGCAATCGCTCGGCGGTTCGACTCTCGGGCCGTCACCGGTCCAATGTCGGGTGAGCGGAATCGGAGATGAATCGAGCTTGCATCCCTCCCTTCTCGTGGAATTTGGCTGGGTTCCAAAGACGGCTCCCGAAGGTTTGAGCGAACCGGTGGTGTTCTTGGAAGGTTGGGCGATCGATTTCTCGGAGGCGGGGGAATATCGGACTCCGCGTATTGTCGTCGCGGTTAATGGTCGGGTCGTACCCGCCTGGGTCGCGCGGTACGGTCGACCAGACCTCGATCGAGTGGCCGGACGATCGGCACCCGGTTCCGCATTCCTGATCGCGATCTCGAAACGGCTCCTTCCCGACGGAACGAAGCCGAGTGTATTTGCGATTTCGGCGCATGATCCCAGGCATTTCACCCCCGCCTCAAATCCTTGAGCCGATCGCGAGCGCCACTCGCCTTCACCCCACGATCACGCGCGGCTTCCGTTCCGCCGGAACGGGTGCGCGCTGGATCAAGGTGTGGACCATCCAGGGCACGTTGCCGTGACCGAACAGCACGAAGTGGAGGTTCGCCGTCACGGGGTTCTCGACGGACCAACCGAAGAGTACCTCGGGCACGCCGCCATCCGCGGAGACTTCCAGTGCCGCCGCCGCGATCGCGTGGGCCAGCGAAGCGCACCGCGTGATGTAGACCACGACGCGGCCATTTTCGCGTGCGATTCGGATCAGCGGGCGGTGGACGAAGTCGCTCGGGTCGCCGAGTTCCGCTTGGATGAACACGATGGGCACCGCACCCGGAATGCGGTACCGCAAGCGCACGTCGATCTCCTTGTCTTTCAAATCGCCGAGGCCGGGTCGGATCGGCACCAGCACCGGGAAGTCGGTCGCCTTCACGCGTTCCCATTCGTGCTGGCTGAATTTGTCGGCGAAGTCGAAGCCATCGAAGCGGAACTCGGTCGAGCGCCAGGCCCGGCTCACGATCGAGACGAGCAGCACGATGGCGATGAACCCGCCGGCCATCAGTGCCCCGAGCATGTGTTCATACGCGATCAAGGCACCACTCGCCGCAAAGACCAGTACCGCCAAGATGAACAACGGCGGCGTGCGGAACAGCTTGCGCCGGCCGCGTTCGCCCCGTCGCTTCCACACATCCACGGCGGCCGCGACCGACGCGAAGCCGAACACCGCGAGTACGGCCGTGAGGTACGCGGCTCGGTGCGATTCCAGGTCCGCGCCGTAATAAATGGTCACGCCGATCTTCACGGCGATGAACAGGTACACGAGCAAACCCATTCGCATGGACCAATTGAATTCCATGCCGAGGCGGTGCAGGTAGGGCGGAATCCACTGCGAGAGCGTCATGGCGAGGCTGAGCCCGGCCAGCGCCAGGATCGCAACCGTGCTGATGTCGTAAGCGGTGCCGAAGGCGAGGCCGAAGAGCGGATTGATGTCCGCGGCGGGGGTGCCGTCCGAGAGCGTGCCGCCGTGGGCGAGGTACGCGAGTGCCCGGTACTTCGCCTGGCCGTTCGTAGTGAGCGCCTTCGCGGGAATCAGGACCGTCGTCATGAGTGTGGACGCGAGCAAGTACGCCGTCATGGTGAGGGCCGCGACGACGAGGAGGAACCGCGTGCGGCGGATGCGGCCGCGCGGTTGTGCGGGGTCGTCGTTCGGCTTCCCGCGAACCAACGGCATCGCCATCAGCGTGAGTTCGAAACCGCTCAAGCCCAGCGCGAGGTACGGGAAGAGCGGCACGCACGCGGCAAGAAGGCCGCCCCAGCCGCCGACCGCGCGCGGGGCCTCGGTCTCATGCCAGTTCCCGTTCCAAACGTCCGACCACCAGTTCTCCAACAAGTGCGGGTTCCCACTGAGGTACATCCCCGCGCTTCCCACGACCGTCATCGTCAATGCCAGGTAAACGAGAACGGTCAGCACCGCGAGGCGCACGAAGTTCCTCGTGTACCCGCGGAAGAAGGCCAACCCGCCGACCGTCGAGATGATGAGCACGATGAGCGTGACGACCATCTGCCGATTCCAGAGTTCCGACGTGTGCGTTTGCACCTCCGACGGAAGCGAGAGGCGGATGCGTTCGCCTTCGAGCGTGGCGTTGTTCAGCGCGTGCTGCCAGGCCGGATTCGGGTTGTGAATGAGGTGCTCGGCAGCGTCGGCGGCGGAGAACGTGCGCGTGAACACGAGGTCGACCGCGCCGAACGAGAGCAGCACGAGGATGAGCAGCTTGCCGAACCAGCCGGGGATCACGCGTTCGAGCAGAGAGGTGGAACCGCCGCCGTGGGGCGAGCGACCGGCGATGTACCAGTACACGGGCAGCGCCAGCAGAAGTGTGACGGCGGCGACCAGTACCGTGGCCAGTGGTGCGAGCCGCCCCGCGGCTCCGAACGCGATCGACGGCTGGTACGCCAGCGTGCTCAGGTAATCGAGCCCGATCACGCACAGCACCCACGGCCACGCGGCTCGATAGCTCGGTGTTGCGGGTGAAGGGCTACTTGGGGGTTCGGTCGATTCGTCCGAAGTGGCTTCCGCGGCAGGCATGGTGGGCTCCTCGCCAGCGAGTGATTCGCTGGCTGAGGGAGATTATATGCGTTCACATCGGATAAATGCCCGCATCGTAGTCGAGGCTGTTCGTGCCGTCGAATGCGAAGTAGCCCGTGTAGCCGTTGGCGTCCACATCGCTATCGAGGTCGTCGGAACCCTGATCGGGTGGCGCGAAGGCGTACCCCGCCGGCTGAACGACCTGAATGCGGTACTGGCCCGCAGCAATCCCTGTGAAGGAATACAAGCCCCTGCACGTCACCGAGCCAGTTTGCCATGTCGCGCCAGTTCGTCGAGATCGAGCCCTCCCACGTGAAACTTGCGGGAGCGATCCGGTCTTCGAACCGTTCCAGGCTGAAGCGGGTCGGACGGATGAGCGACTGGTGACTTCGGTTGAGGGAGCGATGGGAAAATCGGCCGATGGGTGCGAACATGACACTTTTCCGGATGAGGTGAAACGGAACGTGTTATTTAAGGAATGAATTCGATCAGGACATCAGTGCGAATGCGAGCTCGAACGGGAGAAACATCGCTGGCATGCATTCGCTGATCACAAGATCGATCCAGGCGAGCGTCAGGAATAACTGATCCGTGGTACAGCCCAGGAACTTATGCGTGGACATGAACAGACGATAGTTGAGCGGGCGGTCAGGCCCTTCCTTCTCCCACTGCCAGCGATGACCCCGAGCCGTGTAATACCACGACTTCCGAATTACCAGTCGGCGGTCGATGAACTCACCGAACTTCAGTCCGTCATCGATGTAGAACTTCTTCTGGGGGTGCATGGAGGCCGCGTAGACCAAGTGAAACTGTTTTTCAAAGCCCGCCGCGTCATGGCAAAGCTGGTCGTAGTAAACGAGGTTCCGCCGTTTCGCCGTCAGCCAGTTCCAGCGGTAGATGTTTTGCGGTCCCGGCTTGTTAAACCGCCCGTCGACGTCTCCTTCTGGAGGGAACGCTTCGAGTGACCGGATGCGGTCGAGGGCGATCAGCGGGCCGGAGAACTCCTTGAGCCCATCGGGGAAGTCCTTCTCCGTCCGAATTTTGATCTTCTCTTCCTGCGCCTCGATGGACGCCGAACTCCCGGCGAGGAGGACGGCAGCGAATACCGCAGAGATGAGGAGGCTCGGCTTCGTCATCGGACGCTCCCTGGGGCGACTTGCAGCATCTTGAACGCATCCGGTCCGAATGCAAGAGCCGTTCGCGGAACTCTTTCCTGACTTCTCTGAAATCCTCGCCAGGCTGCTCAACTTGCCCATGGGTGATGCACGCCATTTTTCCGGGCTCCCGATTGCATTCAACCGTCGCGTTCCATTACACTGGGTGGAATTGCTGCCCGACTCGCGTCTTCTCTCCCCACTTTCGAGGTGCTGCCGATGGACGTTTTCAATCGCCGGGAATTCCTGGACCGTGCCGCGATTCTCGCGGCGGCCGCTGCGAGCGGCACCGCCGCCTTCGCGGCCGATAAGCCCGCTGCGGTCGCGAGCAAAGCCGCGGCCAGTGAGAAGCTTCGCGTTGCGGTCGTCGGCGTGCGCGGCCGCGGCATGAGCCACGTCCATGGCTTCCTCGGCAAGAACAACTGCGAGATCACCACCGTCTGCGATTGCGACGAAGGCGTGATCGGCAGCGCGATGAAGGCCATCGAAAAAGTTCAAGGCAAGGCTCCGGCCTTCATCCAGGACGTGCGCAAGGTCGTCGAAGACAAGAATATCGACATCGTGTCGATTGCGACGCCGAACCACTGGCACGCGCTGATGGCGATCTGGGCCATGCAGAACGGCAAGGACGTGTACGTGGAGAAGCCCGCGACGCACAACGTGAGGGAAGGCGCGATCATGCTCGCCGCTTCCCGCAAGTACAATCGCATCTGCCAGGTGGGCACGCAGAGCCGCAGCAACCCCGGCATGCGCGAGGCGATTGCCGCGGTGCAAGGCGGCAAGATCGGCACCGTCGATCTGGCTATCGGGCTCTGCTACAAGAACCGCCCGAGCATTGGGAAGGTCGATGCCGACCAGGCGCCGCCGGAAACGATGGACTACAACCTGTGGTGCGGCCCGGGCCCGCTCAAGGCTCCGCACCGCAAGACCAAGAACGGCACCGTTCACTACGACTGGCACTGGATCTGGGAGTACGGCAACGGCGACCTCGGCAACCAGGGCGTTCACGAAATGGACAAAGCCCGCTGGGGCCTTCAAGTGAAAGGCATGCCCAACTCGGCTCTCAGCATCGGCGGACGCTTCGGGTACACGGACGACGGCGAGACCGCCAACACCCAGGTCGCGCTCTTCGATTACGGGACCAAGAAGATGATCTTCGAAGTGCGCGGCCTCAAGAGCGACGGTTACAAGGGAGTTGGCGTCGGCAACATCTGGGTCGGCACCGAAGGCATGCTCGTTTGTCCCAGCTACAACACCGGCATCCTCTACGACAAGGACGGCAAGGAGGTCACGAAGTTCAGTGGCGGCAACGACCAGATGCACTTCGACAATTTCGTCAAGGTCGTGCGCAGCCGCAAGCGGGAAGATCAGAACTGCGACATTGCCGAGGGACACCTCTCGGCGGCGCTGTGCCATCTGGCGAACATCAGCTATCGCCTCGGCTCCGAAGCCACGTTCGACAAGGACGTGTCGGCGTTCGCCGATTGCAAGGAAGCCGCCGATGCCACGGCGCGGATGAAGGCGCACCTCAAGGCAAACGGCGTCGATTTGTCGACGGCCGTCGGCCGCGTCGGGCCGAAGCTCACGATCGATCCGAAGACCGAGACGTTCACTGGCAGCGTCGCTGCCAAGGCCAACCCGATGCTCTTCCGCGAGTACCGCAAGGGCTTCGAGGTGAAGGAAATCGCGTAAACAGTTCCTCGCACCCACTGTGATGGTCGCCTTCGGCTGGGCCCGAGGGCGACCGAATTCATCCAATCAGCTTCCTCAGTTCCTTCACGGTGCGCGGCACGGCGACCTTCGGGTCTTCCGCCGCCTCGTACTCCAGCGCCACGTAGCCGTGGAAGTTCGCATCTTTGAGAATCTTCACGACGCGGCTCAGGTCGGCCTCGACCTTCTTTTTGCCGCCGGGGTTCACCTCGGTCTTCACTTGCGACACCACGCCGTACGGGGCGATCTTGGCGATGTCCGCGTAGGGGTCCGGCGTGTTGAAGTTGCCGGTGTCGATGTTCACGCCGAGGGCCGGGCTTTTCACGGGCTTCACGAGTTCGAGCAAGTGCTCGGGCGTGTCGGTGATGCCGCCGTGATTCTCGAGCGCGAGGAACACGCCCAGCTTCTCGGCCACTTCACAGCACTCGTTCATCGCATCGACGACCCGCTTCTGAGCGTCCGCGAGTTGCTCGCCCTTTTCGAGATTACCCGCGAAGATGCGGACCGTCTTGGCTCCCAACTTCGCGGCGCGGGCGGTCCAATCCTTGACCTTCTGAATCTCCACGGCCCGCTTGGCGTCGTCCTTCAAGGTGAAGGTGTTGCCCACGGGCACCCCGGAGATTGCGAGCTTCTTCTTCTCGCAGTAGGCCTTGAGTTTGTCGAGGTACGCGTCCGTCGTTTCCGCCCAGTAGTACGACGTGAGTTCCACGGCATCGAGCGGCAGGTCCGCGGCAAGGTCGATGAAGTCGAACAGCGTCATCGTCGGCTTCTTGAGATCGAGTGCCTTGTTGAAGCTGTACGCGGCGAGGCTCAGCTTGAGGTCGGGCTTCGGCCCGGGCCGCTTGATCGGGTCGATGGCGGAAGCGAGACTCGGTGCGAGCCCGGCCACGGCGGACGTGCGAAGGAAATCGCGACGCGAAAGGTACATGGCAGCGCTCCGAATAGGAAAGGTGCCGCCAGTCTATCCGAGGATGAGAGTATTGCGAAGCGCTTTACTGAGTAGAAGCCGCGCGTAATCGTGGGATGAGAGGTGGAGTCTCCGTAAATCTGGTACACTAACGAAGTTTGCCCGAGGTTCGCCACAGACCCTCGACGCAACTTTATTCGTGAGGAGTCATCGAATGGTATCGGCAAACCCGGTCCTGGAGCGAAGTGAGGCGGCAATCTTTGCTCGCGTGTGGGAGGGGAAAGCGGGACGGCTTAGCCTCCCCATTGCTCGACATATCCTGAAACTCGGGTTCAACATGGACGACAAGGAGCGGATGCACGAGTTGCTCGAACGAAACCGGGCGGGAACGCTTCGCGAACAGGAACGGGATGAGCTGGACAACTTCGTGAAGGTCGCCGACCTGCTCGCCATCCTCCAATCGAAGTCTCGAAAACTCCTCAAGGGTGGACGCGCCACGCGGAACGGTCACGGCCCGTGGTGATAATCGTGTCATTGCAACTGCGGGCTTCGAACCTGATCGCGAACCAGCGAGGATGTCGTTTGGTCAGGTAACCGAATGCTCCTATCGGACAAATTCGGGAGAAGTGTAGAATGAACAAGCCATCACGGGAAATTGCATGGCGCTACGAATGTGATTGTGGGGAACTATGCATTCAACTGACGTTTCTTCGTAGCAGGATCAATGTCACTGACTCCGCCGTAGCGGAACTCAACTCAGAGCTTCAGAGGTACGGTATTGCCCCGCTGGCTCAGCGATCACCGCACCCTTTTGGCCGCGAAATCCCATACTCTGCCGACGAAACGGCGGCACTTCTTGAGCCTATTGAGGCGACGGTCACCGCCGTCTGGAAACGTGAGTTCGCGCTGGCAGGCGAAAACGCAGCAGCGATGCGGGTGCAGAACCAGAACGCGTGGGGTGACACGGCCGAGAGCGCCATCAAGGTGGCAATTAGTCTTTTCCCTCGAAATCTCCCGACGGACGAAGAGTTAAGAACCGTTCGAGAAACGGTTGCTCAGCGTTTCAACGGACAGACCAATGATAATGGTGACCTGTTGGATCTGGATTTCATCATGAGTGTCGCCCGGCATCGGAGGCGACTTAACGAAATTGGGCTCCTGCAAGTTCTCGGAGGCAAGGTCGGCGGACTACGTCTTGCAGCGGCTTCCCATCACCCGGAGAAGCAGTCGGGCATCTTTAGACAATCCTTTATCCTGCTCATGACCCACTTCGAAGCCGCAGTCTACGATCTTACCCGACTCGCGCTAAAGACGAACTTCTTTACCCTCGCGGCCTTCTTCGGCCAGAAGGAAAAGGTGCCCTACGCGAGATTCGGGCAGCATCAGGATTTTGAATCACTGCGCGACTCCCTCATCGACGACTTGCTAAAAGCAAGGTACGTCAAGGAACTGCTATTTGATTTGAACGAATTGGGCGTGGTACCCATAGCTGAGCGCTACGAAGGGTTTGGGCGGCAGATCGAACTCATCCTTCGGCGAAACATCCACCTCCACAATAGAGGCATCGTGGACGCTCAATATCTTGAAACGAATCGCGAGGGAAAAGCACGGTGGAACATCGACGGCCTTTCTCTCGGGGCGTTCGCTCCGATTGGCGAGGTATATTTCATCAGAGCAAATAACGCTTGCGCGCAATACATTGAGGCGTTTGAGAGCTGGGTATACGCTGGGGCAGTACCAAATTGTTCCTAAACCATCTCGGGCTTCAACACGGTGAGGCCATCCCGCGCGGTTGGGCCCTTTTCACGCGTCGCTCACTTTGACTCGACCGGGAAGCGTGAACCGAAACGTCGAGCCCGCGCCTTCCACACTTTCGACGGTCACGTGCCCGCCGTGCGCCTCCACGAACGTCTTCACGATGGCGAGACCCAGGCCGAGTCCGTCTGCTTGGTCGGGATCGGATTCGAATTTGTCGAATATTTTCTCGAGCCGCTCGTGCGGCATTCCGGCGCCATTATCGGTGACCCAACACTCGATGGCGCCCTCCTCATCGCGTGCTCGCGCCCCGATGACGACCGTGCCGCGGGGGGTGTATTTGATCGCATTCGCGACCAGGTTTTGAAAGACGCGCCTCAGCAAGCTTGCATCGGCGAATGCGGTCAGTTCTTCCGGGATTTCGTTGAGGAGTTCGGTGCTGCCCGTGCCGGCCACCGGATGCAGATCGTGAATGAGGGCCTCGACGAGCGGCCATAAATCGAAAACGCGGCGCTCCAATTTGACGCCGGATTCCGTCTGGATGTGCGAGTTCTCTTTCAGCACGTTGTCGACCAGCGACTTCAGATGCTGCGCGTTGCGTTGAAGCGTTTTCAACATTTTGGCGGTATCCGCACTGTCGCTCTTCCCGGAAAGCTTGAGTTCCAGGACTCCCGTGGCCAGCGTAATGGCGCTCAAGGGCGTGCGCAGATCGTGGGCCACGAGTGCCAGGTACTCTTCCCGACGCCTCTGGACTTCGAGTGCCCGCTCGGTGGCGAAGGTTTGGACGGCCAATCCGATCGCCTCGTCGAGGACGCGGTTCAGGATGTGAAAGGCTTTGCCGCTGAGGCCGAGGCCGTTGCGTTCGGCGAGGTCGTGGATGCAGCCGCGAAGGATGTTGTATTCCGCGACGACTTCGACGATGTCGAAGCCGTCGTGGTGCCGTTGCCGACCGTGGGCCGGAGGACTTCCTTCGAGCAGTGCCTCGGGTATCGTTTCGTCGGACACCAATCGAAATGCGACGACTAATTCCTCGAGGAGATCGGGAACGTGATCGTTGAGAGTCGGGGTATCGAGGCGCTTCGCGGAGGAGAGTTGCCGAACCTGCGACCTCCACTGCGCGAGTACGGCATCGCGCTCGCGGTCGATGAGTGCTGCCAGGTTATTGAGATTCTGAATGCTCATCCCTTCAATTCCTCGCTTAGAAGTTCAGCCCTCATTTTCCTTCAAACCATTCCTTGGGAACGTCCAGCGACCAGACCTCGTTGCTGAGCGGTTTCGCGTGGCCGCCGGCGATCCAGATCTTGTCCTTCCACACGTAGGCCGAGTGCTCGTGACGCTCCTTCCAACGCACGGCGGGCTTGTACTCGGTCCAGTCCTTGCCGTCCTTCGAGTACCAGACGTCGCCCCAGTTTTGATCGGGCACCTTGGACCAGCCGCCGAGCACCCAGATGCGGTCGCGGTAGACGACACTCGAGAACCAGAGTCGCTCGTGCCACGGGGCCTTCTCGGTCGCTTGCTTCCAGTTGATGCCGTCTTCGGAAGACCAGACGTCGTTCATGGCGTGGTAGGTGGGCACGTAGTTGCCGCCGGCGATCACCCACATTTTGCCGTCGTGAACCACGGCTTGATGGTAGGCTCGCGGCGACCAGCCCGCGTTCGCCGTGGCTTGCTTCCAGTCCTTGCCATTCTCGGTGAACCAGACGTCGTTCTTGAGGCTCTTGTCGTCGCCGAAGTAGTAGTCTTCGGTGCCGCCGAGGAGCCACATCTTGCCTTTGAAGGCGACGAGCCCGCCCGCGATGCGCGAAGTCCACGCGGCCTTGGCGGTCGCTTGCGTCCACTCTTTGCCGTCGGTTGAAGACCAGACCTCGTTGCTCGCGGAATGATCCTTGAGCCGGCCGTTATACCAGCCACCCATGAGCCACATTTTGCCGTCGAACACGGTCGTCATCGGCAGGTCGCTGTGCTTCCACGGTGCGTTCGGTTGAACGAGATCCCAGGTCTTGCCGTCGCCGCTGCTCCAGACATCGCGCGGCGGCGACGAGAACGAATCGTACCAGCCGCCCATGAGCCAAAGCTTGTCCTTGAAGACGACTTCGCCTTGGGAATCGCGGGCCTTCCACGCGGCCTTGTCGGTCACCTTGACCCAGTCCGGTGCCTTCGGCGGATCGGCGGCGAGCAGGCCCGTGGTACACAAGAAAAGTACGGCGAGGGATCGCATGGGAGCAGGGGTACAGTACATGGGGCGATTCGGGAATGCGACGACAAGCGACAGTGTATCAGACCGGGCAGCGAGATCGCGATTCAATCCGCCTCGGGTCCGCGGGTCGCCTCGCGGATCGCGAGGTGGCGCGTCAGAGCCGTGATCTCGCGCTCGAGCCGCAGGCAGCGCGTGTAGAGGTAGAACGAGACCCACAGGAACGCGAGCACGAAGACGTACAGCACGGCATCCGCAGCACGGCCGATGCCCATCGCCGTGGCCACCGATTGCACCAGCCACGGATCCGCAATCGCGACCCCCGCACCGATCCACACGAGACAGCGCAGCAGCCGCACGAACTTGCCCGGATACGGCCGCGACCAGTTCCACAAATCGCGGAGCAGCAACAACCCGAGAACACTGACCGCGATGATCTGAAAGACCGGTGCCGAGACGCGGACTTCGGTCGGGTCCGCGGCTTGAGCGAAGAGTTGGAGTCCGTTCATTTCACCACCTTCCCCACCAGGAATTGCCAGACGATCCGCAGGGCGTTCCACGAACTCTGCCCCTTGGCGAGCGTCGCGGCCGAGTAGCGAATCGTGACCGGAACCTCGCAAAACTTCAACCCGAGCCGGCGGATCTCGTCGAGGATTTCCGAGGCGTGGGCCATGCGATCCTGGCGGATGCGGAGCACCTGGGCCGAGGATCGCGAGAAAACCCGGAAGCCGTTGTGCGAATCGGTGACGCGGATGCGCGACACGACCCGCGTGAACACCACCGCGAGCTTCAGCACGATGCGGCGCGAGAGCGGCATGCCGATGGTGTTGCCGAGGAAGCGCGAGCCGAGCGCGATGTCCGCTTCGCCCGACTGCACGGGTTCGAGCATCGCGGGAATATCAGCGGGGTCGTGCTGCCCGTCGCCGTCGAAGGTCACGATCGTTTCCGCGCCTTGAAGCAGAGCGAATTCGATGCCGGTTTGCAGCGAGGCACCCTGCCCGCGATTGATGGGGTGCCTCACGACCCAGACGCCGCACGATCGCGCGACGGCCCCCGTGTCGTCGGGCGAGCCGTCGTCCACGACCACGACGTTCTGGTAGTGCGGCAGCAGTTCCTGGAGCGTGGTCCGGATGCGGCCCGATTCCTGGAACGCGGGCACGACGATCCAGACGGCATTACTGACTCGCAAGGCACACCTCCGGTCGAGCCGGCGGCGGCGGGAACATCCGGGTTGCCCACCGTTCGAGTGAAGGAAAGAAATCGGCCGGCTCGCCCGCCTGCGGACGAAATTCCAGTGCCGTTTGAATCGCGGCTCGAACCTCGGCCAGCGTTCGCTGGCACAGGATCAAGCCGGGCAAAGCTCGATAGGGGGCGAAGCCGGGGTCGTCGCCGAGGACCACGGGCAAGCCGCACGCAATGGCTTCTTGCACCACGAGCGGGAAGCCTTCGCGAACTTCCGCCGGGAGCGCGAGTGCATCGGCCGCATGATACAGGCTGCGAAGTTCGTGCTGCGGTCGTGGCGGTAGGAACTCCACTCCCGTTCGCGGAAGCTTGCCGAGAATCGCGGGATCGCCCGGCCCACAGAACACGAGATCGAACGACGGGTCGAGCGATTCCAACAGGAGCGGCACGCCCTTGGTCGCGATCAGGCGACCGACGAAGAGCACCTTCCTGCGACCCGCATCCCATCCGAGTGCGGCGCGGGCGGCGGCGCGTTCACTCGCCGTCGGCGGAAAGAACACTTCGCGATCCACGGGGTTCGGCACGAACTCCGCATCGCGACGACGGCCCAGACGGTTGAGCGTTTGCTGAATGCGCGCGTTGTAGGTCACGACGCGCGAGGCGAGCGTGGCACTGAGCCGGCCGACGGTCTCGGCACCGAGTCGGGCCGCGAACGTGGCGGGCATCGAACCGAATTTCTGGATGCCGCCGTGGTCGGTGAGGATGCACGGCTTGGCTTGCATTCGCGCCAGCAGCACGGCCAGAGCGGTATTTTGGAACAGGAAGCCGTGCGCGTGAACGACCTCGGCCCAGGCGATTTCGCGCCAGAGGATCGCGAGCAGCCGTGGGCCGAAGATCGGGTAAGGGATGCCGAACGAGCGTTCGAGCCGGTGCCACGCGGGAACGCGGATGGTGCGGACGTTCGCGGGATACTCGGGCTTGCGGCCGGCCCCGTCACCATCGCTGGAGACGAGCGCGACCTCGTGCCCGGCGGTCGTGAGGCCGCGCACTTCGAGGTCCACCAGATTCTCGACTCCGCCGACGTGCGGCAAAGTGAGGTGGCTCACCACCAGTACTTTCATCGCGACCCCGCAAGCGGCTGCTTCTTGAGGACGATGCACGTTTGGTAGAAGGTTCGCCACAGCCACGGCACCCACGACCGCGCCGACATTCCTGAGTCGGTCGCCTTCACCACCTGAGCCTTGCGCTTGAACAGATTCCGGCCGAGGGCGAGTGGATCGGAGGCGAACTTCGCCGCGATGTAGCCGGTGAGCGTGCCGCTGGGCACGAGTTCGCCCCGAACGATCTCGGTACCGGGGAACAGGTTCGCGAGTTCCTCGACACTGGGGCGGAACATCGTGTCGATCGGGTCGGGATGGTAGGGGAAGTTGTTGGGGCACGAGACGATGAGGTAGCCGCCGGGTTCGACGGCCCCGACCGCGGCGGCACAAATGGCCTCGCGGTTGGGCACGTGTTCCAACAGGTTCGAACAGAAGGCGGAACGGAACTTCATGGCCGCGATCTTTTCCAGGAACGCGGGCACGGTGAGGTCGCCGACGAGATCGACGCCGGGGGCCTGGCGGATGTCGAGGTGTACGACCTTGAGGCCGCGCTGGCGCGGCGGCGCGAAGACGTAGCGATCGATCCACGGCTGCTCGCGGGTGCGGAATTCCTCGGTGTGGCTGCCGATGTTCAGCATCGGGAACAGGGCGTCGTCGCCGAGTTCCCGGAAGCGCTGAGCGAACCACTTGGCTTCGCGGACGAGCATGGTTTACCCGAGAGGTTTCTGGGCCATCACGACGCCGAGCGAGATGCGGCCGAGCACCTGATTCTCGAACAGGCACCACGGCACGGAGGCCAGCATCACGCCGGCTCCCACTGCGCGAGCCAACAGCGGCATCAGGCGGCTCTGGCCGTACACGTGCGTGAGCGTCGCTCCGGGAATCAGGGACGAGGCGATCTGTCCGGCGCAGTTCAACGCCGAGTCGGGAACGAGGTCGACGCGGTCGAACCCGGCCGCACGGCAAGCGTCGGTCATGCCCTTGCGCGTGGGCAGCGACAGATGCCGCGGTGCCTCCATGACGTTGATCCACTTCTTCCCGAAAACTCCGGCCTGGACGCAATCGACGAACGGGACCGCGGCCGCCATCCAACCTCCCGGCTTCAACAAGTCGTACATCGCGGCAAACGCTTCGCGCACGTCCGGGATGTGTTCGATCAGGAAGAATGTGGTGATGAGGTCGAACGATTCGGGCTCGTGGAAGCGGCCCATCGCCGACACGTCCGCACACTCGGCCGGGATGTGCAGTTCTTCGCGCAGGTAGCGGACGACGTCGTCTTGAACGTCGAGCCCGTGAACGTCGAAACCGAGGCGGCGGAATTCGAGCAATCGCAGGCCTCGTCCGCAGCCGACATCGAGGAGCTTCTTCCCGTTGCCGTTGCGCCATCCGCAGGCTCGCATCACGCGGCGAACCTGGGCCGTGTACTGCGGGCGGAAGAAGAAGCGGTATTCGGCCTTGCTCAGCATCCGCTTGAAGCGGCTGCCGCCGAGTTCCAGCGTGAAGCTGTAGACGGGCGGATAGAAGCCGGGCAGGTCTTCGGTTTTGGGAAGCGGATTGAGCACGGCGGAACCGCATGCTCGGCATTTGAGGAAGGTGCGTTCACCGGGTACGAACCCGAGACGATCGCGGACGCCCGAGTAGAGCGGAGCGAGGTCCGTGGAGCCGCAGTACAGGCAAGCCGCGGTGCCGAAGGCGGGCCGGGCGGCATCGGTCGTTTCGAGAGCGGTGGTGCTCATGGCTTCTCGGGAAGGTACGTCTTGCCGGCGCGGAACAGCGCCGCGCGAGCTTCGAGCCGCGAGGCCCGGAATGAATCGTTCGATTGACGAGCCAGGCCTGCAGCCAACAAAGCCTCGGCGGAGGCTTCGGGGAAGCGGCCGATCCGAGCCAGGGCGATGGCCCGCGTGTCGTGGAACTCGATCGAAGGCGCATCGGCCATGCGGCACGCGGCCGTCGCATACCACGCCGCCAATCGCAGGTGCGAAGGCTTCGCATCCGGGTCGCTCGCTACCGAGCGCGCCGCGCTGTTCAACTGGGCCGCGTAGTTCGCATCGAGTGCGTGAGTCGCACGAAATTCCTCGTCTGCCTTCGCAGTCTGGCCCGATTCCCACAGCGCAACGCCGTAGTGCAGGCGCGCAAATTTGTTGTCGGGCATCTTCACGGCCGCCCGCTGCAAGTCGGGCAAGGACTCGGCGATTCGGCCATCGGCGAGCAGCGAGAGGCCGAGTTCGTAGGTTGCTGGATCGGATTCGGGTTGGTCCGCGAGCACTTGCCGCGCGACGAGAACCGCGTCTGCGGGGCGACCCAGTTCCCGCAAGACCTTCACGAGTTCCGAGCGCAGGGTCGGTAGCTGGAGCGGCAGTCGCATCGCTTCGTTCAGCTGCGTTTCCGCGCCCGAGGCGTCGCCGGTCGCGAACAGTTGGACGGCGAGGTTGAGCCGCACGCGGCCGTTGTCGGGCCGCTTCGCCGCGTTGTCGGCCAGCAATCGCGTGGGCGAACTATAGTCTTCATTGCGGGAGGCCGTGAGTAGACCCAGGACGAAGATCACGAGGCCGGCGACGAGTCCGAGTACGCGTCCATTCACGCACTTCGAGCGGAGGGCCAGCCACGCGATTCCACAGACGATGGGAACGACGAGGCCGATCAGCGGCAGGTACATGCGATGCTCGAAGGCCGCATCTTGAACCGGGATGAAGCTCGACGACGGCCCGAGGATCAGGAAGAACCCCGCAGCGGGAACGGCCCAGGCCGCACGCCTCCACACGCCCCAAGCCACGATTGCTACCAGTGCCGCAACCGCGCTGAGCGACATCCAGCAATCGGCAACCGAGGTACACGGCTTCCAGTCCAGATAGTCGAGCGTGAGCCCGACTGGCAGCACGGACAGCTGCAGGTAGTAAAGCACGACTTCGCTTTGCGTGAGCGCGTAGGTGTAGGGGGTGAACACTCGCACGCCGAAGCCCACGGTGCCCTTCGGGTCGGTGAAGAATCCGGTGAACACCAGTGCGAGCAACCCGGCCGCGGGCGGCACCGCGAGCAAGCCGAGCATCAACCAGCGTTGCTTCAGCGTCTCGCGCCACGAACCGGTGAGGAAGGTGCGGTCGTAGAGCAGGGCCAGCGGGGGAAGCATGAGCATCATTTCCTTGCAACCCGCGCCGAGGGCGCACGCTGCGAGGGCACCGAGGTTCCACCACAAGCTTCGCTCGGACGTGGCCCCGCGCACGTAGCACCACAAGCTCGCCAGAAAGAACATTCCCATGAACGATTCGCAGCGCTGAATCAGGTAGGTCACGGATTGCGTGTTCAGCGGATGCACGAGCCAGACGAGCCCGCAGGTGAGCCCGATCCACCCGGCCCAGGCATGGAATTGGCCGGCGAATCGGGGCATGAGCAAGGTTCGCCGCACCAGGTCGTAGAGGAACAAGCCCGCGAGGACGTGGACGGCGAGGTTCATCGCGTGGTAGCCGCGCGGGTACAGGCCATCGACCCAATAGTTGATGGCGAGCGAGACGGCGATGACGGGCCGCGCTGCCATTTCACTTTGGAAGGGTCGCCCGATGTTGGCGTCGTTCGTGAAGCGGAAGTCGTCGAGCAGGTAGTCGCCGTGGAGCGAGTTGAAGTAGGCGAAGAGGCCGACGAGCGCGAAGAGTACGAAGGCGCGACCGGGGCCGGGGCCGGGGCCGGGAGTTGCTTCAGGTTCGGGAATCGCGTCGGTCATGGTACTGCTTGCGGTGGCACAGGCATTCCTGCCTGTGCAGTGTCGGCCCGCACAGGCAGGAATGCCTGTGCCACCAGTTACAGAGGCTTGTTCCTGATGGCGATCAGTTGGCGCGTCAGAGCCAGGGGCTTCTTCGCGTCGTCGGTCTCATCGAGGAGGATGGTCCAGCCCGCGGTCTTCTGCAATTGCTCCTTGAGCCGAGGGCCGTACTGCGCTTCGATCACGATCAGGTTCACGCGGTACTTCTCGAGCACGTCCATCCAGCCGGGTCGCCCCTGACCCACGATCGCGAGTTCATTCCAGTAGTCGGGATGGAACAGATGCATGTGCGAATAGGTGACCGGTACTTCTGGGGCGAGCGCCCACATGAGGTAATCGCCCTGCATGGGCGTGGCCATGATCGTGCCGGTAAACTGGCCCTTCGGGTAGTTCTTGCGAATGATCTCGGCCATCGGCTTGGCCCAAGTTGCGTCCGTCGAGCCGGGATTGCGAACCTCGCGGGCCAGTTCCCAGGGAGTTCCCACGGAGAGGCTGAACGGCAGATTGGCATCGGAAGCGGAAGGCCCCAGCGCCGTCGGGCCACCCGTGATGAACCACCCCGCGGGTGCCGACCACATGAACAGGGCGAGCATAATTGCCACCGCGACCGCCGTCTTGCGGAAGCTCGGAACGCTCGACGCCGGCGTCCACCGTTCGGGCCAACTCTTCGCCAGTTCCACCCACTGCGGAACCAGCACCCAGGGCACGAGCATCGCCCACCAGATCGCGAAACGCTGCTGGAGGCACAGCCCCAGGCCGAAGATGAGCAGCACGGCCATGCGGTGCGGCGGGATCGCGCGGGTCGATGCGAGTTGCGTGAGTACGATGGCGAGGAGCGAGGCGATGAAGATCCAGTGGAGCCCCGCGTCGGAGTCTTTGCCCCAACCCCAGAGGAAGGCGAGCGGCTTCCATTCGCCGACGCCGCCCGCGAGGCTAGGATGCGATGCGAAGGAGAGGGTTCGCGAGTACAACCCGAAGCCGTAAGGGTTCACCAATCCGATTCCTACGATCGAGAGCACGAGTACCGCGGCCAGTCGCAGCGTCTGGGCGTCCTTCCAAGGAATCCGCTTCTCCACGATCACTTCTACCAAACGTCCCAGCAGCACGGCAGTGAGCAAGGCGAAGGCGACGACGTAGCTGCCGTGCCCGTTGGCCCAGACCACGAGCATCGCGGGAATCAGCACGAGCGCTCGTCGCGAGATCGTGGCCCGCGAGAGCGGCAGCAACAGCAGTGCGAACCCGAGTTGAGCGAAGGTCTGGGGGCGGAACACGGACCAGGTGAGGAAGTCGACGAGAATTGCGGCCCCGAGCCCCATCATGGCCAGCCGCCAGGAGCCGCTGAGCCGAAAGAACACGAAGAGCAACACGGCGAGGCGGCCGGTCGTGAGCCCGGCATGGAGCAAGCGGAGCATTTCGACGCCGCCCATCATGCGGTGGACGTCGTCGCCGCCGGCGAGTTTCTCGCCGAGGGTGTAGGCCTCGTACATGGCCAGTTGCGTGAGCGTGTAGAACTGCGAGAACGGGATGCGGCCATCCCACCACGGGCAGAACGGTTCGCGGTCGGGGATCGATCGATTCTCGACCATCCATTGCCCGTAGCGGACGTGCCCCCAGACGTCGGTGTGCCAAAGGTGGACGTGCGAGACGAACACGAAGATCATGCCGAGCAGAGCGATGGCCAGGATGTGCGTCGTCCGGAAGTAGAACGGGGCCAGCGGCGAGTTGGGATCGGTAAAGTCGATCCCGGCCCCCACGGAGATCGGCTCCTCGACCGCGGGCGCGGCAAAACGGTCGTCGCGCTCCTCAGCCATTTCCATTCGTTTCCATCGGGTGAAGGTCGCAGGGGTGGCACCGGCTTCCAGCCGGTGCATCAACAGATCGAGAGTTCCGGCTGGAAGCCGGAACCACCCAGAACCGGCTGGAAGCCGGTTCCACCCAGATTCAGTTGCGTTAGCTTCAATCTAACCGGACGTTCCCACCCCGTCGCTGCCTTTCCGCCAGTCCGGGGAAACTCTTCTCGAATCGTTGGTGGAAAAGGCGACAAAACTTGTCCAGGAGTTGCGAACGGACTTTCGCGCCGCACAAGAATCGCTACGACCGGAACATTCTCGCTCGTTTGAGCTGCGAAAAGGTGGGCTTGTGACGAATTTACCGACACCGGGGGTTAGTCAATTTGGGAAAGTCAGAAGAGTGGCGCTAGATTTTCCGTGTGGAAACATTATTCTCCCATCGAAGACCTTTTGTTGCGGCAACTTTCCCGGCAATGCGGCCGCAACCGCGGGTCTCTTGTTTCTTTCACCTTCCCTTCGGAGTTGCATCGATGTCCAACCTGTTTCGACGTCTGTGGGCGGATGACCGCGGTGCGGTTATCTCGACCGAACTCGTGCTCGTGATTGGAATTCTGATCTTCGGGATTATCCCGGGCCTCGTGGCTCTGCGTAACTCCGTGATCGCCGCCCTCGGCACCATCGGCAACACGCTCACCGATCTGGTTCCTTCGTTCACCTACTCGGGCTTCGCCATCGGCGCCGCGTCGGGTGGCCGGACCATCGCTCAGGTTCAGGGCTACCAGGTCGACCCGACCACGACCAATCGCCTGACCGGCAGCCAGCTGTCCCCGATCTCGCTGGGCACCATCGCCGTGATCCCACCCGCACCGTGATCGACTCGATAACGGAGTTGGAACGATCGTTCCACGTCGCGGGCGGAAGCTCAAACTTCCGCCCGCGAGCGATTTAACGCTCGCGCGGGCGGCCTGCCCGATCCCTTTCTCGCCCGCTTCGGGCACAATCCCTTCGACCCGTTCGGTTAGACGCATTCCCCAGACAAACTTCGCCTGCCCCGCATTGCGGACTCAAGCCCATGCGCGATATTCGATAGGTAACGCGATTCTCGCGCAAACTCGCGGCTACACAGGAACGCACACCATGACGCGGCAACTCGCCCGACTCTGGAACGACGATGATGGCGGAGTGATCTCGGTCGAACTCGTGCTCATCATCAGCATCCTGATCTTCGGAATGATTCCCGGGCTCGTGGCCCTGCGGAACTCCGGGATCGCCCTGATGACCACGCTCGGGAACATGGCCAACGCCCTGGTCCCGTCCTTCACGTTCTCGGGCTTCGCAATCCTGGCGGGGGATCCCCCAACGACCTTCATTCAGGTGGGAGGCGTGTCCTTCACGCCGACGCCTCAGAACCTCACGGGCTCGCAAGTCACTCCGATTGCAGTGGACCCGAACACGTACGTGCCCCCAGCACCCTGAGCGATGGACGGGTGAACGCGACATGCAACCGTTTTTTCCGAACTTCGCGTTCGCGATCCTGTTCGTCTCGGTGCTGGCCATCGCTCTCGCCTACGCGGCGTGGATCGACTGGACGACGATGAAGGTTCCGAAGTGGCTGACGATGGGCATGCTGGCCGTGGGATTGCTGTTGAACGTGGTTCGCGGCACCTGGATGGCGGCTGAAGGGGTGAACGGTTGGCTGCCCTCCGGGGGAATGCCGGCACTCGGTGCCGTGGACGGCCTGCTGTTCTCGCTCTCCGGGTTCGCCGTGGGGTTCACGCTGTTCTTCCTGCTGTGGATCTTCGGTGTAGCGGGTGGCGGGGATGTGAAACTGGCGGCCGGGATTGGAGCGTGGCTCGGAGCCATCTGGATTTTGGGATCGGTCGTCCTGGCGCTCCCGTTCCTGATGCTGATTGCGGTGGCGAGCCTGGGCTACCGTATGCTCGGAGGCCGCTTGCCGAAGTCGTTCGCGACGACCACCCTGCCGGGGCATCCGCAATCGCGTCGCGGTTTGATGGGCTATGCCCTGCCGCTCGGCCTCGGAACTTACTTGGTCTTGTTCGCGCTGTTGAAGGGTTACCTGGATTACTTGAACGGTGTCGCCGCGACCTCGGGGTAATCGAAGTCGGGCGTTGATGAATTCGAAGACGCTGACCGTGGAGCCGCCATGCGAGCCAGTTTGTTAGCTGTTGTTGCGATCGCGATCATCGCCGGTCTGGGCGTGGTCTTCGCGGTCAAGGCGCTCCACTTGCTCGATCAACCTCAACCGAGGCCGGTCGAGCAGGTCGTCGTGGTGAAGGAGCTTCCGCCTCCGCCCGTTCCTCCGGTGCCGCGCATCATCGCCCCCACGCGCAACCTCTTCGCCGGGGATCCGATGACGGGCTACAGCATCGGCATCCGCCCGTTGCGACCGGAAGAAATGAAGGACTACGAGGCGCACAAGGACGACTACCTGCCGGGGTCGTTGGAAGCCGCGATGTTCCGAACCGCGGCTCGCGACCTGCCCGGCGATCGGCCCCTCCGCAAGGGCGACTTGCTCGAAGCCAAAAAGCCCGAATCGCTCAACTCGCGCCTGTTCCCTGGAACCCGCGCCGTTACGGTCGGCATCTCCAAGGATCGCTCGGCGAGCGGCCTGATCCAGGTCGGCGACTGGGTCGACGTCTACCTCATCACCGACGTGAGCCGCAGCGACAATCCGACTCCCGTGCCGTTCACGGGCTTGCTCGTGCCGCACGCTCAGGTCATCGCGAAACGCGACACGCTTTACGCAATCTACGATCCGCTGGTTTCGGACACGGTCTCGTTCACGCTCGCCACGAACCCGTACCGGACGGCCCTGGTGGAACACGGCCGCAACGTCGGCATCCTCACACTGGTTCCCGTCTCCGCCGATGAAAAGAAGCGGCTCGACTCCCTCCGCGATGAAGCGATTAAAACTCCCGGCATGAGCATCGCGGTCACGTTCGCACCGGAAGGTTCTCCCGAATACAAGGAAGAACAATCCCGCCTCGAACGCTACGCGAACGGTTCGCTCTCGATCGGCGACGAGGATCTGATTCGCCTGCTCCGCCTGCCGGCGATCGAACCGCCCGCGGCGCCGCCGAAGCCCGTGAAGCCGCCGAAGCCGATCAAGCCGCTGCCACCACCGCCCCCCCCTCCGCCCGTCACGGTCGAGATTTACAGCGGCGTGAACAAGAGCGGCACGGCGAGCTTCCCGGTTCCGTACAACCCGCCGGTGGTCGAGATTCCCGACCCGCCCGAAGCTCCGGAGCCGGTCTACGTGCCACCCCCCCCCGCGAAGTATTTGTTCCGCAGCCCGCTGCCGATCAAGCCTGCGCCCCCGAAGTAACCCCGCTATCGTGGCAAGTGGCATCGGACGATCGAAGAAGGAGCAGGACCATGGCCGTGGCGCGAGGAACCGCGAGCCCCAAGAACGGGGCCGACACGCGGTATCTCCAATTCAAGGACGAACTGCACCGCGTCGTCGTGGACGTGGCAGACCTCTCGCGCATCGACCGCTGGTCGCGAGATCGGCTTCGCGATGAAGTCCACACGCTCGGCCGCCGGTTGGCACCCGATGTCGATCGCAAGCTCCCGTCTTCCGACGTGGATCGGGCCGTCGAGGAAGTGGTCGACGAAGTCTTCGGCCTCGGGCCACTCGAATCGCTGCTCGCCGATCCAAGTGTCACCGAAGTACTCGTCAACGCCCCGGATCAAGTCTACGTCGAGCGAGGCGGGCGATTGGAGCAGGTCGATGTCGCCTTCACGGATAAGGCTCACCTCATTCGCGTGATTCAGCGGATCGCCTCGCGGGTCGGTCGTCGCGTGGACGAATCGAGCCCGATGGTCGATGCTCGGCTTCCGGACGGTTCGCGCGTCAACGCCGTGCTGCCACCGCTCACGCTCGACAGCCCCGTACTCTCGATTCGCCGCTTCGGAAAGGGCTTCACCCCAGATGGCCTCATCGAGGTGGGAGCCTGCACGCCGGAAATGGTTACGTTCCTGGAAACGGCCATCGCTGGGAAGATGAACACGCTGATCTCGGGCGGCACCGGTGCCGGCAAGACGACGCTGTTGAACGTGCTTTCCTCGTTCATTCCGCGCGGTGAACGGCTCGTGACCATCGAAGACGCCGCCGAGTTGAAGTTGCAGCAACCGCACGTGGTCCGCATGGAGACCCGCACGGCGAACCTCGAAGGGGCCGGTTCGGTGAGCCAGCGGGACCTGCTCCGCAACGCCCTTCGCATGCGGCCCGATCGGATCATCATGGGCGAAGTGCGCGGGCCGGAAGCCGTGGACATGTTGCAAGCGATGAACACGGGCCACGAAGGTTCGCTCACCACGGTTCACGCCAACGACACCCGCGACGCTCTGGGCCGGCTCGAACTCATGATCGGGCTCGCCGGCGTCGATCTCGCGGTGCCCGTGCTTCGAGGCTACATCGCCAATGCCTTCCACCTGCTGGTTCACGTCGCCCGCCTCGCCGGAGGCCAGCGCAAGATCACTCGCATCTCCGAACTCGTCGGCCTCGCCAAGGGGAAGATCTACCGCGTGCGCGACATCTTCGTGTTCGAGCAGACCGGCGTGGTGAACGGGCACGCGGTCGGTGCGTTCAAAGCGACCGGCTACGTGCCAAAGGTATTGGCTCGCCTCGCGTCGGCGGGTCGGCCGCTTTCCGAGAAGTTGTTCGCGGAACGCACGCTGTTGGAAATCCAAGCACCGGCCTCGAACGGAGGATCGGGCGATGCCTGAGTTCCTCCGCGGCCTCCCGCAGTGGGCACTGATCCTCGGCCTCTTCGGAGCCGTGGCACTCATCGTCTTCGCGCTCTCGGCCATCGTGCTAATCGCGGGCTCGGCAATGCGCCGCCCGGCCGCTGCCGACGGCCCGACCTTGGCCGAGATGGCCGAACCGATGCTCCGCGCCCGACGCGGTCGCGGCAAGTTCGACGCCCGCTTCGATCGCCTCGCGGAAGGCACGCAACTCGGCATCGACGGCGAGACCGCCATCGGCTGGATCCTGGTCGTCGGTGCCGTCTTTGCCGCCGCGTTCTACCTGCTCACCGTTCAGTATTTGTCGTTCGTCGATGGCGTGCTCCTCGCCGGTTGGGTGTTCCTCCTCGGCGGCATGGGCGTGCTGTTGTTCTTCTGGACGTTGAAGAACCGCCGCCGTCGTGCGATCCAGGAACAGTTGCCGGACGGCTGCTTTCAGTTGGCCCGTTCGCTGCGTTCGGGCCTCGCGTTGCCTGCGGCGCTGCTCGAGACTTCGCACTACCTGCCGACGCCGATCTCGCGATTGTTCGCGCGGCTGTCGGCGGCACTATCCCTAGGTGAATCGACGCGGGCCGCCTTGCGTCGCGCCGCGGCCGATGCCGAACTCACCGAGTTCGATCTCTTCGCGGAAGTGCTCGCTCTCAACTCCGAATCCGGCGGCAACCTGCCCGCCATGCTCGATCGCCTCGCCGCTTCCATCCGCGACCGCAACCAGTACCGCGGCTACTTCCGCTCCGTGACCGCCCTCGCCCGCATGGCCGCGATCTTCCTCGCGCTCGCCGCCCCGGTCGCCATGCTGCTCTACCTGATCTTCCCGGAACAGCGGGCGTTGATGATCCGCTTCCTGCTCTCGTTCGAAGGCCAGGTGATCCTGGTCGTCGCCATCGTACTCGAAGTGATCGGCCTGATTTGGATCATGCTGCTCCTTCGCCGCCAGGACGATTATTGATTTTGGATTTTGGATTTTGGATTTTGGACTTTCGATTTTGGATTTCCGAGGTGAGGTGAGATGCATTGAAGACTTACCACGAGCGGGGCGGCCAACGATTGCCGACTGATGTTCGGTTTGTCGATCTTGGATTCTGAGAAGCAATCCATGACCGAGAACGAATTCAAACGGCGAACGAAACAGGCAGCATTGCGTGCCATTAAGGTGGTCGAGGCTCTGCGACAATCGAGGACGGCCGACGTCTTGGGCAAGCAACTGATTCGGTGCGCGACATCCGTCGGTGCGAATTATCGTGCGGCTTGTCGGGCACGTTCGACGGCCGACATGATTTCAAAACTGGCGATCGTTGAAGAGGAGGCGGACGAGACACTCTATTGGTTGGAACTCATCATCGAGAGCGAACTGCTGACCGAGACTCGCTTGCAAGGTCTGATGCGAGAATTCGATGAGATCCTGGCGATGATCGTTGCGTCGCAGAAAACGCTGCGGCGAAACAACCCGAAGAACAAGGCGCGATGAAGGTTTTGCTTCGATCCAAAATCGAAAATCCAAAATCGAAAATCCCATGAGCGAGCTTCCCGTATTGGCTCTGATTTTCACGGTGACCGCCGCAGTGGCGTTCCTGGGCCTCGCCGCGCTCACGCTGTTTCAACAGCACGACGACGACGAGACCCTCGAACCGGCACCGCGGCTGTTCGGCCCATTCACGCCGATTGTTGCCGGGTTCCTGCCGACTACCGCGGCGGGCCGAGAAGCTATCCGCAAAGACCTGCTCCGGGCCGGATTCTTCGAGCCCGTCGCACTCATCAACTTCCTCGCGGTGCGAAGCCTCACGACGTACATCCCACTGCTGGCGGGCGAAATTGGCGCGATCCTCACCGACGGCCCCATCGCGATTTCGTTCTTCATCACTGGCATCGTCCTGGGGCTAATCGGATATGCGATGCCGCGGCTCGTGCTGGCCTCGATGGCGAATAGCCGCACCGAGGCGATTCGTCGCGGCCTGCCCATGCTCATGGATACGCTCGGCCTCACGCTCTCGACCGGTGCCAGCCTTCCGGCCGGCCTGGCCCGATCCGGGGAAGCCATTCGTCGAGGCAATCCGGAGCTTTCCCATGAAGTGCGAGTCGTGATTGCTCACGGCGAAATGCGCAGCCTCTCGTACGCCCTCGACCGCTGGAAGGATCGCCAACCGCTGCCGGAACTCGGCAGCTTCGTCTATCTGTTGGGGCAGTCGGATCGGCTCGGCACCGACATCACGCGCGGTCTTTGGGAGTTGTCGTCGAGCTTGCAGGTGAACAGCCGGCAGCGGGCCGAGGCCGCCGCCAACCGCGCCAACTTCTACATGATCTTCCCGACCGTGCTCTGCTTGCTCGTCGCGGCCGGTTTGATCTTGGCCGGCCCCGGTATCGTTCGGCTCTTCGACGCCAAACGCGAAGTGGACATCGAAATTCAGAAGGCCAAGGATTCGAGGTCGATCATCGACAAGGGACCGGACTTGAATCGCGGTTCGGGGCCAGCCGCACCCGTGCCGCCACCGCTTCCGCCGCTGCCCAACCCGTAATCCGCCGAGGCGGGTACTCAGTACGCCTCGACCATTTCTTCGCCGCCGTGTTCGGGGTTGCCGATGATCCGGAGGTTCTTCGGATCGACGACCCAATCCATCGATTCCAGCGGGATCTGACCGATGAGCACGGGTGAGTGGTCCGGAATTTCGTGAACTTCGACGACGCAATTCCGTCCCTGGAGAGTGAGGCGAACGGCCTCGTACTTTTGCATGGTGAGTGGGCCACTCACAGTTCGTCCATGCTTGACTTCCGTTGGCCGCAGACCGAGTGGCGTGAGGAGGCGCGATGGGATCATCAACCCCGTCGCGCCGGTATCGACGAGAGCATCTTCGACGACCAAGGTGCGAATTTGAGATGGAGGGATCAATCCCTGATACGCCATGTACTGGTCTTCGAGGTTCTCGATCTTCGCGCTGACGATCACTTTCCCCATCGTGGCGGTCTCCATAACAGAGCCCTCCGGTTCATCGTGCAATTCACGATCATTGTATCAGCATCACGCCTCACCCAGCACCGAATCGACGACTCAGCAAGGTTCCGTCCGTGGCGAGCCGAGCAGCGTAAGCTGCCGGGTAACTCACCCGGCAGCTGACGCTGCTCGGCTCGCCATCTCATGACTTGCCCAGCACCAGATCGACGACCCAACAACCGCGAACGTGCGGGCCGGTGCCGCAGCAATGGTCGAGGATATCCGCGTGTTCGCAGCCGGCATCTTGGAGCGCGTCGGCGAGGATCGGCATCGGCGAGAAGTCGCGCGATTCGTACATGCTTTTGGCGATGGCAACGACGGTGGACGTGCGCCAGTTGGGATCGAAGGCGAGCGGGCGGAACGGATTGCCGAAGATGTCGCGGAGTAAGCCACAGAACGTGATTCGCGCTGCTCCAATTGCGTGCTGGTGTATCTCCTCAGCTTCCTGCGGAGAAATATCCGGGCCGCGATTCCACAATCGATAACTTCGCTTCTTGGTGCTGGCATCTAAGGCTTGACTAAGTGCTTCAGCACCGGTGCCTTCACTACAGCCTTGGAGCACGCTGTCCAGCTGCAAGGCTGGCCATAATCCCTGGAGAGCAATCGAACTGAGGGTGTCTGGGTCACGGTTACCGCTCCATTTCAAACCGATATGAAACCACATCATTGTTCGCAGGTCTTCAAGATCCGATCTCGTCTCCGGCCCATTTGCAGAGTCCTCCACCGCCTCAATGAACTGAAGCACTCTTTCAGACTCTCGGAAGAGCGGGACAATTCGGCGAGAGCATGCACACGCGAAGAGATGCGATTTCCGTTCGCTCTGGCTCCTTTGACGAGACAACATAGCCGCCGGATCATCACTAGTCAGCCATTCTTCCTCCGTCATAGCACATCCTCCGTTCAGACTCCCCCGGGTGACGCCGGGGGCTCGCCAGTGGGTTGCGACTTCGCCCGGCGCGCCTTGATCTCGTCCAATCGCGCCTTGATCTGCGCCTCGAAGCCGCGGTCGGTCGGAGCGTAATACTCCACGTCGGCCGGGATGTATTCCTGGTCCACCCAGCCGCCCTCGAAATTGTGCGCGTACTGATACCCCGTGCCGTGGCCGAACTCCTCCTTCGCGCCGCGATAGTGCGAGTCCTTCAGGTGCTTCGGCACCGGCAGCGTGCGGCCCTCCTTCACGTCCTTCACCGCCTTGCCGATCGCCACCGTGCAGGCGTTGGACTTCGGCGCCGAGGCCAGATAGCAGACGGCGTGCGACAGGTTCAACTGGCACTCGGGCAGGCCGACGCGTTCGACCGCGTCCCACGCGGCGGTGGCGACGAGCAGCCCTTGCGGGTCGGCGTTGCCGACGTCTTCGGAGGCGAAGATGACGAGTCGGCGGGCGACGAAGCGCGGGTCTTCGCCGCTTTCCAACATGCGGGCGAGCCAGTAAACGGCGGCGTTCGGGTCGCTGCCGCGGAGCGACTTGATGAACGCCGAGGCGAGGTCGTAGTGCGAGTCGCCGGTCGGGTCGAAGTCCATCACTTTGCGCTGAATGGAATCCTGGGCGAGCGCGAGATCGAAGACGATGCCTGGGAGCGCGGCCGTCCCGGCCGCTCCTGGGAGCGCGGCCGTCCCGGCCGCTGTCTTAGTCTTTGCATCCGATGCGGCCGGGACGGCCGCGGTCCCAGGAGAAGACTTCACCCCGATCTC
Source organism: Gemmataceae bacterium (assembly GCA_043733485.1). Classification (GTDB taxonomy): domain Bacteria; phylum Planctomycetota; class Planctomycetia; order Gemmatales; family Gemmataceae; genus Urbifossiella. Next base: position 30,844 of record JAYTGN010000376.1, read on the forward strand.
GAGTGCCGAGAGCGCTCGCCGTGCGTCGCCATCGCAGACTTCACACAGGAAGGCGAGGGCGTCGTCGGTGATGGTCACGTTCTGCTTGCCGAGGCCGCGTTCCACGTCCGCGATCGCCCGCTGGATCAACGTCTTCGTGTGTTCGCGCGACAACGGCTCGAACGTGAAGATCTGGCTGCGCGAAAGCAGCGGCGTGTTGATCGCGAAGAATGGATTCTGCGTCGTGGCCCCGATCAGGATCACGACGCCGTCTTCGACATCGGGAAGCAGCACGTCTTGCTGCGCCCGGTTGAAGCGGTGGATTTCATCGAGGAAGAGAATGGTGCGTTCGCCAGCGTCTTCGAGGTGGGTCCGGGCCTCGGCGAGCAGTTCGCGCACTTCCTTCGTGCCGGTCGAGACGGCGTTGAGCGGCTTGAACCGGCTCTTCGTGTGGTTGGCAACGACGTGGGCAAGCGCGGTCTTGCCGCTCCCGGGCGGGCCGTAGAAGATCAGCGAGTTGAGCCGGTCCGCAAGCAGCATCCGACGCAGCAACTTGCCTTCGCCGAGGAAGTGCTCCTGGCCGATGAATTCGTCCAACGAGCGCGGTCGCATGCGGGCAGCGAGTGGCCGGGCCCGCTGGCGATTGTCGGACCGCATGGTGTCGAACAGGTCCACGGTGTGGCTCGCAGTCGGAAAACATCCCCGGGCTTCCGCCCCGATCCTGCACAACTGTTCACGGGAGTGTATCGGAATCGAACCGACTGGGGGCGTTGTTCACACCCCCCACAGGTTTTGAAGACCCGGGCCGGCACCAGCCGTACGAACACTCCCAACGTTGCCATTGTAATCGGGTCGGGGATTTTCTTCCCGCTTCCACTCGCCGCAACTCTCCGCTACAATCACACCACCTGCCCGAACGACCCTTCCGGATATCCTCCCATGCTTCGCCGCCGGTTTTGCCTTTGCGTGTTCTGCGCGGCACTCGCTGCCGTCGTCTACTTCATGATGTTCGCCGGGATGCAGACGGCGTCGGCCCAGCCGCCCAAGCCGCTCAGCTTCATCAACGACGTGGCACCCATTTTCAAAGAGAACTGCTTCGCCTGCCACGACGCGAAGAAGAAGTCCGGCAAGTACGACATGACGAGCTTCGAGAAGCTCCTGGCTGGCGGCGCGAACGGCGAACCGATCGCGCCGGGTAAGCCCGAGACGAGCGAGTTCCACGGGCTGATGGTGAGCAAGGAACAGCGACGGATGCCGCCTCGCGACAAGGGCGAAGCGGTGCCGGCGGCGAAGGCCGCAGTCGTCGCGCAGTGGATCAAGGAAGGGGCGAAACTCGACGCGGGGATCGATGCCAAAGCGGACATCGTGAAGGAACTGCGGGTGCGGTGGAAGCCGCCCGCGCCGCCGAAAGTTTACCCGTTCCCGACCATTGTGAACGCGCTGGCATTCACACTGGATTCAAAGCAACTCGTCGTCGGCGGGCACCACGAACTCACTGTCTGGGAGATCGCGACGGGCAAGCTTCTCAAGCGCGTTTACACGCGGGCCGAACGCGCCTACGGCATGGTGTTTCTGCCTGACGGCAAGCTGGCGGTGGCCGGCGGCCGACCCGGCCAGGAAGGCGACGTTCGCATCTTCGACCTGACTGCGAAGGGCAAGACGGAAGACGGCGTCGAGATTCTCGATGGCGTGAACGATCCCAAGGTCATGCTCAAGCAACTGATCGACGTCGAAGATTCGGTGCTCTGCATCGCGGCGTCACCGGACGGCAAGGTTCTCGTGGCCGGCGGCTGCGACCGCGCCGTTCGCATCTGGGATTTGTCCGGCGGAGTGGCCGCGGCCAAGCTCGAACAGACGGTCGAGAACCACGCCGACTGGGTCCTCGGATGCGCCGTCACGGCCGACGGCAAGTTCCTCGTCACGGCCGGTCGCGACAAGACCGCCAAGGTCTGGGACTTGAAGCTGAAGGAATCGGTGGTCACGTTCCCGGAACACCAGCAGATCGTGTACGGCGTCGCGGTGAAGGCCGACGGCAGCATCGGCTTCTCGGTGGGAGCGGACAAGCAACTTCGCACCTGGAATCCGAAGGGCGAGGGCAAGCAGGTGAAGAACGCCGGCGGCCACGGCGACGACATTTTCAAGGTCGTCTTCAACCCAAAGCAGCCGATGCTGGCGACTTCGAGTGCGGACAAATCGGTGCGGTTGTGGAACAGCGACTCATTGGCCGCGGGCAAGACGCTCGCCGGGCTGAACGACTTCGTGTTCGCGCTGGCGTTCAGTGCCGACGGCGAGTTCGTGGCGGGCGGTTCCTACGATGGCGGCGTCGCCGTGTGGAAGGTGGCCGATGGCACCGTGGTGAAGGCATTCAACGCCAGCCCCGGCATCGTGACCAAGGAACCGGAACCGAAGAAGAAGTGAGGCCGACCATGATCACGACTGTCGAAGCCGTTCTCGAACACGATGGCACGGTCCGGCTACTGCATCCGATGCAGTCGGTCGGTCCGCGTCGGGCACTCGTCACAATTCTGGATGAAGAGCCGAGCGTCCCCAATGAAACGGCTTTACTCAGTGAAGCGGCACTCGCGGTCGATTGGAATCGAGCCGAGGAGGATGAAGCGTGGTCGCACCTTCAATCGGCGAAGTGATTCTCGTTCCCTTTCCCTTCTCGGATCTTTCCGCGACGAAAGTTCGCCCTGCGGTTTGTGTTGCAGGAGCCGGGCGAAAGGATTGGATTCTCTGCCAGGTGACGAGCAAGCCTTACGGCGATCCGGGCGCGATCGCACTATCGCCCCTGGAGTTTTCGAGTGGCGGGCTGTTAATCGCGAGCTTTGCCCGACCCGGCAAGTTGTTCACAGCGAACGAGGCCTTGATGATGAGGTCGCTCGGAAAGTTGAAAGCCGTGGCAATGCAACGAATTCTCGATGCAATCGTGTTACTCTTGCGGCCCCTCTCCTAGCTTGAAGTGCAATTTGCGCATACGCTTTGGCGACAGCGTGGTGAAGGCATTCAACGCGAGCCCCGGCATCGTGACGCCAGTTGAGCAATGATGTAAAATGGCGACGTGTTTAATCCCATGAGGAATGGTATGGTCACTATTACGTTCCCCGACCGAGAGACTGAGAAGCGAGGGCTCGGTCATTTGATCGGGCGTTTCTCGGGCCGGGTGCTGAAGTCCGGCGAGCATATCGTTCCCGAAGCGGCTTTGGAGTCGCTGGCGGAGCAGAACATTCCCTTTACCGTTCAGGGGAAAACTACGGATTAGGTAGCCGATCCTGCTGCCTCGACCCAATCCTCTCTCGGTCATCGTTCCAGTTCCACGCCGAGCCAGGCTTTCGCGTATCGCCACATGCGATCGGCCGTGGCGGGGGAGATGCCGAGGGCGGCGGCGGCTTCGCCTCCACTCATGCCCGCGAAGAACCGCAGTTCGATCAGCTTCGCATGGTCGGGTTTCGATTCGGCGAAGCGCGTGAGGGTTTCATCGAGGGCGAGCAACTCGGCATCGGGAAGCGGGGCGGCGATGTCCGGCAGATCGACCTTCACCGCGTCGCCTCCTCGCTTCGCCGCGAGTTTAGCCCGGGCTCGGTCCACGAGAATTCGCCTCATCGCGGTGGCGGCCGTGCGCAAGTAGTGGGTGCGATCCTGCCACTCGATGGACGCCTCGGCCAGCTTCAGCCACGCTTCGTGAACGAGGGCGGTAGCGTCGAGCGTCTGCCCTGGTTGCTCCGCCGCGAGTTTCGCCGCTGCCAACTTGCGGAGTTGGTCGTAGACCTGCGGGACGATCTCGTCGGGCTTCATTTCTTCTCCACCTTCTTCGCTTCCAACTCCGCGAGCAGCTTCTTGAAATCCTCGCGGTCGCGGAGCGGGTCGAGGTCGGTGTCGCGTTTCATGTGGGCAGCGTCCTTGTAACCCGCCTGTACGGCCTTCTGCAGCCACTGCATCGCCCGGTCGGCGTCATCCTTGGCGAGCCGAGCGGCGTCAGCCGCCGGGTTCTTCGCTTGAACGGCGGCGGTGACGGCCCGCCAGCATGCGGCGTCGTACAGGCTGTTGGCGTCGGGGCGGTTCAGCTTCTCCCACATCGCAGCCGTGGCCCGGCAGCCGGTCGGGTCGGCGGCCCGCTGGAAGTGCCGCATTCGGAGGTCCATCACCTTCGGGAGTCCATGGACGACCTTGCCGGCTGCCCGAGCGACGCACTCGTCGATGACTAGGATGGCCTCGGCCCCACGGTTCAGTTTGAACAGCGATGCGGCGACAGCCCTCATGCTCGCCAGCGTGTCCGGGTGGTCCGGGCCGAACACCCGCTTGTTAGCGGCCAGTATCTCCAAGTACGACTTGAGTGCGTCGGCGTGCCGACCCAGTTTGACGTAAGTCTCGGCCAGAAATTGCACGCTCATCAGCGTGTTCGGGTGGTCCGGGGGGAGGACCCGTTTGCTATCGGCCAGTGTCTCCTCGATCAGCTTGAGCGCGTCGGCGTGCCGACCCAGTTTGACGTAAGCCTCGGCCAGAAAGTGCACGCTCATTAGCGTCAGTGTGTGGTCCGGGGGATGCACAAGCTTGCGGACGGCCAGTATCTCCTCGTACAACTTGAGGGCGTCGGCGTGGCGGCCCAGTTTGGCGTAAGCCCCAGCGAGGTTTTGCATGCTCATCAGCGCGATCGGGTTGTCTGGGGTGTGTACCCGCTTGCTGACGGCCCGTAACTCCTCGTACAACTTGAGGGCGTCGGCGTGGCGGCCCAGTTTGGTGTAAGCACCGGCCAGGAAGGTCATGCTCCACAGCGTGCCCGGGTGGTCCGGGAGGAATGTCCGCCTCTGGGCGGCCAGCGTCTCCTCGTACAACTTGAGGGCATCGGCGTGGCGGCCCAGGTTCTCGTAGCTGAGGGCCAGGACGTTCATGGTTGCCAGCGTGTCCGGGTGATCCGGCGGAAGTAGCCGCTTCTGGGTGGCCAGGGTCTCCTCGATCAGTTCGAGGTCGTCGGCGTGGCGGCCCGGGGGGAGTGCCCGCCTCTGGGCGGCCAGCACTTCCTCCCGCAGCTTGAGGGCGTCGGGGTGGCGGCCCAAGGCGGCGTAGCTGAGGGCCAGGAGGCTCATGCTCGCCAGCGTGTCCGCGTGGTCCGGGAGGAATACCCGGCGGCGGGCGGCTAGCACTTCCTCCTGAAGTTTGATGGCGTCGGCGTAGCGGCCCCGAATGTAGTAGAGGATGGCCAGGTCGCCCATGCTCGCCAGCGTGTCCGGATGGTCTGGGGGCAGTATCCTTCGGCGGGCGGCCAGCACTTCCTCCCGTAGCTTGATGGCATCGTCATGGCGGCCCAGGATGAAGAAGCTGCTGGCCAGGTCGTTCATGCTCAACAGCGTGTCCGGGTGGTCCGGGCCGTGCCGCTCGGTGAAGATCGCCCGTGCCCGCTCGCACTGCTCCGCCGCCGCCTTGTTATCACCCAGATAGGAGAACGTGCGGCCTAGAGTCATCCGCAGCCGGGCCTCGACCAACGCTTGATCGGCGAAGCTTTTGGTCAGGGCCGGCAGGCTGGCGGCGATGGCGTCCCGCAGGGTGACATCTTTGCCCAACCCGCCGGCCTGGTTCTTCGGCCGGGCGGCGGCGAACACCTTGTCCTCGAGGAACTGCACCACCGCGTTCGCCTCGGCCGCTTTGGCCTGAGCCTCGACCTTCGCGGCGTCGGCATTCTTCCGCTCCTCGGCCTCCGCTTGGAGCGCATCATCCTTCGCTTTCGCTTCCGTGCGGGCTATCCCTTCCTGCTTCTTCGCTTCGAACAAACCCACGGTCGTGCCCGCGATGCCGGCCAGCAGCGCGAACAGGATCAGACTCGCCGCGATGACCTGGCCCTTATGCCGGCGCACGAACTTCTTCACCCGGTACGCCGTGCTCGGCGGGTGGGCCAGCACCGCTTCGCCGGCCAGATATCGGTTCACGTCGGCCGCGAAACCGTTGGCGGTTTCGTAGCGTCGGCTGCGGTCCTTCTCCAGGGCCTTCATCACGATCCAGTCGAGTTCGTTGCGGAGCAGGCCGGTGAGTTTCTTCGGCTCGGTGCTGCGGCTCGCCGACAGACTCGGCAGCGCGTCGGCCGTGCTGAGTTTCGTACTCGGCCGCGGCGGTTCTTCTTCTCGCACCACGCGGAGGATTTCCAAGAGACCGCGCTTCTCCAATTCCTTCTTGGCGAACGGGGGCGAACCCGCGAGCAGTTCGTAGAGAAGCACGCCGAGCGAGTAGACATCCGACCGCGTGTCGATGTCGAGATTGTTGAACGTCGCCTGCTCGGGGCTCATGTATTGCGGCGTGCCGACGACCCCGCCGAAGCCGGTGTCGATGGTGCTTTCGGTCAGCGCTCCGCCGGTGGCCTTCGCTACGCCGAAGTCGATCACCTTGGGCACCGCCTTGTCGTCGTAGAGCGCGATGAGCACGTTCGACGGCTTGATGTCGCGGTGGATGATTCCTTTCTGGTGGGCGTGCTGGATCGCCTGGCAGACGGGCACGAACAGTTCCAGACGCTGTTGCGGCGTGAGCTTTAACTTGTCGCAGAACTCGGTGATGGGCGTGCCTTTCACCAACTCCATGACGAAGTACGGGCGGTTCTCGTGCAGCCCGCCGTCGAGGATCTTGGCGATGTTCGGGTGATCCATCATGGCCAGCGCCTGGCGTTCCGCCTCGAATCGGGCCAGCACCGCTTTTGAATCCATGCCGGCCTTGATGAGCTTGACGGCGACGTGCCGCTTCACGGGTTCGGTCTGCTTGGCCCGCCAAACGCTGCCCATACCGCCCTCGCCGACGACCTCTAACAGGGTGTACTTGCCGGCAATGACCTGCCCCGCTTCGCCGACGGTGGAATGAAACGAACCCGTGCTGGCACCGGATGGCCCGAAGGTGCCGGTCGCGCCTTTCGAGTCGAAGGCGTGCGTACCGCCGTCGGCGCGGAGCAGCGACTCGATGCGGGCGCGCAACTCGGGGTTGCCCGCACATTCGCGGTCGAGCAGCGCCGCCCGCTCAGGTTCGAGGACGTTCACGGCAAGTTCAAAGAGGGCTTCTTCAGTCATGGCGAAATCTCCTGTTACCCCATCAGCGAGATTCTCCTGAGATTAGCGTCACAATTCCAACGGATTCTTCAACTGCACGGCTCCGACCGACAAGAGGGGCGATCCCCGAGTCGTAATCCGCGAGGTGTTGGAGCATGTCCACGCCGCGCTCCCAGGGACGGAACACTGTATGCCCCGAACGTTTGCCTACTTCGAGAGGCACACCCGCCGTACAATGCTCTTCATGTTCACGGGATTGGTTCAAGCTCTGGGTGCGGTGCGGGTCGCCGAAAACGACGACCACGGGGGGCGGCGCTTCGGCATCGCCGCGCCGGGCCTCGCCGAACACCTGGCCATCGGCGAAAGCGTGGCCGTGAACGGTGCCTGCATGACGGTCGTGGATCGCAATGCCGACTGGTTCGTGTTCGAAGCCGGCCCGGAAAGCCTCGCCCGCACCACGCTTGGAGTCACTTCGCCCGGTGGCCAGGTGAATCTCGAACGTTCGCTCCGCGTCGGCGACCTGCTCGGCGGTCACTTCGTCTCGGGGCACGTCGATTGCGTCGGCACCATTCACGAACGCACGGTCACCGGCGAATGGGAAACCGTCTGGTTCCGCTTCCCACCCGAGTTCGGCGAGTTGCTCGTGGAGAAGGGCTCGATCGCCGTCGATGGCGTGAGCCTCACCGTCGTGGACGTTCGCGCCGATCGCTTCAGCGCGATGATGATTCCACACACGCGCGAGAACACGACACTGGGAACGAAGGCCGCAGGCGACGGCGTGAACCTCGAGTTCGACCTGCTCGCCAAGCACGTGCGAAAACTCGTGAACGGAATGAAGCGACCCATCTAGCCGCCGGCTTGCCGGCGGGATGGGTACCCCGCGAACCGCCGGCAAGCCGGCGGTGAAATGACAACTAACAAGAACTGCGATCGATGCCACCCACTGAACCCGCGAACGACAAACTCCCGCCGTCGGACCATCCGTCGCCGCGCCAAACGCTCTCGTATCTGCGACGGCTTTTCGACGGCTTCGGCCTCGAAGCCAAGACCAAGCTCGGGCAGAACTTCCTCGTCGACCTGAACCTGCTCGACCTCATCGCCCGCACCGCCGAACTCGACCATTCCGATTGCGTGCTCGAAGTAGGCACCGGCACCGGTTCCCTCACCACGCGGCTCTCGGACAACGCCGGGGCCGTCTGCACCGTCGAAATCGATCGCTCGCTGCAACCCGTCGCCCAGCAGATCGTCGGCAACCGGAAAAACGTCCGCTACGTCTTCGGCGACGCACTCGCCAGCAAGAACGAACTCAACCCGGACATGCTCAAAGCCTGGGACGAAACCGCGACGAAGCACAAATGCACGCGCCGCAAATTGGTCGCGAACTTGCCCTACGTCATCGCGACGCCGATCGTGAGCAACCTCCTGCTCTCCAACATTGCCATCGAGCGCATGGTGGTCATGGTGCAGTGGGAAATCGCGGAACGATTCGTGGCTCAGGCGAGTACGAAGGACTACAACTCGCTCTCGGTGCTGGTGCAGAGCGTGGCCGACGTGCAGATCGTTCGCAAGGTGCTGCCGACGAATTTCTTTCCGCAGCCCAAGGTGAACTCCGCCATCGTGAAGATCACGCCGAACGCCGAGAAGCGCGCGAAGGTGGGGAACGTGCCGCTGTTCCGGGCCTTCCTCCGCGATCTGTACGTTCACCGCCGCAAGAACCTGAGGCAAGCCCTGATCGGCTGGCCCTCGGGCCGCATGGATAAGACCGTCGTCGATGCGAAGCTGAAAGCGCTCGACCTCGACGGTACGCTCCGCTCCGAGGTGCTCGACATCGAACAACACCTGCGGCTCTGTGCTGCCTTCGCGGAACCGGCGTAGGGATCGGTAGGGTGGGCCGGACCGCATTCGTCGCGAAGCGGTTGTTGCGGGAGGCCCACGCGGTGAGTTACAACCGATGCACGTGGGCCTCCCGCAACAACCGCTTCGCGGTTGTCGCGGTCCGGCCCACCCTACTCGCAATGGGCTGCGCGGAACTGATTTGAGGAACTCGATATGCCGCAGTGGGAACCGCTTTCGCTCCTCGAACGCCGCATTCTCGGCGTGCTGGTCGAGAAGCAGAAGACCGCCAAGACCGCGGACACTTATCCGCTTTCGTTGAACTCGCTCACCACGGGCTGCAACCAGAAATCGAACCGCGATCCGATCCTCGACCTGACCGACGACGAAGTGGAAGAGGGCCTCAGCGGCTTGCAGAAGCGCGGCTTCGCGGTGCGGCTCACGGGTAGTCGCGTGGATCGGTTCAAGCACGAACTCTACGAGAAGTGGACGCCGCACGGGGCGCAGATGGCGGTGATCGCCGAGTTGCTACTTCGCGGTCCGCAGACCAAGGGCGAACTCCGCGGCCGAGCCAGCCGCATGGCGAGCATCGAGACGCTCGACGACCTCGAAGAGGTACTGACTCCACTCGTCGAACGCGGCCTGGCGGTCTACCTGACGGACCCCGACCGCCGCGGTGCGGTCGTCTCGCATGGGTTCCACCCGGCCGACGAACTGACGCGACTCAAGTCGCACCACACGGGGCTGGCCCTTCAAGAGGCGTCGGTTCCTCGAACGACCGCGGCTCCCTCCACAGGCCCAAACGAGGGCGATCCGCAGGTGAAGTTGGCCCTGGAGGAGATCGGGAAACTCAAGTCGGCCGTGGCCGTTCTCGAAGCTCAAGTCGCGGAATTGCGGACGCAATTGGGACTGGAAGCCTGAGCCGACGAGCGAACGCGGGAGCCGCCCTCATGACCGTACGCGAGTGGGAAGCCGAAACCGATCCCGTCGTTCTGTTGAGCGAACTCTTTCCCATGCGAGGCCTGGATAGCACGGTCCAGCAGACGCGTGCGTCGCGGCTCTACTTGCTGAATTGTGCGCGGCGAGTCTGGGATCAGCTCCCCTTGGTGGGGCAAGCTCTCGTCGAGATTTCCGAGCGGATCCTCGAACGAGAGCCCATCGAGATTGCGCTGCGAAAGGAGGCGACCGCGCTGGCCGAGGATCTGACGCATCGCCGAGGCGAACCGGACGAAGTGCTGGAACTCGGCCGGAGAATGGATGCGATGCGATCCGCGGGCCGGAGCCAGCGCATTCGCGAAGAGCGGACCTTCGACCCGGAGACCTGGGGCTCGCTCGCCCACCTCGTCTACTTTCCCTACGCGGGCCTCACACCTCACTATCGGCGGATCGCCGACGAACACCATTCGCTCGAACTGGTTCGCGAAATCTTCGGATGCTCGATCCGCAGGATCAAGTTCGAATCGACGTGGCTGAGCGGCAGCGTGGTGGGGATCGCTCGCGGGATCTACTCGGACCGAGAATTTTCGACGATGCCACTCCTGGCCGACGCCCTGGAAGAAGCCGACTGCCGCAACGAATTCATCCTCGATCACTGCCGAGCCGAGTGCGAACACGTTCGCGGGTGCTGGGTACTCGACGGTTTGTTGAAGAAGCGGAAGTGAAAAATTGAGCCCCGGCAATCTGCCGGGGCTCAGGGTACTTCATTCTCAGTTCGGATGCTTACTTGCAGCACTTCTTGAAGAGACCGCCGCGGGCCTTGGTCTCGCACGAGGTGGCGCAAGACGGGGTGGCGCAGCTCGTGGCACAAGGAGCGGCACAAGGAGCCGCGAACGGTGCGGGAGCTGGGGCCGGAACCCGGACGGCGACCTTCACGGTCGTCTCGTAGGCCACCATCTCGCAGTACTTCTGCTCGACGGTCTTTTTCACCTTGACGACGGTGCAGACCTTGTGGGTGCCTTCCTTTTCGACGTTCACATAGCTGCGAACGTCGACTTCCTTATCGGTCCAAACCGGCGTGCAGACCACGCGGCTGCCTACCTTCTCAACGGGAACGCACTTGTGCACGGTCACGTCGATTTCCTTCCAAACCGGCACGCACTTGACCACGGCGACTTCCACTTGCTTGGAGACGACCTGCCTCTGCATCACGGTCTTCATCACCGGGGCGCAGGGGGTCTCGCAGCCGGTCGCACAGGGTGCGGCACAAGGAGCGGGACATGGGTCGTTCTTCTTGCAGAGGCGAGCGAACAGCCCCTTCTTTTCCTGGGCGCAACCTGCGTTGCAGGTCGCGGCGGGAGCGGCGCAGGGAACCTGCACGGCCACGCAGATCGTCTCGCAGACGGTCCGCATTTCCTTGCTCTTGACCTGGGTCATCTCGCAGACCTTGGCCTTTTCCTTGGTCGCGACCGTGGTGTTGACCATGTACTTGTAAGGCTCCATCGTCTGCTTGATCTCGCAGACCTTGACCTTGGACTTGGTCGTGACCGGCTCGCAGACGGTGTACTTGTACTTCTGGTCGACCCACACGTTCTCGCAAACTTCGATGTCGACCTTTTTGGTCTTCCACTCGGCCTTGTGAGCCGTGACCTTCTGATCGACGTAGGTGACGGTGCAGGGCGCTTCGCAGCCCGAGGCACCCGAGGTGGCCCCAGACGTGGCGCAGGGGGTGTCGCAAGACTTCTTGCGGCCGCCGAAGGCGGAGGCGTCTGGCATCGAGATCAGAACTGCTGCCGCGCCGAGGAGGGCGACGGCCAAGAGACGACGAGTCATGCTGCGTACCTCAGGGTGTAAAAAAGGAACGGGGACGATGCCGTTTCCAGGAGCGGTCGCCCCCTTGAGGAACCGGACTTGGGAACCGAGGCGAGTCGGTGCAATCGTGGAAAACGAACCAGATTACCCAGAACTCCCAACATCTATTCGTGAACAGATTACAGGTGGTAAACTCGGTTGACAACGGAATTGGCGCAGATTGCGCGGTTTTTTCAACTCCCGCCGTCCGCACGATTGGAACCGGTCGATTGGGGCTGGTCAGTTCACCGGCGGAGCGTACCATCCTTATGAGGCTCCAAAAGTGGTGCCACCTTTCCCGTTCTCCCGTTTCCACCGGGGATTACACATGCACGCATCGTACCGAAGATCCATCGCAGCCCTCGCAATCTGCGCGATTCTCGCCTTTCTCCCAGCCGCGCCGGCCGAGGATAAGAAAGGAGAAGGCTGGATCCCGCTCTTCAACGGCAAGGATCTGACCGGCTGGAAGATCCCCAATCCGCCGAGTGGAAACTTCAAGAGCGTGAAGGAAACCAAGAACGACGACGGCAAAGTCGTCGCGTTCGTCGGCGTGACCAAGGACGACCAGGACATCACGCTGTGGCAGGTGAAGGATGGGCTGATCGTGGGCGGCGGCCCGGCCAGCCACATTTTCACCGAGACGCAGGCCGAGGACTTCCAGTATCGAGTCGAGGTGAAGATCAACGATAAAGGCAACAGCGGCCAGTACTTCCGCACCAAGTTCGAGGGCGGATTTCCGTCCGGTTATGAAGCGCAGATCAACGCGACCCACGGCGACCCGATCAAGAGCGGGAGCCTCTACCCAGACGGCCGCACCAAACTCGGCAAGTACAAGAAGGACATCTGCGTGATGGACAAGGCCGCGATTCTGCCGGACGAGTTCTACACGCAAGAGGTCATCGCCGAGGGGAATCACATCCAGATTTTCGTGAACGGCAAGAAGACCGTCGATTTCCTGGATCCCGAGAGCACCTATTTGAAGGGTCATTTCGCCCTTCAAGGGCACGACCCCGGCAGCATCATGACCTTCAAGAAGGTCGAGTACAAGCCGCTCAAGAAGTAACGGTCCGCATCGTTGAATCTTGACCCGCCGGCTGGCCGGCGGTGTCAGGTTGCCCTTTTCTTCCCAGTTCGGGGAAGATTATACTTTGGAACGCAAGATGCGTTTCGGTACGTCCTCGTCGGCAGGAAGCCTATGGCCATCGCTCCCAGCGCGAACGATCTCACGCGCCAACAACTCGACGAACTCGATGCTCTGCTCCAGCGCATGCTCGCGCTGCCGACGAATGCGCCAGAAACGAGCGCGGCCACGCCAGCCCCATTGCAATCGACTTGGCGAACCGACCCTCCCGCACCCACGCTCGCCGCGGCGATGCGTCAGGTCGCACCGCCACTGCCCGTTGAGCTGCCTCGGGTCCGGCCTGCCGAATCGAACGTCTTCGCCTCGCTTCCCTTTGCCAACCCGATTCCCGCACCGGAGCCGACGACCCCGGTATCCGATCGCCGAGGGGCATCCGTTCCGGCTGCACTGGCGAATCCGTTCAGTGCCTTGCAGCGACCTGCTCCCACGGCGACGGAGTACCTTCCGCTTGCCGCGCCTCACCAGCCCGTGCCGTGGTTTCTCATCCCATTGGTCGGATTCAACTGGTGCGTCGATGCCGTACTCGGACTGTGCGGCCCGCCGGGTTGGATGCTGCGCTCCGGCTTCGGGAAGAACCTACTCGGCCTCGCCGGAGTCGGGTTGCTCGGCTACACGACGGCTCACGTCGCGAGCCAGCAGGGCTGGATCACGCTTCCCGTTACGCTTCCGTGGCCGCGTTGACGAAGCGCAGAAGCCGCTCCGCGGCTTCTGCCACGGATGGCCCGAAGGCCATGAGCCCTTCGCGGTGCCCGCCCATCACGAAGAATCCGCCTTCCTTCACACCGGGTTTCCCGAGCAACTCTTCGATGGCCCACGCCATTTCCGGCGTTCCCGCTTCGGCCGCGTGATCCGTGGTGGGAACGCGATCGCGAAGTGCTTCCCAATATTTCAAGTGATGGACGTGAATGACGGCCTGAGCCGTCGGATCGTTTAAATACACGGTGGCGTGGCTGAGGGATTCGGACGACGCCTTCACATGGCCGCGACACGAGAGTGAGTTGGAAGCGAAGTCGAACGCGGTCACTTCGGCGAAGTGTTCGGGGCCGAGCGTGGGCAGCGAACCCGTCGCGGTGCCGGAGATGAGGAAGGGAATGAAACCCGGTTTCTGCTTTGGAAACCGGGTTTCTTGAGGCGCGAGAAACCCG
>JAYTGN010000377.1:0-20689 GCA_043733485.1 Gemmataceae bacterium
GAGTGGTTGGACTGTGGATCTCAGTTCAATATCGAGACTTCCATCTATAATAAGAAGCCAAAACGTAGATCACTGTCGGCCAAGTGTGGAGCTATTTAGGCCCAGGTAAAACGGATCGGTTCCGAGAGTGACGATCTGCTTATCCACCGATTGCATCTCCAGATGGGTTTGCATGCCGTAATTGTTCCACCATCAGCTTGATGCGACCTTGCCGAACCGGCGTCAGAAACCCTGCGGAAACCCGATTCCCGACCTCGGTCGCCCACGTTACGCAATTGTAGCACGGCGAAGGGGCGGAATGGAAGTCGTCCGGATTGAACGAGTAGGCGACGAACGATCGCCACTGATCTGGGGACGGGACGACCGTTTAGAGGCCCTCCGTGCATTCCACCCGCTTCGTGTAATATATTCGCCCGAGCGTGGCAGTCAGCAGGCGAAGGTAATCCGATTCGTCGATGATTGTGCCGGGAACGGTGTGCGCGTACAGGTATTCCGGCCATCGATCGGGTGAGCGGTACTCGTCCGGCAAATCGTCGGGATCGAAGCGGTAGCCGAGATGCAGGGTTTCTTCCGCACCGCGCTCCTGCCCGATCACCATGTGTCCTGTTGGGTGCTTCTCGCCTCTCGGTTCCACCTGGGCAATCAGCTCCATGTCGATTCGACTCCAAAAAAGGTGACCAACTGAGGATCTGAGTCACTCATCCCGCGCTCTTCCGTCCCTGCCATTCTTCGGGGCTCACCAGAACCTGCCTCGCGTTGCTGCCATTGAAGCCGCCGACGATGCCGTCTTCCGACATGTAATCGATCAGGCGGCTCGCCTTGCCGTAACCGATGCCCAAAGCGCGCTGAAGCAACGACGTGCTGCCGCGCTGCTCGCGGATCACGATCTCCACGGCCTGCTCGTAGATCGGGTCGCGGTCGCGGAGCTTTTCGCCGGGCGAACCCTCGCCGTCGCCGTCGGCCTGTTGGTCGCGGGTCTTGAGGTTGAGCAGTTCCGAATCGTAGTTTGGCGTGTCGGTGGCGACCGCGTCCACGATGCGTTCGATCTCCCTGTCGTCTACCCAGGCACCTTGGGCGCGAGTGAGCGTGCCGTCCTGCAGGACGAGCATGTCGCCCTTCCCAAGGAGCCGTTCGGCACCTTTCTCGTCGAGCACCACGGCGCTATCAGAACGGTTCGTGACCTGGAGGCAAATGCGGGCCGGGAGGTTCGATTTAATGAGACCGGTAATCACATCGACCGTCGGCTTCTGCGTGGCGAGAATGAGATGGATGCCCGCGGCCCGCGACTTCTGCGCCAAGAGAATGATGTTGCCTTCAATTTCCTTCTTCATCTTCATCATGAGGTCGCCGACCTCGTCGATGAGAATCATGATGTACGGCATCTTGCGGGGGATCGCCTTGCGTTCTTCCTCGCTGTCCGGGTTGACCCGGCGAACGATTTCTTCGAACGGCAGTTCGTTGTACGCGGAAATCTTCCGCACGCGGGCCCGGTGCAGCCACTCGTAGCGCTCTTCCATTTTGTCCACGGCCCAACCGAGAATCGCGTCCGCCTTCTTCTCGTCCTTCACCACGGGTGTCATGAGGTGCGGGATGTGCGCGTAGTCCGAGAGTTCGACCTTCTTGGGGTCGATGAGAATCATGCGGCATTCGTCCGGCCGGCGCGTGAGCAGCAGGCTGAGGATGATGGTGTTCAAACACACGGACTTACCCGTGCCGGTGCGGCCGGCGATGAGCAGGTGCGGCATGTCGTGAAGGTCGTAGGCGAGCGGCCGACCTTCGACATCTTTGCCGAGGAAGATCGGGAGCTTCGCCTTGGCGACCTTCGGCGTGTTCGCGAGTGCCGTGACCAATTCCTTGAGGCGAACGGTCTGGCGGATCTCGTTGGGCACCTCGATGCCGACGGTGTTGCGGCCGGGCAGCGGCGCGACCACGCGAACCGATTGCACGCTCAGGTTCAGGGCGATGTCGTCGGCGAGGTTCGTGACTTTATTCAGGCGCAGGCCGGTTTCGAGTGCAATTTCATACTGCGTGATGACCGGGCCGGTGTGGATGCCGACAACCTTCACGCTGAGGCCGAAATCGGCGAACGTCTTTTCGAGCAGCACGGCTACTTCGCGCAGCTTCTGCTCGTGGTCCTCGACGGGGAACGGTTCGGGGTCGTCGAGCAGTGCGAGCGAAGGCAACTCGTAAGCTTCCGGCTCGGCATCGGGCGAGCGGTGGGCGTCAGCCCCCTGATGCGCTGCGTTTAGTTTTGCACTCCCATCAGGGGGCTTACGCCCCCCGCTCGCCTGGCTATGGAAGTGAATCGGAATCGTGTCCGGGTTCGGCAACGGGTGCGGATGCGTGATCGGGATGACGTCGGGGTTGTCCGTGAGTGTGAAGGGCTTGCGCGTGGGAATCGCGGACGCAGCGGCCTTCGCGGCGGCACCGAGGCCGGTGAGGACCTGCTCGCTTCCGGCGGCGACCTTCTCGTTGCCCCAGACCGCTGCGTTCCACAGCCGAGCGAGCGCGTCGGAAGCGATTCGCCACCCGGCTATCACGAGCCAATCGGCCGCAAGCAGGAGCCCGGTAAATGTCGTGAGCAAAAGCGCGATTACATCCCAAGGCGAAACGAGCGCGTCTTCGAGGCTCAAACGCAGGAAGGCTCCGATGGAGCCACCCGGACCGGCGATGGAAACGTGAGCGAACTTCGAGCCAGTCCAGTCCGAGGCCACGGCGGCACAGAGGCTCAGGACGAGCCAGCCCGCGCTGCGGATGCCGATGCGGACGGGTGATCGCGAGACCACGAACAGCCCGCTGACGGCAAGCCATCCGGCAAGGAAAGCGAGGGCACCCCAGCCGATGGGTTCGACGAGAAGTGCGGCGAGGAATTCGCCGGGAGCATCGAGCAGGTTGTGCCCACCGGTGAGGGCGCGGCTCGTGCCAAGCGCAACGGCGAGTACGCCGCCGACGGCGAACAGCGTGAGAGCGACGGCGTCGAACCGCCAGCGCGGAGGAGTAGGTTTCTCGGCCATAGTGTATTGTGATTCGCCACGACTTGAATCGGAACGCGCGTTCGGGTGGAAGAAGTGAGGTTGTAAGGTGTTGAGGGCGGCGCGAACGGAACAACGAATTCAGGCGGAATAATCGGAGAAGTCCGCGTGCCCCCTTTGGAATCGAGGGCACGCGAAACCGAGGTTAACCGACGAACACGCCGCCGGTGAGGATGGCCCCGCCGAACACGGTGATGTCCTGGAACGTCGCGGGCTCGGTCGAGGCGGTGATGTTGGCCCCGAGGTAGATCCGGACGCGAGCCGCCACGCCTTCACCGCTTCCCACGACGAGGTCGGCACGGTTGTCGCCGTCGGCATTGGTGGCCGCCACGCGAATGCCGCCGCGATCGAGGGAGTTGCCGGCCACGAAGAAGTTGGCGATCGGCGCGGCGTAAGCGGCGTCGATGGAGCCCGCCGAGATGAGCTGCCCGTTGAGGGCGAACACGCGCGGCGCTCCGCCCGGCCCGCCGCCGAAGATCAAGTCGCCGAAGCCGTCGCCGTTCAGATCCCCGATGGCGACGAACGAGCCATTCCGGAGCGTGACGGAATCCGAACCGGGGAAGGCGAAGAAGTCGTTCACGAGTTTCGTTTGCGTGGCACCGATCACGGTCGTGCCGTTGAAGATCGCGATGCGGGGCCCGCCGAGGAAGCCGGCCGCCACGGCGAGATCGGGCGTGCCGTCTCGGTTGACGTCGCCGACCGCGGTGCGAACGCCACCGCGGAAGCTTGGATCGCCGGTGATTCCGAAGAAGTTGGCCACCACGGTCGGGATCGTGCCCACGAGCGTGAAGACGGTGATGCGCGGGCCGCCGCCTTGATCGGGGCTCACCACGATCTCATCGCGACCGTCGTTGTTGAAGTCGCCGGACGAGACGAATCCGCCTCCCGTGAAGCTTTCGCTTCCGACGAACGGCGCGGTGGGCGGGATCAGCACGGTCGTATTGTCCGCTCCGCTGATGACCGTGAACCGAATCGGGGTGCCCGGACCCGTCACGGAAATGATGTCGTCGATGCCGTCGCCGTTGACGTCGCCGGTGGTGGATCGGACGTTCGAATCCGAGGCCAGGAAGGGCGTGATCGTGGTGGGCGCTGAGGCCGTTCCCGCGACCGACGTGATCAACTGCACGGTGCCGTTCGCGGTACCGCCGACTGCGATCGGGGCCAAGACCGGAAAGACCGACAGGTCGCCAATGGCGAGCGTCCCAGCCCCGATGGTGTTGATCAGAGTTGCCGCTCCCGTGGTCGTGTTCACGGAGTAAAGCTGCGACACTCCGCCGACGGTCAGTGCGGCCACCGCCGTGTTCGCTGGCCCGAAAATGTCCAGCCCGGCCACGGTACTCGTGTTCACTCCGAGCGCGCCGACATCGGTCAGGACCGCGCCCGGCGTGCCGACCACTCCGTTGATCACGAGCCGATCCGTGCCGCTGACAATTCCAAACAGGGTCGTCGTGCTTGCGCCGGCGAAGCTGTTCGAATAGGCGACCGCGACTTCGGGAGCCGAGCCGGCCGGCAAGCCGGTGAAATCCAGATCCGCGTCGATCGCCACCAGTGCCCCCGTCGTCGGGTTCAAGCGGAAGTTATTGGTGTTCGAATTGGCGGCAGCACCGTCGCTGGGCAAATCGGTGGTCACCCGGATCCGATCGGCGACCGGGTTGAAATCGACCCCGAACTTGGTCGCACCCGTGATGGTGGCAACATTCTGCGCGGTTCCAACACCCGTCGCGACTCCCGTGTCCACATTGATGGTGTAGACCCGAACGGTGTTCGCGCCGATGTTGGCGGCCACACCGAAGAGCTGGCCGGTCGAGGGGCGGAAGTCCGTACCGACGAGCACGTCGCTCGCGGCGAGTCCGGTGATCGCGGTGGTGGCGGTCAGCGTTTGCGGGGTAGCGGTGTCGAACTGGAACAAGTTGTTGGCATTGGCTCCGATTCCGAGTGCGAAGGCTGCTGCCGGCACCTCGCGAGCTTCCAGCGCTTCTAAGCCCAAACGGGGCCGCGCGACGAACTTCCGTCGATTCGAACGAGTCATACTCGTGTCTCCAGGAGATTGGGGAAAGGCAACATCGGGCGAGAACATCGCCTGGAGTGCAAACCGTGTACCGTGGTGGAGCGGGCGAGATAGGACGAGTGGATAATTCCGTTTAACCCACAAACACGCCGTCCGTCAGTGCGACACCACCGAAGACGCTGATGTCTTGGAACGTGCCGGGCTCGCCGTTGGTCGTGAAGTTCAACCCGCGGTAGACGCGGACGTTTGCCGGCGAACCTTCCCCGCTGCCAACAGCGAGGTCCGCTCGAGCATCGCCATCGGCGTTCTTGACGGCCACGCGCACCCCGCCGCGATCGTTCGAATTCCCCGCCACGAAGAAGTTCGCCACCGGCTGCGAGAACAGATTCGGACTGTTCGAAGTGAGCAACGCTCCGGACAGGATGAAGACGCGCGGCGCGCCACCCGGCCCGCCGCCGAAGATCAGGTCCGCAAAGCCGTCGCCGGTGATGTCGCCCAGCGCGGCGAAGATGCCGTTGCGAAGCGTGTCCGCATCCTCGGGGAAGGCGAAGAAGTCGTTTCTCAACTTCGTTCGCGTGGTGAGCAGAGTCGATCCCTCGAACAGCGACACGCGCGGTCCGCCGCCAAAGCCTGCCGCCACGAGCATGTCCGGCGTGCCGTCCCGGTTGATGTCGCCGAGTGCGGAGCGAGCGCCGCCGCGGAAATTCGTATCGTCGATGCCCAGGAAGTTCGCGCGAACCGTCGGAGTGGTTCCCACGAGCGAGAAGATGGTGACCCGCGGCCCGCCGCCCTGATCCGGCGTCACGACGATCTCGGCCCGGCCGTCGCCATCCAGATCCGCGGCCGAGACAAACCCACCACCGGTGAAGTCTTCGCTTCCCGCGAACGGTGCGGTCGGCGGGATGAGCAGCGTGCTGTTGTCGACCCCGCTGACGACGGCGAAGCGGATCGGCGTGCCCGGACCGGTGACGAGGATGGTGTCCGGGGTGCCGTCGTTGTTGACGTCGGCGGTGGCGGTGCGAACCGAGCCTGCGACCGCGCCGAAGGGCGCGAGCGTCGCCGCCGGCGAACCGTAGGTGCCGCGGGCGTTGGGAGCGAGGAGCGAGGCGGACTGGTTCGGCCCTCCAACCGCGAGGTTATGTGGGGCCGCAGCCGGCGGAATGTCGTCGCTGGTGATGGCGATGTTCTGACTGGTGGTCGCTCCCAGGGCGATATTCGCGGACGGGTTCGCGATCGTCAGCGTCGCTGTCTCGACTGGCTCGACTAACGTGTCGTTTACCACGGTGAACGTCACCGAGCCGGTCGTCTGGCCGCTGAGGATGGTGATGGTGGTGCTCGACAGGGTGAAGTCGCCCGCCGTGATCCCCGCCCCCGTGACCGTCAGCGTCACGGTCTGGTTCCCGGTCACGGGGGCCGAGGCTGTGGCGGTGACGGTGATGACGGTCGTGGCTGCTTCGGTGCCGGCGTTCGCGCTCACCGACAGGTTGACGTTCGGAAGGAACCCGTTGGCCTGCGAGCCGAGCCGAACGTGTCCGCCGTCTTCGTCGCGGAAGGGGGCGAAGAAGGTGCCGTTCACGTTGTCCGCGACGACGCTCTGAAGATTGGTATTCACGGCGAGGCCGACGACGCTGTTCAGAGTCGTGATCGACCCGGTTACGCCGGCGGTGCCACTCCCGAACGTCGCCGCACCCGCGTTCGCCACCGCACCGTTGTCCCAACTCGCACTGCGGACCACGTAGTTGCCGTTCGTCAGTGCCGTCACGCCGAAGCTGCCCACGTGGTCGTTGGCGGTGGTTCCGACGAGGCTGTTGGCGGCGGAGACCGCCCCGCTGACCCCCGTCGTCCCACTCCCGAACGTCGCCGCACCCGCGAAGGCCACCGCACCGTTGTGCCAATCCGTACTGCTGACCACGTAGTTGCCGTTCGTCAGTGCCATCACGCCTAAGCCGCCGACCTGGTCGTTGGCGGTGGTTCCGACGAGGCTGTTGGCGGCGGAGACCGCCCCGCTGACCCCCGCCGTCCCGCTCCCGAACGTCGCCGCCCCCGCGTTCGCCACCGCACCGTTATCCCAGAACTGACTGCGGACCACATAGTTGCCGTTCGTCAGTGCCGTCACGCCTAAGCCGCCGACCTGGTCGAAGGCGGTGGAACCGCGGAGGGTGCTGATGAGCGCACCGGTGGCCCCGTTGAACAGGTACACCGCGCCGGCGCCGGTCGCCGCGAAGTCGTCCAACGGCGAGGTGACGACGACGTTCCCGGTGCTCAGGGCCACGACCGTCGCCCCGAACTGATTACCGGCCGCCGGGTGCGGATCGACGAACTCCGGGAACGCAGCGGATGGCGTGAGTCGGTCTTCGAGAAGCTCGATGCGGAACACGGGAGGGAGAAAATTGCGAGGCATTGCATTCTCGGCAAACGGGAAAAGTGAGAATCAATTCACCAAGTGTAACCGTTCTCCTGCTCGCCTGTACGGCTTTGGTGCAGATTTTCCGCTGTCCGGAGTGCCGTTTGTGCCGGTTGATTTGCTACTCACCCTTCCATCTCTCGCGATTGGGCTTAATGCGAGAGTTGCCGAAGGCGAAATGAAGACACTGCCCCACCTCGGTCGCGTCCTGGAATCGCTTCGTTCGATTCTAAATGAGTTCGCTTCGGAGTTGCCTCACCATGCCGGCGAGGCTCGCATCGGTGTTGGTGTCGGCTTCGACCTTGCGGCATGCGTGGAGCACGGTCGTGTGATCGCGGCCGCCGAAGGCCGTGCCGAGGCGCGGCAGTGAGAGGCCGCTCAGTTCGCGGGCCAGGTACATCGCGACTTGCCGCGGCACGAGTACGCGGCGCAGCCGGCTCGGACCCAGCAGCTCCTTGCGCGTGATGCCGTAAGCCGCAGCAACCTGCTTCACGATGCGCGGCACGTCGGCCTTCGTGGCCTCCGGCTGTCCCGTGGCGGCGAGGATTTCACGAATCGCAGCAAGGTCGAGTGGCCCGGGGAAGGCGCGAGCCGCCTGGGCGAGGCTTCCCAAGAGGCCGAGTAAAGGGCGGATGCCGCCGCCCGTCGATTGCTCCGCGAGCCAGTCGAGAGCGGCGGGCGCGAGCCGAAGTTTACGGCCCTTCGCCGTCACTTCGAGGAGCGCTCTTCGACTGGCGAACGCGAGCGATTCGAGTTGAATCACGAGCCCGGCGGCGAGCCGCGAGGTGAGCTTGCGCGGAAGGTGCTTGAGTGCGGCGGGGCCGACGTTCGACGTGATGATCGTGGCCTTGCGCCGCGAAGCTCGGCGATCGAGGAGTTCGCAGAACGCATCGGCTTCACGGGCGGGCAGCAGCTGCGCATCTTCGAGAATCAGAACGTCGCAGGCGGTGAGATCGCGGTCGTCGAATCCGGGGCCGGTGCGGTCGGCGGCCACGGTGCGCGCGAGGTCGCCCACGGCCAGGGTGCGGGCCGTGATCACCTCGGGGCCTTCGGTGAGATTCTGAAGCAGCGTGTTGGTGAGGAGCGTCTTGCCGACGCCGGGCGGGCCGTGGAGCACGATGGTGTTCACGGGCGGTT
The DNA here is from genome assembly GCA_043733485.1 of Gemmataceae bacterium. GTDB lineage: Bacteria > Planctomycetota > Planctomycetia > Gemmatales > Gemmataceae > Urbifossiella. The sequence goes on from JAYTGN010000377.1 coordinate 8,582, forward strand.
GCCGGCCCGCGAGGAGTGCTTTGGCCAGCGTCTTCGCGGCAGCGAGTGCGGAGCGGTTTTCGGGCAGGGCCACGAACGCGCCCCAGCGAACGGGCGGGTCTTTCGCCGGGATGGAAATGGGAACGGACGGCTGGAGCGTGCTGCTCATTGCGGGCAATTTTAGTCGATCCGCAGCCTGTGGAAAAGCCCGGTGATTTGGACTTACAAAGAGGGCAGAATCGTTGCGGACCAATCGACGAACTTCAAGTTGGGAACGCGCCGGAAGTCTCGAAGATTGCGAGTCACGACCGTGGCGTCGAGCTCGAGCGCGACGGCAGCAATTCGCAAGTCCTGACTCCCAACGTTCAGCTTGGCCAGTCGCAATCGCCGGTATCCCGCAAATGCATCAGCTGTGCAGGGATACAGCGCGAACGACGCCCAGATCCGAACGGATCTCAACAAAGCGATTGATGTCCGTTCGGCGCGATCGTCCGTCCTTGCCGTTTTAATGGCCTTCAGCCACCCTTCCATCTGTTCTTCAATGGTTACTGCAGTGCTGCCAATCTCATGCCCCTCGCTTCGATTTTTGCGAATCGCTTCGAGTACTGGAACGAAATTGTGCTGCACGAGTGTGACAGTATCGGTGTCGAGCAAGAACAGACTCATTGCACAGCTTCCACACCAAATTGAGACGGAGTTGGATGGCCGTTGCGATCGATCGATGCTCGTTCGAGGGAGAGTTCGAGCTCATCCTCAAGATCGCGCTGACGCCGAACTTCTTTTACGGCCTCCGTCCATTCTTCGAGGAACGGATTGGCGGCCAGCTCGGCCGCCAGTTTGGCCAGCTGGTCGTCGATCGAAAATTCCAGGTCGACCACCCGCGCTCCGGAAGCGAGAAGCTGGGCGTACCGTTCGCGAATCGCAGCGGCCGCGGCTTCCGCAGTTGCTCCCTCGACCGTCCAGTTCAAAGGCGAACCGGTCCAAGCGCGGAAGCCGTTCGGAATTGGTTCGATCAGGATCGGCAATGTCATGGGGAAACCTCTCCCAGAAATGCTATCACATGCCGCGCATCTTGTGAACAACTTTTGCGATCCGCTCTGCGGCATCGTCGAGCACCGATAACTCCATCGCGGGGTCGAAGCTGAATCGGAGCGCGGAGCGAAGCACATCGTCCGGAACGCCCATTACCTGAAGTACCGGGCTGGGCAGCAGCGAGCCGCTGGAACAGGCCGAACCCGTGGAGCAGGCCACGCCGGCCAGATCCAGCGCCATCAGGAGCAGGTCGCCTCGGCAACCGGGGAACGACACGTTCAACGTCGTCGGCAGCGCGTTCGGGGAGCCGATCGCGGGGCCGTTCAACACGAGGGGTGAAGCGAGCGCGTGCAGGCGTTCCCAAAGTCGGGCTCGGGCAGTCGCGGAATTCGGAAAGCACTTCACGGCACGTTCCAACGCCTCTGCCATTCCCACGACGAGCGCGACCGGCTCCGTACCGGGTCGGCGACCCTGCTGCTGGTGACCGCCGAAGGTTCGCGGATGCAAGGTCGTGCCCTTCTTGAGCAGTAACAAACCGACACCCTGCGGTCCGCGAAACTTATGAGCCGAGGCCGAGAGCGATGTGACGCCCAGGTCGTGGAAGTGGACTGGAATCTTACCCACGGCCTGCGCGGCATCCGTGTGAAACATCGCGCCGGGAGGCAACGAGGCCGCGATTTCGCGAACGGGCTGAATCGCACCCGTCTCGTGGTTGGCGAGCATCACCGTGACGAAGTTTGCTCGCTCGCACTTCGCCGACACGATTCCTTCCGCGGAGACGGGGAGACATTCGACCGCTCCCAACCGTCGCAGTGGCTCGATCACACACGGGTGCTCGATCGGCGACGCGAAAACGTGCGCGTTCGGAGGAATCAGCCCAAAGAGCGCGAGGTTGTTGGCCTCGGTCGCACCGCTGGTGAAGATCACTTCTTCGGGCAAAGCTCCGAGCGAGTGGGCGATGCGTTCGCGGGCATCTTCGAGGAGCTGCCGAGCTCGGCGACCCACGGCATGAGCGGACGACGGGTTGCCGAACTGTTGGAACGCGGCCTGCATCGCCTCCCACGCCGCCGGCAACAGCCTCGTCGTTGCGTTCGCATCGAGGTCGATCAGTTCGCTCGCCATTCTCTCACCGTACCGCAAGGATCGTCTCGCGACTCCCGAAAACCCGACGTTCCGCCATTGTTCTCGGTTCCCACCTCGTTTAGCATGGTCTTGCTCGCCATGCCTCAACACACACTCGACCTCTCCACGACAAAGGGTCGTTCCATGCGTTTGCAATGCCCCAAGTGCGAGGCGAACGTTCACGTCGCGGTCGCGCCGGAAGATGGTGCCAAGGTCAAGTGCCCGAAGTGCCAGGTTCGATTCCTCCCTCCCGATGAGGAGGACGAGCGGGAGGCGGACGCGGCTCCGCGCCGTGCGACCAAGGGCAAAAAGAAGGGGAAGAAGAAGGCCAAGAGCAAGTTCCCGGTCGTGCCCGTGGCGCTCGTCTCGGTCGGCGCGGTCGCCATCGTCGTCGTGGCAATCGTACTCATGACCGGCGGCGAGAAGAAGAAAAAGGTGGAGGACACCGCTCCAGAAGCGGCGAATCCGAGGGTGGTTTCGTTCCCGCCGGCTCCTGGCCAAGGTTCGCCCACCGCGGCACGCCCCACCGATATGCCTGCCGAGGTCAACGCGCTCTTCGCCCTGAAGGACGATCCCAACCTGTTCGCGCCGCCCGCCTCGGTTTCCGCCAATCTCACCCCGCCCCGCACGGGAGCGAACCGGCTCACGGTCTCGCTTCCCTCCGCGAAAAATGCCGGCCCGAAGGGCAACCTCGGCAAGATGACCGTCGACGAACTCAAGAAAGCGTCCGTCTACGTCAAGGTGCTGGCCGGCACCTCGGGAGGCACGGGCTCGGGCTTTCTGATTCACGCGGGCACCAACGACGGCCTCATCGCGACGAATTTCCACGTGATCGAACATGCGGTGATTGGGCCGACGGCCGATCGATTCGCCGTGAGCGTCGTGTTCGACAGCGGCCAGGGCACGGAGAAGGAATACCCCGCGCAGATCGTGGCCTCGGAACCGGTGGTCGATCTCGCGATCCTGCGAATCACCGGGGTGTCGGGCCTCCCGAAGCCGATCGACCCGCGCCAATACGTTGCTCCCACGGAGACGCAAGAGGTCCGCATTTGCGGTTTCCCCTTCGGCGGGCAGCTGGCCACGGGCAATCGCTCGCCCGCCATCACGATCAACTCCAAGGCCGCCGTCTCGAGCATCCGCAAGGACATGGACGGCCGGGTGGAACAAATCCAGATCGACGGCGCGATCAACCCCGGCAACAGCGGCGGGCCCATCGTGGATGGCGATGGTCGCCTCGTGGGGATCGCCGTGGCCACCATCAAGGGCACGGGCATCGGGTTCGCCGTTCCCGCGGCCGAACTGCTGGCCGCCTTCGAAGGCCGAGTCGTGTTCCCCGATTTCTACGAGCCGGTCATTCGCAATGGCGAGGCCGTGTTCCACGGCGTGCTGCCGTTTAGCGATCCCCTCAAACAGATTCGCTCGGCAAGTCTCTTTGCCTGGTCCGGGCCTGGGGCGCCACCCAACGCCGGATCGGCGGATGCCGGCTGGAAGCCGCTGCCCGGAGCCGCCGAGGTGAAGTTGAACACCGCCGTGAAGGGACTCGCCTCCGCTGACATCCGCCTCCCCGCCCAAGAAGGCACGCGAACCGTCGCGCTGCAAACTGCCCTCACCACCACCTCGGGCGAAGTGATCGCCTCGCAGCCCGTGCTTTATCAACTCCGCGTGGTTCCGCAGCAAACCACCTCGGACCTGCCGATCTCGACTTTCATCCAAAACGCCTTCCGGGCTCAGGGCTACGTCGTCACCGTTCGCGCCGTGATGACCGGGCAACCGACCTCGCTTTGGAACAACTCCGTGCTGGCCCTCGCGGATGAATCCGGCCGCCCGCTCCCCCCGAACCTCACTTTCATGGTGAACAACGAGTTTGCCGCACAGTTGAAGGACGTGACCATCCCCGCGGGGAAGGGGCTTCCGGTTCGGCTCGCCATCCGCGTCGGCGCTTCGCGCAACGACATCGGCTCGGCCTTTCGCGTAATTCGTGCGGACTTCATGGATGGGGCTAAAGTGACCCGCACGGTGCCGACCGTGAAGGATTCCGGCAGCGCGGAACAGGGGCCGCTCGCCGCGCTCAACCAGAGCCCGCGTTCGTTCGTGGGCCGCGATGTCACCTTTGAAGCGCGAGTTCTCATGAACCTGCAGGGCACGCCCGAGATCCCGCAGTACACGTTCTTGCTCTCGAATTCGAAGCCCGCGGCCGCGCTCTACTTCAGCTCGACCAAGGCCTTCGCGGACAAGTTCAAATCGGTGGACCTCGCCTACGGCGCGGTCGATCGGGTGCGGGTCACGGTTCGAGTGGACGAGGAAAAGAAGGTCGACAACCTGCCGGTCGCGATGATCGCAAAGCTGGAGTTCCTCGGCCGCAACGGCGACGTGCTCAAGACGATTGAATAGGTAGCCCTCACGCTCCGCGTGAGGATTCTCACATCACCAGCCTTCGCCGGACGGCGCGAGTCTGGTTGCAGTTGCCGCAGATGCCGCGAATCACGAGCGAGCGGCCCACCGCCTGGAACGCATGTTCGCTCGCCACCTCTTGCAGTGCATCGTCCAGCTTCGGATTCTGGAACTCGATCATGGTGCCGCACTCGGTGCAGACGAGGTGATCGTGGGCCGGGTAGCCGTAATCGTGGTCGAAGACGGTTCGCGTGCCCACTTCGATTCGCCGCAGCAGCCCGGCATCGACGAGCAGTTTGAGCGTGCGATACACGGTGGCCCGGCTGATGCTCCGGTTCGCCGCCTTGAGATCGTCTAGCAGTTCGTTGGTGTCGAAGTGCTTGTGCCGCGCGAAAACGTGTTCGACGAGTTCGCGCTGCGGCTGGCTGAACCGCTTCAACTCCGGCCGGCTCGCCAGAAACTCGCGGAACTTCTCGACGGGCGACTGCGAGACTTCGACGGCAGGCAACGGCACGAGCGGAACCTCCAGTGGAATGGGCCATACTATTGTATCGGGAGCCCGTTCACGATTTGCCGGAGATGTTCCGCCTCCGGAACGTAGTGCCGTTTCTCCGCCTCCGCGAGTGCCCAAAGCAAATGTTCACGGATTATCGGTACATCTTTCTTGTAACCGCGCTTGGACAGTGCGATTGCGAGTTGCGTTCGACAGCGGATCATCAAATACAGGTCCCCCAGACCTTCAAGCTCCGTGAGGATTTCTCGATAGCTACGAATCGCTTCGTGAATATCTCCGCGCGAGACCAGGATGTCGGCAATCCTCCCCATCGTCACCGCCTTCGACTGCACGTCGCCGAGTCGTTCGTAGATGGGAAGTTCGTCCTCGCGGCGGATACGCAGGGCCTCGTCGGTCTGGCCGCGTTGCTGGAGGATGTCGGCGATTCTCCCCATCGCCACCGCCTGCTCCCGCATGTCGCCGAGTCGTTGGTAAACGGGGAGTTCCTCCTCGCGGTGGATGCGGAGTGCCTCTTCAGTCTGGCCGCGTTCTTGAAGGATGTCGGCGATTCTCCCCATCGTCACCGCCTTCGCCCGCACGTCGCCGAGGTTGTGGAAGATGACCTTAATGGTTTCGAGATTTCTGAATGCCTCGTCGGTCTGGCCGCGTTGGTGGAGGATGTCGGCGATCTGCCCCATCGTCACCGCCTTCGCATGCACGTCGCCGAGTCGTTCGTAGACGGGGAGTTCGTCCTCGCGGCGGATTCGTAACGCTTCGTCGGTCTGGCCGCGTTGCTGGAGGATGTCGGCGATCTTCCCCAGCGTCACCGCCTTCTCCCGCTCGTCGCCGAGTCGTTCGTAGACGGGGAGTTGCTCCTCGCGGTGGATGCGGAGCGGCTCTTCCAGGTTGCCAGTGAATTTGTGCAACAGTGCCAGCTCATCCCACCAATCCATGACGTACTTTTGAAGCGACGGGGGTGGATCGTCACCGACACTTCCGATTCGCGATTGGAGTTCCTCGATCCGTGCCACTTTTTCATCTCGCGATAGCGAGATGGCATTCAGGTACTTGGCATCGTAAGTGTCACTCGCGCGTGGGGTCTGCATCGCGTACTCCGGCGCGAAGTAGAACCGATGGCTGATGAAGCGCCAGTAATCACGGGCTTGTTGGGAGAGAGCCGTTGCGGCGTACTCCGGCAGCCAAAGCACGATCGGGCACGGGTAGCGATTGGGCCACAGGTCGCGCGAGGCGTTCAACGAACGGAGCGTGTGCGAGTCGGCTTCCTGGGAGGTGACCGAGGCTTCCAAGCCGATGAGAAAGAGAGCCTTCGGAGGTGCGGTGTAGTCTTCGATGACATACCCGAACACGTCGACCGTTCGGGCCGGGATGGCGACCACCGCGACGCCGGGATGCGTCTCGCGAATCCGTTCGATCAGGCGGTCGCGTTCGACGGGCGAATTGCAGATGGCGATGCTGGACGAGAAGCTGCCTTCGCCGAAGTCGAGCAGCCGCCGGAGCGCCGCGAGTTCCGCGTCGACGCTGAGCGGAAGGTCAAGACTTGCTGGCATCGGGTTTGATCCCTGCCGGAGGTTCGAGCAATTCGACGAACGGATTCAAGCCGTACCATTCTTCGTCGTTCACGTATTGAAGGAGCGCGCGACTTTCGAGCAGCATTCGGAATCGTTCTTCCTGTTGTTCGTTCCGCTCGAACGGCTTGCCGCTGCGAATGACTTCCAGAATCTCCCAGTCTTCTCGGAGCAACGTGCGTTTGTAATCGCGCTTGTTCTCGCGTCGAATCCGTTCGAGCGACTGCTCCGAGATCGGCAGCCCTTCCGAGATCACCGCATCCGGTATCATCCCCATCAGAGCCGACGGCTGCCCCCCGCTCAATTTGATCAGCAACTCGCACACCGCCTCGCTCTGGAATACTTGGTCGAAAGGCACTTGGATCCTCTTCAATCGCTCTTCGATCATTCGACGCATGGCTTCGATGCCCGGTTTATGATCCTTGGATTTGGGCGGCACCGATTTGATTTTCACCATCGGGATCATCGGCAGACGCTTGTTGTAGCGGTCCTTCACTTGCTGCGAATGCGAGTATGCCAACGAGAGCGGCATCGTGTAAATCACATGGCATTTAAAACCCGTCATCTGCGGTGCGCGGTTGAGGAACAAGTGTTGGTCCGAATCGACCTTTCCGTCTCCAATCGGGCGGACGATCATCTTGTCGAGATCGTCCACGATCAGCACGAGACCGTCATAACCCTTTTTTGCAAGTTCGAGCGTTGCTTTGCCGATGACTTCATTGGCCGCATTGAGCAGATTGTCGGAGTCCGGTTCCATGAACTTCCGGACTTTTTCCCGCGAAGTCGGGCTGTTCTTGATGGCTCCGCTGATTTTGAGAAACGCCGCCGCGAGTTCGAGCTTCTCGAACTCGATTTCGTCGGTGAATATCTTCTTCCACCAATCGAATCGCTTCTTGAAGAAGCCCGGTTCGAGCGCAATCTGTTCGCGTTCTTTGATCTGTTTGGCGAGTTGCCGCACGATCGCGATGAGGACTTCCGGAAAATCGACGTCGTTTCGGTCGATGTCTTCCTCGGCCATGCAATGGACGACGAAGAACTTGGGGGTCTGAGTTTCCAAGTGATGTTTCAATCGCACCAGTTCCGTCGATTTTCCACTCCCTTTGTGACCGGCGAGAACATGAGCGGTGAAATGGCTCGTCGCACCCGCGCTCTGCACGTAACTTGCAATCTTTTCGACAATGCTTCGAGGTTCGTTCTGAGCGACGCCCCGGAGCTTGTCGAGCGGGACATACATGCCCATTTCGTCTTGCTTCAAAGGCTGAACGGAGAAGACTTCAAACACCTTGTTGCTCAGGTCGCTCATCGAACCACCTTCCATTTTCATCTCATTCTACCGAGCATAGCGAGGAACGGAATCCCACTCAGGTTGGAAACACCGTTCCGCTGGTATGACGTACGCCCCTCGACCATAGGAATCCCTTCAACTGGCCGTCAGCTTCTCGTAGACCGCGCGGATGCTCGAGGTGGTGCGATGCACTTCGTTTAGGAAGAGTTGCGAAGTTTCGAAGCCGAGCCGGCGGGCGAGTTTGGCTAGGTCGTGAGGATTGTCCGGCACCTCGGTGAGCGGGCGATCCGTCACGATTCGCAAGCGAGCCTCCACGAGCCGGAGGAACGAATAACCCGAGTGGAGGGTTGCGGCGTCTTCCTCGGAAAGCAAGCGTGCCGCTTCGAGTGCTTCGAGGGCATCCCAGACGTTGGAACGAATCAGATCGGGTTGTCCCAGGCCACTTCGAATTTGAAACAGTTGCACGAGGAACTCGACGTCGGCGAGGCCGCCGCGGCCGCGCTTCAGGTTGCGCGGGCTGGCGGTCGCTTCCAACTTCTCACGCATCTTGCGAACTTCGTTCACCAGTGAGATGGAATCCGAGTGGCCGACGAGTGCGGTGCGGACGCGCTCCATCACGGTTCGGGCGAAGTCGGGATCGCCTCGAACGATGCGCGCGCGAGCCAGCGATTGCCGTTCCCACAGTTGGGCTCCGCCACTCGCGAAGTAGCGCTCGAACTCGCACAACGGCAGCACGAGCGAGCCGGACTTTCCCGTGGGTCGCAGCCGCATGTCCACGGCGTAGAGCCGGCCCATCGGGCCCATCGTGCCGAGCGTCTTGATCACGCGCTGCGCTAGCTCCGTGAAGTAATAGGCATTCGGAGTCGATTCTCCCGAACCCGCGGCGAGCGTGACGCCATCGCCTTCGTAAATGAGCAGCAGGTCGAGGTCGCTGTGGTAGCTGATCTCGCGGCCGCCGAGTTTGCCCAGGCCGAGGATTGCATAGCGGCAGGGCTGCCTAGGGACTGCCGTCCCGGGGCTTTGCGGCACTCCCCAGCGCGACTGCACGCCCGGCTCCACGAGTTCGACCACCTGGTTCAGGATCGTGTCGGCGACATCCGACAGGCCGAGCGTCGTTTGCCGAATGTCGGCCATGCCGAGCAAATCCGCGACGCCGATGCGAAGCACTTCCTTGTCCTGGAAGCTGTGGAGAATCGGTTCGAGGTCGTTGGCCCCGCGGCAAAGCTCGGCGAGTTCGGTTCGCAATTCCTCGGCGGGTCGCGGGCGGTTCAACACGAGCGAATCGAGAAGCTCGTCCGCCATGCCGGGATTGTTCGTGAGAATACTGGAGAGGAACGGGCTGCCGGCGCAAAGGTCCACATAGAGCTTGAGGCTCGCGGGGTTGGTGCTGAACAGTTCCCAGAGCACGGCCTTGGCACCGAGCGAAGCCGAGACGCGTTCGAGATTCGTGAGGGCTTCGTCCGGGTCCGGAGTCTCGGCAACGGCTCGAAGCAAAGCCGGCGCGATCGACGCGAGGAAGTGCCGGCACCGCCGATCGGAGAGAAACGGCACGGACTCGCGGGCCAGTTGAATCAGGTTCTGGTACGCCTTCCAGACATCGCGGAAGCCATATCGCGCGAGTACGCTCTTCACCGCGGCTTCGTCCGGTTCGGGGTCGAGGATCAAATCCGATTCGGGCTCGGCTGCACCGTCTGCATCGGGGAACGTCTGGTGCAACAGGTGGTTCAACACGGCGCGGTTGATCGCGGTCTTATCGTGGAGATCCTTCAGAAACTGATCGAGCGGATCGACGAGCAGATCGCGAGTGTCCAGCGTGGGAAGCGGGGCTTCGTCCAGCGGCGACCGCTTTTGCGGAGATAGGGGACGGGAGTCTGGAGGCGGAAGATCGACTGCCTCCTGGCTCCTGGCTCCCGCCTCCTGATTCCGCACCGTGTAGCCCATCCGCAGCGCGAGTTTGCGCATCTCGTCGGCCGAAGTCGGCAGCTTGTGCGTTTGCAAATCGAAGAGCAGTTGCAACCGGTGCTCGGTCTTCCGCAAGAAGCGGTAGGCCTCGGCCAAAGTGTAGGTTTCGTGCGGCGTGAGGCACCCGGCAATCTCCAGGGCTTCGAGCGCGACCAGCGTGTTGCGCTGCCTCACGGCCGGGAGGTCGCCGCCGTTCAGGAGTTGGAGGAACTGCACGGTGTACTCGATGTCGCGGATGCCGCCGCGGCCGGTCTTCACGTCGGCGGGCGTGATCCAGCGTGCCGCGGCCGAGGATTCCCCACCTTCGCCGCCGCGCGGCCGGCCCGCCCGCAGTTCCATCTGTCGCTTCAGCGCCTTCACCTCGTTGATCTCGGAGAAGCTGAAGTACTTCCGATAAACGAAGGGCTCGATGGCGGCGAGGAACTCGCGGCCGAGTTCGAGGTTCCCGGCGACGGGCCGCAGCTTGATGAGCGCTTGCCGTTCCCAGGTGCGGCCGCGCGTGTCGTAGTAGCTGAGGGTGTTGGCGAGCGAGCGGGCGAGTGGCCCGCGCTGCCCTTCGGGCCGCAGCCGGAGGTCCACGCGATAGGCGATGCCGCGATCGGTGTCTTGCGAGAGCAAGCGCACGACCTGCCGCACCACGTCGGTGAAGAACTCGGCGTTCGAGATACCGCCGCGCCGGCACGCGACTTCACCATCGTGATCGTAGACGAACATCAGGTCGATGTCGCTGGAGTAGTTGAGTTCGTCGCCGCCGTGTTTTCCGAACGCGAGTGCGGCGAGGTGGGCGGGCTTCCCGTCCGGGCCCATCGCCTTGCCGATGCGGTTCGAGACGGAGCGCATCGAGTGGGCGAGGGCCACTTCGAGTGAAGCATCGGCGAGGCGAGCGAGTTCGCGTGCGATCTCTTCCAACGGCCGATCGCGGACGATGTCGTTGATGCCGATGCGGAGGTGGTGCCTCGCGCGGAAGCGACGGAAGACGCGCAGCACGCCGGGGTCGTCCGGGGCGGCATCCACCTCGGAACGCAGTTCCGCCACGAGTTCCGGGGGCATCGGCGTACGGCGCGGAGGCTGCCGTACCGTTTCCAGAAACTCGGGATACAAGGCAAGCGTGTCCGCGAAGAACTGCGACGTGGCGAGCAAGTTGAGAGTCGCTTCGAGCCCTCGGCTTCGGGCTTCCAACAATCCCGCGAGCTGCGATCGGGCACTTGGCTGCGCGAACAAACGCTCCAGGTTGTTGAGCGCCATGTCCGGGTCGGCGGTGCGGGGCAGCAGGCGAGCGAGCGCGGGAACGAGCTCGGCCACGTTGCCGAGGTGAGTCTGGAGTGCGGCGAGATTCCGCCGAGCGCGATCCGGGTCGCGAACGGCTCTCAGGATCGGTTCCTCGGGAGCGGCCATGCGATCATGATAGCAGCCGGGTCGAGGCGAAGTGGAAACGAAAAAACGGGCGGAAAGCCGCCCGTGTGAGGAACTTGCATCGTGAGCGGGTTCAAGGGTTGCCGCGGTAGCGGCTCGGGACCGCCGAGGAAAGCTGCCAGTCGGCCGGGATGGGGCGACGGAGCTCTTCGTCCGTGTAGTGCCAGTGGTCGAGGCGATCTTCGCCGTGCTGCCAGTTGAATGCGGCCGTGCGGCCGTTGATCCGGGTCGGGAAGTCCACTTCGCCTGCGGATTCGTTGATCAGGCTCACGCCGAGCGATTGCAGCTCCGAGACGGCGGCGGTCAGGTTCTTTTCCGCCGCGTTGATTTCCTCGCCGACTTGGTAGCGGCGCTGGCGTTCTTGCCACACGAGATCGTGGCGCTGACGGTCCAGGCGTTCCTGTTCCGGAGTCAGACGATTGATCGTCACCCGCGTCGTCACGATGTCGGAAACGATGCTCTTCACGAGGGGCAGCATCTGCCGGGCAGTGGGTAAATCGAGAACCAGTTCCTTCCGTCGCGACTTCCCCGTGGAATTCCCGGCTCGATTCGGTGTGGTGCTCATGGTGGGCTCCCGTCTATATTTGGAAAGGGTCGGCCGTCCCCTCTCATTGACATTCTAGGAGCGCTCTACGGCGAATGTGTGCCGAACGAGCGCGGAATTTTCGCAGAACATTCACACCGGACATTCCGCACGGAATTAGAGGCCCTCGCGCGAATTCCGATGCAGGCTTCCTTCTGAATAGCAATCGACGCTCCGAAAGTGAAGGTGGATCGCACCAGAGAGTGTGCCTTGAGATTTTGGCGAACCGGCGACGTAAGTCGCCGGGTTTCTCGCACACCCG
>JAYTGN010000378.1:0-8460 GCA_043733485.1 Gemmataceae bacterium
GGCTTTGCGAGCCCCGCCGTGCATTCGCAGCACCTCCGGCGGGGCTCGCAAAGCCTCGACCCGCCCTACAAGATAGGCCCTAATCATTCCTTCGGGTCGGGCTTGAAGTACTCTTCAAATTCGGAATACTTCGTGAGCGGGTAGTCTTCTTGCTTCTTCTCCGGACCGTGGCAGCGGGCACATCGTGCGTCGATCAGCGACTTGATCCGCACCGTCTGATCGTCCACCTTGAATTCCTGCGTGAAGGGCCGACCTTTTAGAGCCGTCGGCACGGGGAACTTGTCGGATTCGTAGGCCACCTTCCGCTTCTCGGGTTCGGCTTGCACCCAGAATAGTATCAGCGCCTGCTCGCTTTTTCGCTTTTCGGTCAGTTCCGCTTTCACGGCTGGAGTGGCCTTGGCGAACTCCTCGTCCTTGTCGAACAAAGCGCGGACCATTCCGCCGTTGGCATTCCCATTGAAGTTTTTCATGGGGTTGAATTCGCCGGAGAGGAGTCGTTCGAGCCGCGAGGTCGGCGGCGCGTCCTTTTTCGGCGGCACCTCGACCGGGATGATCGCATCGGGCTTCGGCTGCTGTGCCGCTTGAATGGCCGCGGCCTTCTTCTCCAACCCCGGCGCGATCTGGTTCACGAAGACCAAGCCACCGCAAGCGGCAGCGCCGGCGAACATCGCGAGCAGCACGACCTTGCCCATCTTGCCGTACAGGTTGAACAGGCTGAAGACGATCTGGACGCCGAGTGCCAGGGCGACGGTTCCGCCGGTGCCGAGTACGCCCATGGCGAAGTACGGACCCCATTGGTCGCATTGCCGGGCCAGCCACCACAGGCACACGTCGGCGGTCACAGCTACCAATGCGAGCGGCCCGAAGACGCACCGGATCGCCGCCGGGTAACTGGTGAACGCGAACACCAACCCGGTCAGTGAGAACAACATGGCGAAGCTGAGCATGTGGGCGTGAGTCGATTGCGTCAACTTCTCCAGGCTGATCGGCTCTTCGACCTTCACCCAACCGCCGCCCTCGGGCACGGTCACGCCGGCCGGCACCTCCATGTAGCCCTCGAGTTGCGCGAGCGTCTCCAGGGGAAACTGGGCCTGCGCGCCATCTTGGCCGTGGCAGCGGACGCAGCGGTCGTGCAGGAGGATCTTCACTCGAATGCCTTCAGAGATCTTGGTCTGGTTGCTGGCGTATTTCGGGGTGATGGACTTCGGGGCCTGCTTCGCCGGAACGATCAGCCGATCGGCCTCGTAAAAGCCTTGCCGTTGTTGGGCCGGGAGATTGATCCAGAGTTGCAAGGCGAGGCGCTCGCCTTCCCGCTCGGCGATGATCCTAGCCTTCACCTCTGGCGAGGCACCTTGAATGAGCTTCTTGAAGTTGCCGGCATCGTTGTGAAAGAACACTGGAGCCATGCTCCCGATCCCGTTGAAAGGGACTCCCTCGACCGGCCCCATGATGAGCTTTTCGAGCTGGCTCACCTGCCGGGGCGGGGCGGATTCGTGCCAGCGCTTGCCGGTGAACTTCGCCACCACATCCGCGACCGTGGGCATCGGCTTGCCGCTCCGCGAGTCTTGCATGTGCAGTTGCACCATCGCGGACGAATAGCCCAGCCCGACGGCCATCAGGAAACACGTGACGACCAGTTTAGCGGGCAGCGGGAGTGCGCGGAGCGTGAAGCGGGGTGCGGCGAGGGGTTCCGACATGAGGGGTCTCCTGGCGGGTTTCTGCTGCCCACGTGGGTAGCGTATTCTCGAACCGGCGTTGCGTTCCGGCATGGTGCGACTCCTTGCGGAGCGACTTCGAACTTCGCGTGGAAACTCGAAGGAAGCGGGAAGCACGAAGCGGGTTCGTTCAGAAAACCCGGATTCGGCTCGGGGGAGGGTTCACCTCGGCGGGTCGCTCGAACTTCAATCTAGCATATCACTTCTATTGTAGCACCGTCAGGCGAAATCGGTACGGGTGGCGTTCACGCTCGCGTCGGGCTGGTCCAACTGGGGCGAAACGACTCTTCCTTTTGACGAGCCTTGTGGAACGCATCCGCGAGGAAGAGCAGCGAGCGGCAGCGAGCGGCGACGGCTTCGGCGTCGGCCGCTTTCTTCAATCGCAACTCGGCGTCGGCCACCAATTTCGCGTAACCGTCCCAGTCTGCCGCGACTCCCTGCCCTTTCATGGCATCGACCAGAATCCGTTCCACCTCGGCAAATTTTTCCACGACCTGACGCTTCACGGGGAAAGGGTGCTTCTTATAGACGTGCAGCTCGCGAGGAGCGTCGTTGGGCAGCTGCGATTCTTCCGGCTCTTTCTTGAGGTGCATCGCCAGGCCACCCAGACCCGCCAGGATCGCGACGGCGGCGATTCCAAACGAGAACGCGGCACCCGGAATCTCGTTGAACTGCATAGCCAGCGAAAGCGCCGCGAAGAGGCAACCGGCACCGAGCGCCGTGAATGGCCAGGGCACCTTGTGGTTCCACGCCGCGAGCATTCGCGGGAACGCGCCCTTTTTCTTACCGCTCTTGGTGAAGAGACCCGCGTCGCCGCCAACCTGAACGATGAGGACGGTGATGTTGTCTGGGCCACCGCGGAGATTGGCGAGGTTCACGAGCAAGCGTGCGGCTTCATCGGGAGGAAGCACCGACACCACCGGGCCGATTTCCTCGGGCGAAACGACTCCCGTCAAGCCGTCGCTGCACAGGAGGAAAGCATCCCCATCTTGGACGGGGTGCGGCCCTTCGACATCGACTTCCACTTCCGCGTCGGGACCGAGCGAGCGGATGATCACGTTCTTTTTGAAGTCGCCGAGTTCGTCCGGGTCGATGCCCTGGCGGCGAGCGATTTCCCAGACCCACGAGTGATCGAAGGTGAGTTGTTCGGCCACTCCCTCGCGGACGCGGTAGGCTCGGCTATCGCCGACGTGGCCGATCCAAGCCCCTTCCGGTCGGAGGAACAAGGCGGTGGAGGTGGTGCCGAGCCCTCGGAACTCGGGATTTTCCAGACCGACCGTGAAGATGCCGGTGTTCGTTTCTTGGAAGGCGCGGCGAACCGCGTTGAAAACGCCATCGTGAACGTGTTTGAGGAACAAGAAGGGGATGTCGCGGACGGCCTTGGCACTGGCTTTTTCGCCGACGGCGTGGCCGCCCATGCCATCCGCCACGACGAAAACGTGCCCGTAAGCCGCATAACCGGCCGCGTCGGCGGCGGGTTGCGCCGCACAAGCGTCTTGATTGTGGCTCCGCTTCACCCCCACATCCGTGAGGGCCGCGTATCGCACGGGTTCAAATGCCGGCACCGGTTCCCCTTGTGCAACTCCCCGATTGAACTGCATCTTACGTCAATCGCGACCCGCGAGGCCAACTATCGCCTGCGAAACACCGGTTGACCCGGCTCCAACTACGCGGTATGGCGGGAATTATCAATTGTAGCACCGATCCCGCGTCCGGGTGGAAGGAACCGATGGCCACATCGCGACCCGCACGACTTCTCGTCGTTGCAGCCAGCCTGGCACTCTTCGCCGGAGCGGGCTGTGGAGGCGTCAATCGGCGTTTCGTCATCGAGTCCAACGTTCCGAACGCTCAGGTCTACGTCAACAACCGCGCGATCGGGGCCGCCCCGGCTCATGCCTCGTTCGAATACTACGGCTACTACAATATCGAACTCGTTCACCCGGACTATCAGCGCGAGACGCACCGCGTTCACGTCCGCGCTCCGTGGTACGGGTACCCGCCGTTCGACTTCCTCGCGGAGGTGATTTGGCCGTTCAAGGTCGATGACGTTCGCCGGTACAACTTCGAACTCAAGCCCGCCGTGCGAACGGACACGAGCGAACTCATTTTGAATGCGGAGAACCTCCGCGAGCGAGGCTTGAATCTGCCGGTACCCGAGCATCCCGCAGAGCCGCGCCGCCAGGAGGGTGGGCCTGTCGTACCACCAGCTTCGCCGCTACCGCCGCCCTCGGTGATCCCGAGCGTGACGCCTTAGAGTTGAAGATCGCTCGGCGTTGCGATCCGTATCGCTTGGCGAATTGCAGCCTGGAGTCGCGATGGGTCATCGACGGCCTTGATTCGCTCGACTATCTGCTGCGGGATCGTGCCGAAACGCTCTTCGAGCATCGTGATCAACGCGGTTTGCTCGCCTTGAACGATTCCGAGCCCGATTCCCTGCCCGATTCCCTGCCCTTGCCCCTCCGCGCGGCCCGACTCCAAGATCCACCGATAGGTCGAAGATTCGGTCATGCGTTGCACTCCAGAAAAGAGCTTCCGAATGTCATCTTGATCGTACCGCAAACCGAGCAGAATGAAACCGCAAGTCAGCAGGAGATTGCTGGTTTCCCGGTCCGGTGCGTCGTGTTCGACTCGCTCCGCGAATCGCGTCACGAGTTCTTGCAAACGCGGTTTCGCATCATCGGTGAGCAATGCAAGCGGAAGTGCACCGAGACCCGCTTCAAACAGCCGATCGGCAGACAATTCCCATAAACGAATCAACTTGTAGTTGAACCGTAGGTATTCCGAGCCGTCGGGATACGTCCGAATCAGCGTGCCCGTGAGATTCCTGGCTTCGGCATCGCGACGGAGTAGCAGGGCGATCGTGTAAACCGGTCCGCCGTATCGGTGTTCCAAGAGAGTGTTGTACACGAGCAATCGATCGGGGAACGTGCCATCCCAACTCGACTGCGCCTCAAAATGGAGTAGTCCTGTTTCGGGAGGTCGAAGCCGAAAGACTTTATCCACCGAAGGCTGAACGGTGGAAAGTTCGGCATCGAGTGGGTCGGCACGGGCGGTCGACGGCAGTCCAATCTGCGGAGCGAACGCGCCGATCCAATCGGCCGCGAACGCGTCGATGAGGTGCTTAAGCGTCGCGTCGAATGGCTTGTTCATGTCCGTCGTTACCGCGATTCGCGCAGCGAGCCGGCGATCTGCATCAGTTTCGCCTCGAACATTTCCTTGTCGCTCCAGGCGCAGTAGGCATGGACGACCACGACGCGGTCGCCGATCTTGATGGCCGAGATCACGAGTAGCTTCGAGGAACTGCTCGCCCCCTGCACCGTCATCTGAAGTCGAACGACCGAGGCCGGGGTGTCCACCGGATTGGAAGGCGGATCGCCTTCAGGGGCACCCGACCGCTCGATGAATTTCGCGACGAATTTCTCGTCCGCAGCCTTCACCTCGTCTGCCCGCCGAGTTTCAACGTATTTGCGAGCCTGCGCCAATGGGTCGCTGCCATCGGGGTCGAGCAGCACCGTCACGAGCGTTGCTTCTTCAAAGAAATCGGCTCCCTTCTGCTTCACGCGTGCGGCGAGGAGCAGATCGCCCTGGGGATCCTCGCCGGTCGCGGGGCGGTCCTTCGCATCGGGCTCCTTCCAAATGTCCTCGCCATCCAGCACCTGATAGCTGAGGGCGTGCCCGCCGAACGTGCGAACGGGATGGTCCTTCGGAGTCCAGTTCTCGCGGCTCTTTTCGAGCTTCACTTTGTCCCGGATGGCTTCAAACGTCGCGGATTGTTCCTCGGCGTCGCGTTCGCCGGCCCAGCAGATGGACCAGTACCCGATGCCTTTGTAACTGGTCGCGAATACGAGCCCCGCGACGCGAGTATCCTTCAGCGTCGCGCGAAAGCTGAACGCAGAGGCGGCTGGCTGGCCGAGGAACGTCGCATCGGCGATGTTCGTGCGAGTGATGTCTTCGAAGTTGCGCTCCATCAGGCGGTCGATCGCGGAGCGGAGTTCGCTCGGTCGCGGTTCGCGCGATTCGAAGTCCTTCGCGCCGATGGCCATGAACGCGTCCGGTTCCGTTCGCTTGAACGCGAGGATCATCGGCGGGCCGAGCTTTGCGCGCGTATCGTCGTCCAGGGCCCACGGGCTCGCGGGCACCTCAAAGGACAGGTTGTGGGCGTGGAGTTGATTGCCGGTTTCGCCGCCGACTTGGTTCGGTTTCTGGGTAATGCGGAAGTAGATCATGACGCCGACACCGGCGAGCATCACGAAGCAGATGAACGCAATGATGCCGGTCTGGAGCGGGCTCGATTCCCCGGCGGCGGAGAACGATCGGCGCGGCGATCTGCCGTCGGGGCCGAGTTCAATTGCGGGCGGCGACAGGCCGTCGAAACCGGCTGCGTTCGCAGGCGTGGGAGGTTGAGGAGCGGGAGCAACTGCCGGAGCGACGGGAGCGGGCTGCCCGAGGGTAAAGCGCATCCCACAGCGCGGGCAGGTTAGCACCACGCCCACCGGCACCCGCGAAGGATCGAACAGGTACGGGCAACTCGAATTCGGACACTTCAGCGCGGTGGACATTCCTTCTCCGCGAAATTCAAAACAGCGGCCATGTTCTTGGCTTGTTATACCGGATTCGGCGAATCATCCGGAAGCGACTCGTCCTCCTCGTCTTCTTCCACCGGTTCGTGTTCGAGCGGAGCAGCCGTCGGCAGGTAGGCAAGTGGGGCCGAAGAGTTGGGCTTCACTACCCGCACCGCGTGCGAGCCATCGAGCACTGCCAACAGTTCCGGCAAGATGAACTCGGCCCGCCAACCGCGCGTGAGTTGTCCCTCCGGCATCGGTTGGTCGGTTGCCTTCGCGCGAACCACGCTCTTCAGGTCCTGGCCCGTTGCCACGAGGTTGGAAGCGAGCCGCTTGCGCGAACAGAGATCCGCAAGCACGACACCCAGAAGGCTCGCCAGAAGTAAGACGTGGGCCGGGTCGTTGTCGCGAGCCTCCAACTCGGGCAGTTCCTCCGCAGGAAGTTTCTTGGCGAGGCGAACCGCTTCGAGGATCACCTCGGGTTCGCCGCGCGGCAAGCCGCGAAGCAGTTGCAAATCTTCCAGCGTCCGTGGGGCTCGCCTCGCGATCTCGACGATCAGATCATCGCGAAGCAGCATCCGCGGCGGGCGGTTCAAACGCTGGGCGAAGGCATCGCGCCAGCCGTAAACTTCGCGGACAATCGCAAGCTGTCGGCGATCCAGCCCACCAGTGCCCTTCACCTTGCGCCATCGCTCGGTGGTTGCGTCATCCGCGACCGCCTTCCGCACGGACACGGCAAACTCTTCCTCAGCCCACCCGAGCCGGTCGTTGCGCTTCAAGCGGTCCGTCAGTTTCTTCCAGGCCGGGAGCAAGAAGCGGACGTCGTCGAACGCGTATCGCAATTGTGCTGGCTGAAGCGGCCGTCGCCGCCAGTCCGTGAGCGTTTCACCCTTCGACATGCGGAATCCGAGCATGTCCTGCACGAGGCCCGCGTATCCAATCGGGTAGGTGTACCCGGCGAGCCCCGCCGCAAGTTGCACGTCGAACACGTTCGGCGTCTGGCCGATGGCAAAATTGCAGATGCGAATGTCTTCGCGCCCGGCGTGAAGCACGATCGTCTTCGCCGGATCGGTCAGGAGTTGCCAGAAGCGATCGAGCGGCCCGCACGCGAACGGATCGATGACGAAGAGCGCTTCGGACGTCGAAATTTGAACGAGGCACAGTTCTGGCCGGTACGCATCTTCGCCCACGAATTCGGTGTCGAATCCAATGAGTGGAGTCTCCGCGAGGTGGTCCAGGCAGGAGGCAAGTCGATCGGGATCCTCGACGAAATGCTCGGGTAAAGCCGGCAGTTTCACGGGTCGGCGGGCCATTGAGCAGTCACCACCGAATATGCGTTGAGTTTAACCACGGAACACACGGAATACACGGAAGGAAAAACGGATCGACCGGGTCGGCTTCTCAAATTCCGTGTGTTCCGTGAATTCCGTGGTGGTCTATTCTCTTGTCCGTGGAGTTGAATCACTCTCATCGTCGGAATTGCATCACCTTTGGTCAAGTGTCGCCGCCTGGGCGTGGCCTTCCGCGTGGCCCGGTTTTGCGTACTCGATCAGCCAGAGTACGCTCACTTCCTCGCCGCGTACCACGAGCGGGAACTTCCCCACGATTCGCGGCGGTTCAAACCCTTCCACGAATTCGAGCGGCAGATACCCTTCCGAGAAGACGAGCGCCCGATCGTGACCCTGAATGCCCTCGGGTCGTTGCGTGAAGTGGCTGGGCCGCGTGAGCCCGTCGATCTGCCGGGCGTCGATGTGGTGAAAGCGCAAGAGAGCCGTCCACTGGTAACTCGTGGCGAAGATCGGCTCGTTCCGGGAGAGCGAAGCTTCGAGTTGGCGTGCGATGTCGTCCTTGCTGCGTTGCCGAGTGATGCGGTCCGCCCCCGGCGCGAGCGCTGCGATCGGATGCACCAGATGAACGGCGAGAATGAGAACGCAGCCCGCAGGAACCGCGAACGAGGCCCAGGCCAGCTTTCTGGCGAGGGCGGCGTTCTTCATGCGTTCGAGCATGACAGCCGCAAGCGGCCAGGCCGAGATGTACATCGCCAGCGCCCAGTTCCCTTCCAGATGCCCCCGCGTCGCCTTGTACAGGAAGAACGCGAACGGGATCGCGAACAGACACGCACAGACCCGCAACCGCGGATCGGCGAAGAGTTCGAAACCCGGTTTCTGCTTTGGAAACCGGGT
>JAYTGN010000379.1:0-3074 GCA_043733485.1 Gemmataceae bacterium
AAGCCTTTTTCGCCGCGTTGCGGCCGTCCGATTTAGCCCAGGGCGGAAGCCCTGGGTTGAGTTCATCCTATCCCGAAGCGTTCGAGCGCGGAATCGGGATAGCGGAACACGAGTTCCTCGCCGGCTGCAATGGGCCGCACGGTTCGCAAGAAGACGCGGTCGCCTTCGAAGACCTTCTCCAAATTCGGTTCAATCGAATGGTTGACGAGGCCCCCGAAGCCAGCGGGGATGAGCAACTTCTCGCCGACTCGAAACTTGTGGTGGTCCGCGAAGTGAGTGCATCGATCCGAAAGGGAGTTGCGATCGACGAGCAGACCGATCACTTCTAGCGTTGCGCCAACGGGAAGGGGAACGCGTGCGAAGACACCGAGGCCCGCGTCGGAAATCGTGGACGCCCGGAGTTCGAACCGGTCGTCGGCTTCGTCGAGAAACGGGTTCATGGCTGCTCATCTGCCCTGGGAGCGCGGCCGTCTCGGCCGCTTCATCGCCGGTGACACGCCTTCGCAACCAAAGGCCCATGCGGCCGGGACGGCCGCGGTCCCAGGGTTCATGGCTGCTTGGCTGGTGCGTCCGTCTGGAACCACACCTTCTCCCAATACTCCTGGCTGTACTCCCCGTCCTTCGCCCAGAAGGCACCCTTCTTGTCCTTCAACTTCTCGAACACCTCGCGCATCTGCGCGTGGATGGCGAAGGTGCCCTCGGGTTTATCGAGTTGCTTGTAAGCGTGGTACATGAGGCTCAGCACGATGAGTTCGTCCGCGGTGCCGGCGAACTCGCGGCGGAGTGCGTCGCCATCCTTGAGTACGTCGAAGGGCCGGGCCATTTGCTGATAGGTTTGCAGCACCCGGAGGTTGGCTTGCGTTTTGAGCCACGGATCGCGTTCGATCGGCCGATTCTCCTTGGCTCGGACGTCGACTTCCGCCACGACGAGTTTGAAGAGCCGCAGGGCTTCTTCGCGATTCTTTTTGGGGTTCGGGGCCGGCGACTTGGCCCGCGCGTCGGCCCGTTGCAACAAGCAGACTCCGAGCAGCAGTTTGCCCAGACCCGACTCGCCCCCGGAAGGATAGAGTTTCACTTGCTTTTCGAGGCGAGCCTCGGCCTCGGCGAAGTTTTTCTTCTGAATGTAGGCGTGGGCCACGTCCACGAGCGCCCGTTCGTGCATCTCGCGTTCGGCGGGCTTCACGGTCTCCGCGGTCGCGACTTGGTCCATGAGCGCCACGCCGAATTCGACCTTGGCCGCGACGCGGGAATCGATGAGCCATCGGGCCACGCGATAGCGGGCGGCCGTGGAAGCCGGACCGTCTTTGAGCATCGTTTCTTGAAGTGCCTTCAAGGCTTCTTCGGGTCGATTCACGCTCAGCAGTGTTTCCGCGTACTCGATCCAGATCGGCCCGCTCGCTTCATCGGGCAAGTTCGGCAGCTTGATGGCTTGCTCGTAAATGCCGATGGCCGCGGCGGGCTTCCCACCTTGCCGATACAGCGAAGCGGCTTTACGAAGCACATCGGCCTTGTCGGCCTCCGCGATTCGCACGGTGGCGAGCGCGGCATAGTCGTCGGCCGCCGCATTGAACTTCGGCCCCGCTTCGCCGCCCGACTTCTGAAGCGACAGACCCCACGCGGCAAGCGTCTCGGCTCGCTTCTCGCGCTCGCGCCCGGCCGTCGCCACCGACTTGTACGAATCGGCCACCGCGATCGCGGATTCAAAAGCGCCGTCGAGCGCGAGCACCTGAACGCCCGACTCGAATGCCGCCTGCACTTCCTGAATGGGAAGGAGCGCGTTGCGCGGGTACTCGCCCGGAGCGGCGATCCCCTTCGCAGCCGAGTTCAGATAAAACGCGGCTTCCTTGCGCCGAGCCGCGTCGTCGGATTTGAGGCGAAGTTCCGCCAACTTCACCGAAGCGGCGAAGCCTTCCGGCCCTTCCGACTTCGAAGCTTCTTCAAATCGCCTCGCCGCCCCAACCGGATCGGGAGGCTTGTTCGAGAGCAGGCACAGTCCGAGGTGGTACGTCGCGGAGGGCTTCAAGGCCGGCGGCAGCGTCGGAATGGCGAGCACGACCTCCCACTCGCGGCGAGCGCCGGAGTAATCGCCTTCGTCCATGCGAATGCGGGCGAGTTGGGCCTTGGCCGTGGGCAGTACATCGGGCGGGGCATCGGGGCCGATCTGAGCGAGCCACTTCTTCGCCCCTTCGACATCCCCGAGTTGCCGGTGAACTTCACTCAGCCGGAGTTTCGCGCGTGCGATGGAAGCCGGCGGCGTGGCCAACCCCGTCTCGGCGATGTACGACGTGAGCGAGCTTTTCGCCTGTTGAAAGTCGGGTGGGTTGAGCCGCAGTCCGAGTTCCGCCGCGAGCCGATTCCCTTCCCCGGCATCCTCGCCGAACGGCATGCTCAGCAGCAATCGCCGGGTGAGGTCGAGTTCGGCCGGCGTGGCGTTTGGAGCGGGAACCGCGGCCCGTGCTTTCGCGGCCCGGTAGGCGAGTTTCGGCCCATCGCTCGAATCGGGCAATTGCTCGGATCGCACCGCGTCGAAGTGCTGCTTCGCCAGCGTCCAGGACGTTTGAGCTTCCGAGGTATCGGAGGTCAGTTCGGCGAGGCGAACGTAACCCGTTCCCAGAGCGAAGTGGGCTTCCGGGGCATTCTCGGGAAACGAGTCCGCCGCGATTGCCACGCGGGAGAGGTTCGCCTTGAGTTCGTTCAGGTCGGGGTTTTGCTTCGTGGCGAGGAGCCCGAGGGCGGCAACATCGGTCCGAAAGTCGCGAGCCGAATCGCGCGGACCCAGTGGCAACCATCCCTGGTAGGCGCAGGCGAACGTCGCCAATCCGATGAGGAACACCGGAACCTGCCACAATCGTTGCGTGGGGTCGGGTCGGGTGCGGGGAGTAGTTGCCGTGGCCGTGGCCATGTGCGAATTCCTGGCTTGCGAGTCGCGCATTTACCGAGAATTGAGTAGACTCCGCCTCCCCATTCGCGGTCAAGCCCAACCGGGTGTACCTCGAGATTTTGGCACTCGCTGAATTTCCTGGCGAACCGGCGACGTAAGTCGCCGGGTTTCTCGCACACCCGGCGACTTACGT
>JAYTGN010000380.1:0-8404 GCA_043733485.1 Gemmataceae bacterium
TTCGCAAAGCCTCACTTCACCCCTGGCTACCATCGGACGCCGCATCCGCGGCGAAAAGCCGTGTTTCACCTGCGGGACAAAACTCTCGAAGACGTTTAATCGACTGGGGCGTTGCCCTGGGCTAAGGAATCCCAGGCCTTCAGCCTGAAGATCGAACAGCCTCGATTTGTTCCGATTGGCTGAACTCCAAGAATGGTTGGCACACCCTGAGCCGCGACGAGCCCTTGCGAGTTTGTATCGCCTGTGATAAAAACGCGATTGGAGGTGAACCGATGCTCGAGACGTTCCTCATGTCGCGGCGCAAGAAGCTCGGCATGCCGACGCGCACACTGGTCCGTATGAGTGGCGTTCCGGTTGCGACTGTGAATCGAGTCCTGACGAATCCCGGTCGCGTCCGCTTCGAGTACGTGGCGGCAGTGGCTCGCGTGCTCGGTGTGGACATGGAGGCTGGCAAAACTGTCCCCCTCCAGCAGATTCTCAAGGACCGCGCTCTGATCAAAGCGAGTTACGTCGCCAAACTGATCCAGGGCACTCAAGCCCTCGAGGCTTCGGCATTGGATCAACCGGGATACGAACGATTGATCGCCGTCTCGATTGCCGCTCTGCTCGCGGGCAAGAAAAGGAAACTCTGGGATGACGATTGAGAATCGTTGGCCCTCGGTTCCCGGTGAAACGCCCATCGACGACATCTCGGGCCTGTTGGTGAAGGGAGTCACCACGCGCCGCGAACTGAATCAACTCGAAGCCGAAAACATCGCACTCCCCTATGCGAAGTATCTGGTGGGCCGGCTATCCCCGGACGAAGCCCCTTTCACTTTTCATTGGATGATGGACCTCTACAAAGAAATGTTCGGGAACGTCTGGTCGTGGGCCGGCAGTCCTCGAAAGTGCGACCTGAATCTCGGCTGCGCCTGGCATCTCGTCGAACAACAGGTTTGGGATCTCGAACTCACGATTCCCTATTGGCGACAACAAGAACCGTTTGAACAAGCAGCGCGACTCCACCATCGCGCCGTGAGCATTCACCCCTTTTTGAACGGGAACGGACGGTGGTCGCGGCTACTCGCGAATATTTGGCTTCGCTTAAAAGGGGAACGCTCGACGGAGTGGCCCGAACCGAAGCTCGGCGATGCGAGCAGCATCCGGATCGAGTACATACAGGCCATGAAAGCCGCCGATCGACTCGACTATCAACCGCTCATCGAGCTCCATCGCACGTTCGCGCCGCGATGAGAATTCGCGCCTTCTCTGTCGCATTCGCCCGAGCGGATCGCTTACAATCTCACCAGTGTCGGGTTCTCGCCCCATCCTCTCGCCGGAGTGCGTGTCATGCTGCCCGCGATCAATTCCTCGTCTTGCCCCGAGTGCGAAGTCGGCCCGGAGAGCCGGCATTCGTTCGGCCGCCGCGATTTCATCCGCGTACTCGGTGCGTCGGCCGCGATGGCGGCGCTGCCGCTTTCGCCCTTGGCTCAGGCCCGCGCCGCCCGAGTCGAGAAGCAAGCCGCCGCCGAGCAACTCGCGTTCGAACTCTTCGCCACGATGGACGCCGACCAGAAGAAGAAGCTCGTGCTCCCCTGGGATTACAAGGCGGGCGCTCAGCCGCTCCCGGCCCGGCTCATGACCGCTAACGCGCCCGTCGGCAAGTCCGTCATCGGGCTCGAGTACAACAAGAAGCAGGTCGAACTCCTCGACAAGATTTTCCGCTCGATCGCGAACGGCGAAGCCGGCTACCGGCACCTCAGCCGCAACAACACGTTCGATGCCAGCGGCGACTTCGAGAGCATCGGAGCCCTGATCTACGGCGAACCGGTGGAAGGCAAGAAGTTCTCGCTCGTCTTCGCCGGGCACCACATCACCGTTCGCTGCGACGGCAACTCGGAAGAGAAGACCGCCTTCGGCGGACCGCTGTACTACGGCCACAGCCCCAGCGGCTTCGCCAAGAACAACGTCTTCTTCGATCAGACCGAAGCCGTCACGGCACTCTTCAGCTCGCTCGAGGCGGATCAGAAGAAGACGGCCGTGAAGCCCGGCAAGTGGGCCGACGGCGTGCAAAGCGTGAAGTTGCCTTCCAAGGACGCCAAGGCACCGGGACTGAGCATCGGCGAGATGACGAAGGATCAGAAGTCGCTCATCGAGGCGGCGATGAAGACGCTCGTGGCCCCGTATCGCCAGGAAGACGGCAACGAAGTGATGGAGATCATCAAGGCCAACGGCGGGATGGAGAAGATCGCCATCGCGTTCTACGAAGAGGGAGCCGTGAGCGCGAAGGAGCCGTGGAGCTACTGGCGTTTGGAAGGGCCCGGCTTCGTGTGGAGCTACCGTGCGCTGCCGCACATCCACACGTTCGTCAACATCAGCTCGAAGATGGCGTAACAAAAGCAACAGGAGCGCGGAGTGATCTCCGCGCTCCCGTCCGGTACGTCCAACGGGTCGTTGGAGTTACGACTACCCGTCGAGCGTTGCTTCCGAGCAGGGCATCACGCCCCGCTCTTCTCTTTCAACTTCTGGCCGGCATCCTTCACGGCTTGGCCGGTCGCCTTGGCCGCGTCGGCGGTCTTCTCGGCGACCACTTCGGCACCGTCCTTGATCTTCTCGCCAGCCTTCTTCGCGGCGTTGCCCACCGCTTCGCCCGCGTTCTCCACCCTCTCGCGAATGGTACTCATCTCGATCTCCTGTTGTGTTTCTGAAGTACTCGGCCCGGCTACCGATGCAAAAGAGAATGCAAAGGTCGTGCCATTAGTTCTCCCTCGATTTGCTCCCCCATCCGGCTATCATGCACTGCGTCCGTTCATCCTCCGGAGTATCCGCGATGCGTACGCTCGCCGCTGTCGCACTGCTGTTTGCACTGCCCGCGTTTGCCGTCGCCGACGACAAGCCCGTGAAGGTGAGAATCGGCAAGCTCTCGGCCGAGGCTCCCGCCGAGTGGAAGACCGAGAAGGTCGCCAACCGGCTGCGTTCGTTCCAGTTTAAGTTGATCGGCGAGAAGGGTGGCTCCGGCGATGCCGAACTCATCGTGATGCCCGAAAGCGAACCGAAGGCCGAGAAGGTATTCCCGCGCTGGAAGGCGACGTTCGTGCCGCCCGAAGGCAAGACCGCGGATGATGTCGGGAAGGCCTCAAAAATCGAGGGCGTGAAAGGGACCAAGATCGACGTGCTCGATGCGTACGGAACGTGGAAGTACAAGGAGCGTCCCTTCGACCCGAAGTCGAAGGAGGAATTGAAAGACGACTACCGCGTGATTTGGGCAATCGTGCTCGACGAAGAGATGGAGGCCACGCACATTCGCATGAGCGGCCCCAAGGAAACGGTGGACAAGCACCACCCAGGCTTCGTGAAGTTTCTCAAGTCGTTGAAGTGAGATTCGACTTCAAACCGTGACGTTGATGAAGTCGGCCTTGCGGTGGACGCGTTTCATGAGCCCGGCGAGCACGCGCCCCGGGCCGATTTCGTAGAAGCGCTCGACGCCGGACGCCAGCAATCCGCGAAGCGTGTCTTCCCAGCGCACCGGCGAAAGCACTTGTTTCACGAGCAGTTCGCGAATCTCCGTGGGATCGGTGTGCGGCTGCGCATCGACGTTCGACCAGACCGGTATTCGCGGCGCTGAGATCGTCACTTCGCTCAACACGGCAGCGAGCTTCTCATCGGCGGGCTTCATGATCGAGGTGTGGAACGCACCCGCAACGGCAAGCCGCGAGGCCCGAATGCCGCCCTTCTCCAGACACAATTTCTCGAGGTGCTCGATGGCGGCGAGTGAACCGGAGACTACGGTGTTGCCGGGGCAGAGGTAGTTGGCGATCTCGATCTGGCCTGCGGAGCGCGTCTCGGCCACGAGCGCTTCCACGTCCGCCACTTCGGTACCGATTAGCGCGACCATGCCGGACGGAGTCGCTTCCGCCGCCTGCTGCATGGCTTCGCCACGAGCCTTCACGACTTTGAGCCCGTCGGCGAACGACAATGCTCCCGCGAACACGAGAGCCGTGTATTCTCCCAGGCTGAGACCGGCAGTCGCCACGACATCGTGAAGGATTTCGGACTGGGTCGCTTTCAGTTCTTCGAGTGCAGCGAGGCTGGCGACGAAGATCGCCGGCTGGCTCACGTCGGTGGCGTTGAGCCGTTCGGCGGGGCCGGTTTGGCAGACGTGGTAGAGGTCGTAGCCGAGCGATGCGGAGGCCTCGTCGTAGAGCGCCTTCGCGGCTGGGAGCAGGGTTGCGGTCAGCGGCTTCCCCATGCCGACGGACTGAGCGCCCTGACCGGGGAAGAGGAAAGCGGTTGGCGGCATGACAGTGTATTTAAGTTGGGAAAGCCCACGGACGGCCGTCCGTGGGCTTGAGGGTCATTCTTCGCTTGCAGGGAGTGCTTCGAGTTCTTCCACGATCTTTTGGTTCAACTGCACGCGGACGTCCTTGGCGGCGACGCCGAGGGCGTTGGCGATGGCGCGATCCTTGGACGAGCCGTGGCAGATGATGCAAACGCCGTCGATGCCGAGCAGCGGAGCGCCGCCGAAGGCACTGTAGTGGAAGCGACCGAGCAGGCCCTTCATCGCCATCATCGCCTTATCGCGCTCCACATCCAGCACGCCGATCACGTCCTGATTCACCTGATTCATCACGAACTCGAAGACGCCTTCGCTCAACTTCAGGACGACGTTGCCGGTGAAGCCATCGGTCACGATCACGTCGGCGGCACCGCGGTGAATGTCGCGGCCCTCGACGTTGCCGATGAAGCGATCCTTGAACGGGCTGTTGCGGAAGAGTTCGTAAGTTTGTTGAACGAGTTCGTGGCCTTTGCCCTCTTCCTCACCGACGTTCATGAGGCCGATGGTAGGCCGTTCGCAGCCGAGCATGTGGCGGGCGAAGACGGAGCCCATCACGCCGTATTCGAGGAGGTGGCGCGGCTTCGGGAAGATGTTCGCGCCGACGTCGAGGATCACGCAACGGCCCTTGGCCGTGGGCATGACGGTAGCAATTCCAGGCCGATGTACGCACTTGAGGAACCGCTTGAGCCGCAGGCCACCAGCCACGATCGCGCCAGTGTTACCCGCACTCACGAGGCCTTCGACGTTCCCTTCGGCCATGAGTTGCCAGCAGCGAAAGATCGAGGCGTCCGGCTTCTTGCGGAGTGCCTCGACCGGCTTCTCTTTCATATCCACGGCTTGCGAGGCGTGGAAGATTTCGAGGCGATCCGGAAGGGTCGGCAGAAGTGGTTCGAGTTGGGCGCGGTCGCCGACCAGCACGACCGTGAGGTCGGGGACGGCGGAAAGGGCGAGCAGCGCCCCAGCCACAATTGGGCCAGGACCGTGGTCGCCACCCATGGCATCGAGCGCGAGCCGCATGATTTACTTCCCCTGCGCATCCTCGTCCATGTTCACCACTTCGCGGCCCTGATAGGAGCCGCAATTGGGGCACATGCGGTGAGGCATGATCGGCTCATTGCACTTCGGGCAGAACTGAACCTGCACGGGAATGATGTGGTGATGGCTGCGGCGGGTGCCCTTCCGCGAACGGGAAGTGCGTCGTTTGGGTACTGCCATGACTCGCCTCAAAAACGATCGTCGAACGTGTGAAGACGCCTATCTTAGGTAACGCGAACGGTGCGTCAACCCCTGAGAGCGAGACCCTGGGAGCGCGGCCGTCCCGGCCGCTTGGCTCACTTCACCAGAAGTTTCACGTGTGGCAGTTGAGCTCGAATTATTCGTGAACCCAGCGGCCGGGACGGCCGCGCTCCCAGGCCTATCGCCAGAATGCCTTCCGGAACCTAAAATCGCTCCGCCGCGTGCGTTTAATCCGGAGTGGGGCGTATGTCGTCGGAACCGTTGGGAATCGCGTTGATCGGCTGCGGCACGGTCGGCGGCGGCGTCGCGAAGATTCTGCTCGATCACCGCGAGCGACTCACCGGTCGGGCCGGTCGGCCGTTGATCCTCCGCCGAGTCATCGTGCGCGACCTTGCCAAGGCTCGGGCCGTTCCCTTCGAACACCGGCTGGAAGCCGGTGCCACCCAGATTGGAACCGATCCAGCCGCCGCGATTGCCGACCCCGCTGTAAACGTGGTCGTGGAGTTGATCGGTGGAACGACGACCGCGAAGAAGATCGTGCTGGACGCCCTCGCGGCCGGAAAGCACGTCGTGACCGCGAACAAGGCGCTGCTTGCCGAGGCGGGCCACGAGATCTTTGAAGCCGCTCGCAAGTCGGGAATGACGGTCTGTTTTGAAGCGGCGGTCGCGGGCGGCGTGCCGATCATCCGGGCGCTCGGCGAAAGCTTGGCCGCCAATCAGGTCACCGCGATTCAGGCCATTCTCAACGGCACTTCCAACTTCATTCTCACGGCCATGTCCGAACGGGGCATGACCTACGCCACCGCACTCGCCGAGGCACAGCGACTCGGGTACGCCGAGGCCGACCCGACGCTCGATGTCGATGGTTCGGACGCGGCCCATAAGTTGGCCGTACTCGCGCAGATCGCCTTCGGAGTGGATGCGAAGCCGATCGAAATTCAACGCCAAGGCATCGACACGCTCGAAGCCATGGACATCCACTTCGCCCACGAACTCGGTTACACCATCAAGTTGCTCGCGGAAGCGTGGACCTCCACGTCGAAGAACGGCGAGCGTCCCTCCCGCAAGACTAGCCGTACGGGCACCGCGACTTCGAAGACCGTTGCGCTTCACGTCGCACCGGTGCTCCTGCGACACACCGATTTGCTGGCTCAGGTACGCGGCGCGTACAACGCCATCACCGTTCACGGCGACCTCGCCGGCGAGACGCTCTATCAGGGTCCCGGTGCCGGCATGATGCCCACGGCCAGCGCGGTGGTCGCGGACTTGATCGACCTTGCGGTCGGTCGGGCGCAGTGTACCTTTGCGGCGGCGAAACTCTGGAGCCGCGAGGGGAAGGGCTTCACGGTCGAATCGGCCGAACGGGTGAAGAGTCGCTTCTACTTGCGGCTTCTCGTCGGCGATCATCCCGGCGTCCTCGCCGACATCACGCGCATCTTGGCCGACGAACGCATCAGCATCTCGAGCGTCGTGCAGCACGAGGCCGCGGCCGGCGAAAGTGGCCCGATACCGCTCGTGATCGTGACGCACTACACCGAGACGGGGGCTTTCAAATCGGCGATTGCGAAGATCGACGCGCTCCTGGCCGTCGAGGCCCCGGCCGTCTACTTCTCGATGGGGGATTGATGTCGGCTTAGGAACGTCCACGAAACAGCTTCCCGATTTCGCGCGCTAGTTCGTCTGCCGGGCCTCGTAGGGTGGGCCGGACCGCGTGGCCCGCGAATGCGGCCCACGCGGGAGGCCCACGCGGGGTCACCAGCGACTTCCCGCGTGGGCCTCCCACGACCAATCGCTTCGCGATTGGCCGCAGTCCGGCCCACCCTACTCGGCTCCTGAGTTGTTTGACCGAAATCGGAAACTATTTCGTGCAAATTCCTTAGCTGCGCAGTCCCGTGCCCATCGGACGGCAGGCGATTGCCCTGCGTCCCATTTGCAACGGCACGCCGATTGCAACGCCTCTGGCGTCCATCAAGTCGATGGCAATTCCCGCATCACCACTGGAGGCTTCCCATGCTTCGCTGGGCCATTCTTTTCCTGGTCATCGCTCTGGTCTCCGCTCTCTTCGGGTTCACCGACGTGGCCGGAACCTCGATGTTCGCGGCCAGGATCCTGTTCTTCGTGTTCTTGGTCGTCTTCGTCGTCTCGCTCGTTCTGGGGGGCCGATCCTCCCGCAATGTGCTCTAACCGCACATCGATGCGTTCGAGATCGGCCCAAGAACGAACTTCGAGAGGATCACACCATGATTTCCCACGTCAAACGCACTGCGGCGAGCCCCTGCCGGGACCAGAAGGCCCTGGAAAAGCGACTCGCCTGTCTTGCCGACGCTGGACCGCTGGCGATCACGGAGCGACTCGAAGAAATCAACGAAGAGTGGAGCGCTGGGCGAATCACCAAGGCGGTGATCGGCGTGTCGATGGTCGCCGGTCTCGCACTGGCGGCCTGGGTCAACCCCTGGTGGCTCGCACTGCCAGCCTTCGGCGGGTTCATCCTCCTGCAGTATTTGTTCGGCCGGTCGTCGTGGCTGGGGAAGCTGTTCCAAGCCATTGGCTTCCGATCCGGTGCCGACATCGACCAGGAGAAGTTCGCATTGAAGGCGCTGCGAGGCGACTTCCGCGATCTGCCGACCGTTCACGAGATTGAGAACAAGGACGACATTGCTCGGCTGGAAGGAGAAGGTGGAATCGCACTCGATCCCGAGGAATCCAAGCCGGATGCGAAGTCCGCCGTGCGAGATCTTCTCGAGGCCGCGAAGAGCTAAGGCGAGCGGCAGTTCTTCTGTTACCCATTCCGGGGTGCGTAGGGTGGGCCGGAGCGAGGCAAGGCTTCAGCCTTGCCGAGTGAGGCCCACGGGC
>JAYTGN010000381.1:0-20440 GCA_043733485.1 Gemmataceae bacterium
TTCGGCAAAATGCAGCACGGGCGGGCCGCGAAACTCGCGCGTCGCGAAGTTCACTTCTCGCACTTCACCACGGTGGGGAATGGCTTCGCGAGTTGTCCGGCCTTGATGATGCCACCCTGCATCACGGCGATGAATTTCTTCCGGTCTTCGAGCAGCGCGATGTCCGCGATCACGTCGCCGTCCACGACGAGCACGTCGGCGAGCTTGCCCTTTTCCAATGTGCCGAACTCTTCGCCGCGCCCCATGATTTCCGCGCCGGTCTTCGTCGCGCAGGTGATGACTTCCAGCGGCGTGAGGCCCACGTCCTTCACGAAAAAAGTCAGCTCGCGCGCGTAGTCGCCGTGCGGGTTCCAGCCGAAGCCGTAGTCGCCGCCCATGCCGAGGCGACCGCCGGCCTTCAAGATCATGCGGGCACTTTCGGCCCCGGCCTCCAATGTTTCCTGATGCCCCTCGATCACGCGTTTCGACAAGTTGAACTCCGGCCCGCGCTCCACGCTCGCTTGCTCGAAGTAGAGCGCCGGCACGCAAGGCACATCGCGCGCGAGCAGCAGGTCGAGTGCCTCCGCATCCATAAAGGTGCCGTGCTCGATGGCATCGTATCCGGCCCGCAAGGCGTTCTTGATCCCGGCCGTGGCCCGGCAATGACCCGTGACTTTCAGCTTGTGGTTGTGTGCCGTGGCGACCACGGCGTTCATTTCTTCAAAGGTCATGCACAAGGTGTGATGGTCGTTCGTATCCGGGGCGGCGGCGTCGCCGGTGGGGTAAGTCTTCACCCACTCGATGCCGTCCTTCACGAGCTTGCGAACGGCGGCGCGAGCTTCGTCCGCGCCGCTCACGAGCAGCACGAGGCCGTCCATACCGATCTTGCGGAAGTCGGGGTTCCAGTCCATGAGCCCGCCGACGCCGCAGATTTCGCGACCGCTGGAGGCGAGTCGCGGGCCGGGGCAGAGGTCGCTCTCGATGCCCTTCTTCAACCAGACGTCGATGTTGAATAAGCTGCCGCCGCTACGGGCCGCAGTGTACCCGCACTCGAGGGCGAGCTTGCAGTTGGCCGCGGCGAGAAGCGTGACGTATTCGACCGGATATTTGATGTCGAGGTCTTCGAGTGCGGCGACGTTAAAGTACGTTGCGTGGAAGTGGGCCTCGACGAGGCCGGGCATGATGGTTCCGCCGCGAGCATCGATGCGAGTGATGTTCGGTTCGAGAGTCGGTGCGGATCGAAGCGGGCCGGCATAGGCGATTCGGCCATCGCGAACGATGACGGCACCGTCGGGAACGGGTGGTCCGCCGTTGCCGTCGACGAGTGTGCCGTTGTGAATCAGCGTGGAGCCAGTGGCGAGCTTCATGGGAGAGTCTCGGATTGGTCGCGGCGAAACTATTATGCCCTCTTGTCGCGCGGCGGGGCGGTTCGCATAATTCTGTTGTAGTTATTGAGTTCATAGCGGTCGGCGAGAGTAACGGGAGGGCAACCTCCCTGACAGGGTAGCCGGCAGCCGGGGTCGAAACACATGGCAGTCATTCTCTCGCTCACGGCCCAAGCACGGGCCGCGTCCGGTTCTCGCGCCGCTTTCAAACTCCGCAAAAACGGCCAGATTCCTGGCATCATCTACGGCCACAAAGAAGCCAACATCGCTGTCTCCGTCTCGGCGGAAGAACTCGACCGCGCCATTCGCGTCCTGCACGCCCGTGTCCTCGACCTGCAAATCGACGGCAAGAAGGAAACGGTCCTCATTCGCGAACTGCAATGGGATCCATTCGGTCGGCACATGTTGCATGTGGACTTCGCCCGCGTTTCGGAAACGGATCGCGTCAAGGTTACGGTGCCGGTCGAGTTGCGAAACACGCCCAAGATCACGGGTGGCGGCGTGCTCGATCAACCGCTCCACGCGCTGCACATCGAGTGCTCGCCGACCAATATTCCCGAAGCGATCCGCATCGACATCACGAACCTGGCCCTCGGTGTTCCGATTCACGTGAGGGAACTTCAAGTTCCGGAAGGCGTGACGGTGCTGGAACCGGCGGAAGCTGTGGTCGTGCAGTTGAAGATGCCTGGTGCGGAAGCGGTCGTGGCTGCTGTGGTGGCCGAGGGCGGCACCGGCCCAGAAGTCATCAAGAAGACGGACAAGAAGGCGGAGGACGAGGAAGAGTAATGGCGCTCGCCGCCTGATGCTTCCCACCGGCCATGAAGATCGTCGTCGGCCTCGGCAACCCCGGCCCGAAGTATGCCGGAACCCGACACAACGTCGGGTTCGATGTTGTCGATTACCTCGCGCGAAGTCCCGTTTATGGGACGGCCCGCGAGCGATTCGAGGCGATGGTTGCCGAAGGTAAGGAAGGCGACGAGACGGTTCTGCTCCTAAAGCCGCTGACGTTCATGAACCTCAGTGGCCGCTCGGTGCGAGCGGTGGTCGACTTCTATAAGTTGCCGGTCGAGCAGGTGCTGATCGTCTGCGACGACTTCAACCTGCCGCTGGGTAAGTTGCGGATTCGGACGAAGGGCAGTCACGGCGGGCAGAACGGGCTGCGGAACATTCAGGAACAGCTCGGCACCGATGCTTACTCGCGATTGCGACTCGGCGTCGGCCAACCGACACCGGGCGATGCCATCGATCACGTGCTCTCGCGGTTCAAATCCGGCGAGAAGGCTGCGATCGAGGAGACGATCGCGACTGCGGCCCAAGCCGTGCTTCACTGGGTGAAGTCTGGCACTGAGGCCGCGATGAATAAGTTCAACGGTCCGGCCGACGACGACAAAAAGAAGAAGCCCAAGGGCGACCCCGAGAAGGGCTCCAAGGGCTGAGGCTACAAGATACGGTTGCTCCCTTCCCCATGTGTGGGAAGGGTCGCGGGGAATTTCCCCGTCCGATCCACGGTAACCAGCGACGGCTCCGCCGCCGCATTTTTCACGAGGGATTCGATGCCGGTCGAAACGTACGAAACGCTGCTGATGTTGGATGCGACGAAGGTCGCGGCCGACGCCGATGCCGTGAAGCAACAGGTTCACCACATTCTGGAACGGCACGGTGCCACCATCACGATCAGCCGCGAGTGGAACTACAACCAGAAGCTCGCCTACCCGATCTCGAAGCAGAAGAAGGGTGCCTTCCACATCGTCTATTACACGATGGAGAGCACCAATCAGAACGGCCTCGAGCGCGACTTCAAGTTGGCCGAAGGCGTGATCATGCGTCAGATGACGCTGAACGTGGACCCCAAGTGGGCCGACGCGATTCTCGGTGCGGCCCGCGACGACCACGGCAAGGAGTTCGCCGTCCGCGGCATGCAAGAAGAGACCTCCGTGACGACCGACCCCAGCGCGATCGGCGGAGACATTCCGGCGGGGCTCGGCATGGGAATGGACGAAGGTGGTGGAGATCGCGGCGGCCCTCGGGGACGCGGTCGCCGTCCCGAGCCTGCCGAGAAGCACGAATAGTTTCGCTTGAGCTGGAGGCCGAGAATTACGGCCTTCCGCTCGCAACGAACCTTGTGTCCTCAGGCCAATGTTTTAACCTTTAACCAGGACTCCCCTCAAACCCGAACCCGAAACTTAACCTTACCTTTTCGGGGCGAGTCCATCTGGAGGTTGCATCGTGGCCACACTGAACAAGCTCATGCTGATCGGCCGGTTGACGGACGATCCGAAGGATGCCGCGCTTTCCTCGGGGACCCGCGTCGTCAAGTTCCGCTTCGCCGTCGGTCGCAGCAAGAAGAACCCGCAAACCGGCGCATGGGAAAACGACCCGAACCCACTGTACATCGACTGCGAGGCGTTCCATTCGCCGGCTCAGAAGCGCGACCTCGTCAGCTTGATTCAGCAGTACTGCCGCAAGGGCGACTCGCTCTATATCGAGGGGCGCCTGCAACTCGATCAGTGGGACGATAAGACGACCGGGCAGAAGCGCTCGAAGCACAAAATCGTCGTCGAGAACATCGAATTCCTCGGCACGAAGCAGGGTGAAGGCGGAGGTGGCGGCGGAGGTGGAGGAATGGGCGGCGGCGCGAGCCGGCCCCCCACGCAGCCCAACCGAGGTGCGAACACCAACTACGGCCCACCCGACGATCACGGTCCCGATTACCCGGATGGCCCTGCCGCAGGTGGCGGGGGCAATGGCGAAGAGATTCCGTTCTAAGTTCTCGCCCTCACGCAACTCGTGAGGCTCTCGTACAGGATTCCGATCATGGCGAAGACCGCAACCAAAAAGACCGAGGCCAAGGTGGAGGGGGGCGTCAAAACCCTCAACCAGCCGAAGAAGAAAATTCGCAAGCGCAAGCAGGTCAAGAAGGGGCCGCATGGCGGCACTGTCGTCGTCCTCGTCAACGACATGGCCCACGTCGGCAAGCAGGGCGAGATCGTCGAGGTGAAGCCCGGCTTCGCCCGCAACTATCTCATCCCTTACGGTCTCGCCGTGGTTCCGACCGACGAGAACCTGCGAACCCTCGAGCATTACAAGATCAAGGTCGAGAAGGCTCGGGAAGCCAAGATCGCGGATCTCAAGGTGCTGGCCGAGCAACTCACCAGGTTGCCCGCCATCACCATCGAGGCGAACGCTCACGAGTCGCAGGTCGATCGCGACGGCGTGGTCGAGACGCACCTCATGCTCTACGGTTCGATCGGCCCGATCGACATCAGCAAGGCCCTGAAGGGCAAGAACCTGATGGTCGAGCCGGACATGATCAAGCTCGAGCATCCGATTCGCGAGGCGAACACGCTCACCCCGGTCCCGCTGAACCTCGGGTACAACATCGAGTCTTCGATTCAGGTTCTCGTGGTGGCCCTGCAAGCCGGGAAGAAGTAACCTTCGTTGCCGCTTGCGGCTTCGCGATGAACAGTCGCGAAGCTGTAGGTTTTCTCAGATCTCTCGGCGCACTCAACTTCATTCGCCGTGAACGATCATGAACGCCGATGACTTCAGGTCACTCATCTCCACACAGGAGTTTCAACGCGAGTTGGAGGAGATGAGTACGTACTTGATGAGTATCAAGCAGGAACGACCGATCGTATACCTGATTGCAAAACATCTCTGGAAGCGAGGAGTGAGTTATCAGCTTGAAGGAACCGAACGGAAAGACCTCTGGATTGACGGCAAGACACGCCTCGAGTTTAAGTTTCACTATGATTGCGACATTTTGAAGCTCGATGCCGAACTCAAGAAGCTCGGCGACAAGAGTCTCCTGACAATATTGAACGAATCGCGGTCAACAGGACGAAGCACCGGTTGGAGTGTTTCACTCAAGATTTACGAGGACATCTGCGAGAGGAAACCAGATCTATTCGTGTGGGTGATATGTTCCCGCGATTTGTTCAATCAGGACGCCACCGAGCTGAGCCGCGTCTGTTGGAGTCGTGAACAAGTGAAGTATAACAAAGCCCATGCCTACAACGCGACGGAGACCTTCTCCCGCTCAATTGACCAGCTGTTCGCAAGTCTACAAGCAATTCGGCCCTTTAGAGTATCGAGAGAAGTGGTGAACACAACTGGAGGTTTTCGTTCCGCGTATCACTTCTTCATATGCGATTTCGCGGAAGTTGAGATGACGACTTGCCTCCCAGAGTGACCAGCACACTTCGGGCCTTGGATTGAAGGATTGAGATCATTGTGTCGAAACGAACGATTTCGGCGTACTCCGCGTGCTCCTCCGCCGACAAGTAACCGCCGTTGGAACATTCGCCGAGGTACTTGACTCGGGCCTGAAGCTTCTTGTCCGCCTTGATCGCCAAGATGCGTTTCGCGGACTGCGACGTAAGAGATTCACCGAGCGCTTCGATGAGAGAAGTCAGCGACGCAGGTTTGGTCTTCGTACGTTTCATGATCCGATTATAGCCGCGGGGCCGTTTCGCGAAAAGGAATTCCCATGTCTTCCGATCCGATGCTCGACCGCCTGCCGCCGCAAAACAAAGACGCCGAACGCGGCGTGCTCGGCGGCATCCTCCGCGATCCGGACACCCTCTCCACCGTCCAACAAATCCTCCGCACCGACAACTTCTACTTCGACCACCATCAGAAGATTTTCCAGGCGCTCACCGACCTCGAGAACGAAAACCAACCGCTCGATCTCGTGCTGCTCCACGAACGCCTTCGCAAGAACAAACACCTCGAAGACGTCGGTGGCGTGCCGTACCTCACCGAACTCTGGGAGTCCGTCCCCACCGGGGCGAACGCCGAGTACCATGCGAAGCTCGTCCGCGATGCCGCGATGATCCGCAGCCTGATTCACAGCGGCAACGAAATTCTCCGCGACGCCTACGATCGCTCGCAGTCCGCGGACGAACTCGTCGCCCAGGCCGAGCGACTCATCATGGAGATCGCCAAGGCCGGCATGGTCGGCGAAACGAAGACGCTCAACGACGCTGTCCAAGAAGCGTGGCACCGCCTCGATTCCCGCATCGGCAAGGAAAACCTCTCGATCAGCGGCATCTCGACCGGCTACGACGATCTCGACAACATCACCGCCGGCCTCCAAAACTCCGAACTCATCATCATCGCGGCCCGGCCCAGCGTCGGCAAAACCGCATTCGCGTTGAACCTCGTCCGCAACATCATCACCGAGATCGACCCCGAGACCGGTCGCGGCCCGGCGGTACTCTTCGTCAGCCTCGAACAATCCCGCATCGAACTCGCCGAGCGTCTCCTCTGCTGCCACTCGCTCGTCGATAGCCATAAGGTCCGCACCGGGCGGCTCTCTTCCGAAGACGTGCAAAAGCTCATGGACGCGGGCGACGTGCTGCGGCGAGCCAAGTTGTACATCGACGACACGCCGTCGCGGAGCATGATTCAAATTGCCGCGACCGCTCGCCGCCTGATGAAGAAGGAAGAAAAGTACGGCGGGTTGAAGCTCGTCGTGATCGACTATTTGCAACTGATCGATCCCGAGAATCGCCGCGATCCGCGGCAAGAGCAGGTGGCCCAGATCAGCCGGCGGCTCAAGTTCTTGGCTCGCGAATTGAACGTGCCTGTGATCGCGCTGGCTCAGGTCAATCGGGCATCCGAAGATCGGCAAGACCACAAGCCGCGGCTCGCCGACCTTCGCGAATCGGGTTCCATCGAGCAAGATGCCGACACGTGCATGATGCTCCATCGGCCTGGGTTGTTCGACAAGAGCGACGACAAGGCGGACAAGATTCTG
The DNA here is from genome assembly GCA_043733485.1 of Gemmataceae bacterium. Classification (GTDB taxonomy): domain Bacteria; phylum Planctomycetota; class Planctomycetia; order Gemmatales; family Gemmataceae; genus Urbifossiella. The sequence goes on from JAYTGN010000381.1 coordinate 7,126, forward strand.
GAAGTGATAATCGCGAAGCAGCGCAACGGCCCCACGGGGGAAGTCACGCTCAGCTACTTCAAGCAGTTCATGAAGTACCGGAACTACAGCCCGGAAGACGAGCCGCGTTACGGCGGCGGCCTGTGAGTCTGCGCTCGTTCCGCCGCGTACTCGCCTTTGAGAAACGCCGCATCGTAGAGGAACGTGCCACCGGGGACGATCGAAACGACGAACCCGCGAATGGCTTCCTTGAGCGGCCACTTGCGAGCGACCATCGCCAGGACGCCCGCGACCCCGTACAGCACGAAGAGCCCGCCGTGGATCGCACCGACGATCTTCGTCGGTTCGGGATGCTCGCCGAACGCCGGGACGTACTTGATCGGCATCGCGATGAGCAGCAGCACGAGGTACGAGACGCCTTCGATGAAGGCAATGATGCGGAAGCGGCCAACGGGGGTTGCGAGCAAGGTGAGACTCCGTTTGCGATGTCAACTTTCCTTAGCGGGCGGGCTCGGCGGGGACGTCAGCAAGTGAACGTAGGCTTCGATGGCCGCGAGGTGAACGTCGATGAGTTGACTCTGAACCGATGCTGAGTCGTAGGCCTGCTCGAACTGGTTGATCGTTCCGTAGCGGCTCAGTTCGCTCGCACGCTTGAGTTCTTCATACTCTCGAAAGATCCTTCGATGCTGGCGATGTGCCGTGAGCCATCGCTGCCGCCCGCTGTGAGTGGCATTGTGGATCGGTCCGGATCGTTCCAGTGCCGCGAGTTTCTCGACGAGATGTACAGCCGCATAAAATGCGACGACAGCGGCCCAATCGGGGTGAATCGCTGCTAGACCGGAGTCCAGGTAGACGCGATTCCGATCCGCCTTGGCCTGATGTTGGGCGGCACTCGGCACGGTTAAACCACGGTAATGAGGAATGCTTCGTTAGGATCGAAGAACGCACCCAATTCCTCTTCCGGCCCGTCGGGCACAATGTGCCCGTTCGCCTGGATCCCCAGATCGGCCTGTACGATTACAAATTCCGACAGCAGGCGGCTCAGTTCGAAGTCGTACCGTTCCATTCGAGCGATCGCATAAACGTGAATCGAGTCCTCGCGAATCGCAATGTACACCTTGGCAAGCCGGCTCTCGACCGTCGTCGTCCACTTCGCAACGTCCCTCATGAACCGAAGAAAAACGGCAGCACCCAGGCGCAACCGCGCGGCGCGGCGCACGCTACGATCCGATTTCTTCCTGGTCGAGACATTCAGCATGGTTTGCGCTCCTCACCCGATTCTACCCGATAGACGAGCTTACCTCAACTTCGCGGGATCGACCTGCACGTGCTTGATGTGCGAGCGATTCCAGGTATAGACGATCTCCAGCGTCCCGGCCGCGGATTCGATCATCGCGGGATAGGAGAACTCGCCGAGTTCCGCTTCCAAGTCCTGGACCTTTTTCCACGTCTTGCCGTCGTCGGTCGATCGAGCCAAGCTGATGGGCGTGCGGGCGATCGGCAGTGGATTGTAAATCAGGAATACGTCGCCGGCGCGGGTCTTCACGGCGTCGATTCCGGCGCTGGGATTCGCGAGTTCCGTTTCCTCCGCGGGGCTGAAAGTCTCGCCGCCGTCCTTCGATTCCGCACGACACACCTTGCGCGGGTCGTCCGACCGCATCAGCGCGACGATGCGACCGTCCTTCGCTTCAAAGAGAGTCGGCTGAATCTGGTGCATCTTGCCCGGCACCGCGAACGGGTTCGACCGCTTCCAGGTCTTGCCGTCGTCCGTGGAGCGATCCACGTACGGCGTCCAGTTTCGGTAACTCTCGAGCGACGTGCCGGCGAGAATGGTGCCGTCCTTCAGTTGAATCGGCTTGGCCCGCACCGGACCCCAGAAGCCGGCGGGCATCATCTCGGGCGGAGTCCACCTCTTGCCGCCGTCCTTCGATGTGCGAACGAAGCCGGTCCAACGATCGGGCTTTGGACCCGCTTTGTACCAAAAATAAAGCGTGCCCCGCGCGGTCTTGAAGAGTACGGGATTCCAGCACGGCTGCCCGGGTTCGCTGCCGATCACGGCCGGCTCGGACCACGCCTTGCCGTCGAAGGCACTGGACCAAATCTGGACGTTCTTGGCACCCTCGGCGTCGCCGCCGAACCATGCCGCCAGCAACTTGCCAGGCTCGTACTCCACGAGCGTGGAGGCATGACACGATTTGAACGGAGCTTTCTCGAAGATGAACATGAGCGGACTCCTGATTTGCCGCGACGCGCACTTCGCGTCGCGGCTAAACCTTCAACTAATCCAACTGCGGCGGGAAGCGGCGTTCGCGTTCCGGAGCCTAGCGCGGCGCTCGGCCACCCGAGAGACGCACCGGTGCAGGCGGGATCAGCCGCACCTCGTTGCCCGTGTGGTCCAGACACTTGAAGGCACAGAGTTCGGGCGAGACTCCGGGCTGGCCCGTAATCAACACCTCCATCTTCGCCTGTTCCTCGAGCTTCGCGAGTTCCTTCCGCTTGCGGTTGAGCAAGTAGTTGGCCACATCCGCGTGAACCGTCACCTCGATCGATTGAATCGCCGGCGTGCGGTGGGCGGCGAGTTGGATCATCCGCATCACCTCGATCGACAAGCTCTCGTTCGTCTTGACGAAGCCCGTGCCGCGGCAGTGAGAACAGTCCGAAAAGACGCTGCGTTTCAAGCTCGGCCGAATCCGCTGGCGCGTCATCTCGATCAGCCCGAACTGGCTAATGCGGAGAACCTTGGTGCGGGCGCGGTCGCGCTGCATCGCGGCTTGGAAGGCATTCTCGACGTTGCGGCGATGCATCTCGCTTCGCATGTCGATGAAGTCGTTGACGATGACGCCGCCGAGGTCGCGCAATCGCAGTTGCCTCGCGATCTCCTTGGCGGCGCGGATGTTCATCTGGTACGCGGTCTCCTCGGCGTTGTTCTCCGCTCGGAAGTTACCGCTGTTCACGTCGATGGCCACGAGGGCTTCGGTCTGCTCGATGATGATCGAACCGCCGCCCTGGAGGTCGAGTCGCTTCGAGTGCATCTTGGCGATTTCGTCCTCGACGCCGTAGCGGTGGAAGAGCGGCTCCGTTTCGCCGAAGAACTTGATGCGATTCGCATAGCGCGGCATCACGATCTGGAGGAACTCGCTGGCACTCGCGAACGCGTTCGGTTCGTCCACCCAGATCGTATCGACATCGCTGGTGAAGATGTCGCGGATCGTCCGCGTGATCATGTCCGATTCGCGGTAGATTTCGACGGGTGCCGAGACGCGCTTGATGCGTTTGACCACGACCTGCCAGAGTCGCAGGAGGTAGGCGAGATCGTTGCGGAGTTCCTTGGCGTCGCGATCGACGGCGGCGGTGCGGACGATGAAGCCGACGCCGCGGGGTGGGCTCAACGTGGTCATGATCTCGCGAAGCCGACGCCGGGCGTCCATGTCTTCGATCTTGCGCGACACGCCGAAGCGGGCGAGGCTCGGCATCAGCACGAGGTAGCGGCCCGCGATGCTGACGTAGGTGGAAAGGGTTGGCCCCTTGGTGCCGATACCTTCCTTGATGACCTGAACGATGACCTCCTGGCCGCGCTTGAAGATCTCTTGAATCGGGGGCTTGGGAAGGCCGCGGTCGCGACCGCCGGGAGGGCCGCCGCTGGTGCGCGGTCCGCCGCGACTGGGTCCGCCTCGACCCGGAGGGCCGCCGCGACCCGGGCCGCGATCGCGGTCTCGACTCGGAGGTCCGCCACGGCTCGGGCCACGATCGCGGTCGCCGCGACTGGGTCCGCCGCGGCCACGATCGTTGCGGTCGTTGCGGGGCGGCGGGCGGTTGTCTTCGAAGTCGTCGTTGAAGCCGCGACCGGTGAGCGGAGCGGGTTCGCGTGGGGCCGGCGGAGCGTCGCCTTCATCCGACGTCAGCGGGCCGTCCGCCTCGGCAAGTTCCTCGAAGCCCGATTCCTCGACCACCTCGAAGCCGGGGTCTTCGGTCTCGGCCGCGGGCGAGTTGCCGAAGCGGTCGTTCGGGGCATCGATGTCGAAGTCGTCCGCGAGTCCGCCTTCGAAGAACGGCTTGATCTCGTCGTCGTCGGGAGGTGACGTGCGGTGTTCGGCACCACCCATGAACCGCGGCGCGGCGTCCGGAGGCACATCGCCCTCCCCTTCCCCTTCGGCCTTCTTGCGCGGCTTGCGAACGCGCGGCTTCTTCTCGGCCTCTTCGCCATCGGCGGGTTCACCAGCCGGTTCGTCGTCGGCCTTCTTCACGCGGCGCGGAGCCCGCGGCTTCTTCGCCTTCGGCTCGTCGCCTTCGGCTTCCGCAGCGGGTGCCTCGGCCAGGGTTACGTCGTCCGCGAAATCCGAGACGACTTCATCGAGCACACCCGCACCGAACTCGTCGTCGTCCATCGGCGGCGACAGCGGCTTCAGTGGCGGAGCGGCTCGCACGGCCCGCGGCGTCGGAACCGGAGCCGGTTCTGGCTCATCGATTACCGTGGTCTCTTCGACCACGCCGTTGTCTTCCGCGAAGCCGTTGTCTTCCGCGAAGCCGTTGTCTTCTTCGGCGTCCGCGAACGGGAGTTCGCCGTCGAGCCCGGATGCGAACTCGTCGAACTCCTCGTTCGCTGGAGAAGTGGGACGCGACGGCTGAACCGGTTGCGGTTCGAGCCACGCCGTGGGCTGAGCCGGTTCGCGCCGTGCAGGCGGTCGTTCCCGATCGCGATCGCGACCACCGCTGCTTCGCCCACCGCGATCCGGCCCACGACCCTGGCCGCCCGAACCTTGGCTCCGACCTCGGCCACCGGTTTGTTCGCGTTCCAGTTCTTCCTCGTACTCCGCGAGTGCTTCCTTCGAGAGGAGGTGCTTGTAGTAAGCGGGATCGACGTCCGACACGTGGAGGAAGCCGTTGCGTCCGATGCCGAAGTCGACGAACGCGGCCTGGATGCTCGGCTCGATATTGACGATCCGGCCCTTGTAGATGTTCCCGACGTAGCTCTCCTGGCTGGCGCGCTCCACGTAGAGTTCTTCCAGCACGCCGTCCTCGACGATCGCGATGCGGCATTCCTCCGACTGGAGGACGTTGATCAACATTTCTTTCTTCATCATGTTCTCGCGTTTTTGTTGTTCGCCATCGATTATTTCTCGCTCGTTATTTGTTGTTGGTTATTCGTTATTCACTGAGGCTGACACGCCTCGGAGTAACGAATGACTGACGACGAATACCCAACGACGAATAACCGACAACTATTCCACCATGGGCCCAAAGTGGGCTTCGGCGGGGGTGTTCTCGTTGTCCCGGTGAGCGGCTCCCACCGCGGCCGGGTCCAGAGGTAAGGTGTCGGCCGGTCCGTCTGGCGGTTGATCCGCCGGGTCGGCCGTGCCGGTGATTTCGTCGCGCAATTCCACGAGGTCGCGGCTGAGCGCGCAACCCGAATCGACGAGGTCGGAGAGTCCGAGCAGTTTCAAGAGTTCGTCGGCTCGCGCCGTGCCGGTTTGCGTGACCCAAAGATCGAGGGATACTGAATGTTTGAAATCTGGTGGCACAGGCATTCCTGCCTGTGTGCCAGTACAGGCAGGAATGCCTGTACCACCTACTGTGAAGGCACGGAAGTACGGGCGGATGTTCAGTTGCTTCGGCTTCGGCTTGAAGCGATTGACCCAGACGCGTTCTTCGCTCATCAGTTTGCGGCAGGCTTCGGTGGCGGCTTCGACCCGATCCGCCGGCAGTTCGAGCGTGTAGATCATCCGCCGCGGTAAGGCCGTCGCCTTCATCGGCACCACCGAGGCCCGTTTGAACCCGAGGCCATCCGGAGCTTGCGCGTTCAGGCGAGTCAGCACGTCTTCGGATTCGCATTCTCGGGTGAATTCGATCTCGACGGCTTCATCGCGGCCGACGACGCCGAGGCCGAGTGAGAGGGCAAAGACGACGCGAGGCGAGGGGTGGAAGCCAGCGGTCGATTTGAAGGGAACGTCGGCCCGCCTCAGGATGCGCTCGAAGCAGCGCATGAGGTCGTGGTGGCTGAGCAGCCGGAGCGTGCCGGTTTTGGAGAAGCGGAATCGAAGTTTGTCGCCGAGCATCGGATGCGGCTTCACCGGTCGTTCCCCGTTCCAAGTATCAACTTCTCAGTTCCAGCCGGCAACGCCGACGGACCCGCGAAATTGGAACCCGAACCTTGATGGAACTCGACTGAAGCCCCTCGTCTCAACCCGCGGACGTTCGCTGGTTTCGGCCTGCCCCTCGGTGGTTTGGTGCCCCACCGGTCGGGATTGCGGCCGATCAGTCGACGGCCTCGGGGAGGATACGTCGTAGTTGATCGCGTAAGTAATTGGTGACCTGTCGGGCCGTTTCCAGACGCAGCGCGTGCTGGGCAACCCGCTCGGCCTCCGCCACACTCAGTTGCCGGGTGATTCTCTTGATGTCCGGTATTTTCCGGGGCGTCGCGCTCAGTTGCCGCAACCCGAGACCGATGAGGAGGGGGACGTAGAGCGGTTCCCCGCTCATTTCCCCGCACACGTTCACATCGATCTCCGCCCGGTTCCCGGCCTCGACCACCATGCGAATCAGCCGCAAAACGGCCGGATCCGCCGGGTTGTAAAGGTGGGCCACATTCTCGTTATTCCGATCCGCTGCCAGCGTGTACTGAACCAGGTCGTTCGTCCCAATCGAGAAGAAATCGACTTCCTTCGCCAGAATGTCGGCAAGGATCGCGGCAGACGGTACCTCGATCATCGTACCAATTGGGATCTCGGATTTGAAGGGGATTCTGGCATCATCCAGATCTTCTCGCACTTCGTTGAGCAAAGTCTTGCACTGGCGGAGCTCTTCGACCGTGCTGATCATGGGGAACATGATGCGGACGTCGCCGTAAACGGCGGCGCGGAGAATCGCCCGCAATTGCGTCTTGAACAGGTCCAGTTTTCGCAGGCAGAGGCGAACGCTGCGCAAGCCGAGGAACGGGTTCTTCTCGCCCGTGAGCAGGTCGGACATGTTCGAGAATTTATCCGCACCCAGATCGAGGGTACGAATCACCAGCGGGAGGTTCGGCCCGAGCGTTTTCAGCACGTTGCAGTACGCTTCGTAGTGCTCCTCCTCGGTGGGATCGGTCGTCTTGTTGAGGTAGAGGAACTCGGTGCGGTAAAGGCCGACGCCTTCCGCTCCGCGTTCCACGCAGTGGGCGGCCTCGTGGGCGAGTTCGATGTTGCCGAGCAAGCGAATGGGCGTGCCGTCGAGCGTGACGGCGGGCTTCTCGCGAATCGAATCGTACCAGTCGGCTCGGGCCAAGAGTGCGGCTCGCTTCTCCTCGTAGTCGGCGATGGTTTTCTCGTCCGGATCGAGGATGACGAGGCCGCGTTCGCCGTCGACGATGACGAGGTCGCCGCCGGAAATGTCGGAGAGGAAGCGCCCGACGCCAACGACGGCGGGAATCTCCAGGGCTCCGGCCAAGATCGCGGTATGGCTCGTCGGCCCGCCGCTCTCCGTAGCGAAAGCCCAGACCGTTCGCGTGGTGAAGTCCGCGGTGTCCGACGGCATGAGGTCGTTGGCAACCACGATGACGGGGGCATTCACGGAAAGCAGAGGCTCGTTGGTGTGGCCCATGAGGATGGCCAGCACTTGCTTTTCGAGGTCGATCAGTTCGGCGGCGCGACGGCGAATCTCGACGCCTGCGTGCTCGCCGAGCTTGGCGACGGCTTCTTCAAACCGCTTCACGTAGTCGCGAATGCCGCGGCTCACGGCATATTCCGCCGAGAAGCTTTGCGATTGGATCAACTGCTCGATGCGGTTGCGGAACGACTCGTCTTCAAAGGCGGATTGCTGGGCACCGAAGATGTTGCCGATGTCTTGACCCAATCGGGCGGCGATGCGCTGGCGGGTATCGCGAGCGGCCGACGCAGCTTCGCTCAACGCTCGACGCAGGCGGGCGATTTCGTCCGGAATTTGCTCCACCGGAACGGTGCGGTGCGGGATGCGCACCCCCTCGGTATCCAGCACGAGTGCGGGACCGATGGCGATGCCGGGGGAGACCGCGATACCGCGCCGAATTTCCATGGACGGGAGAACCACTTTGGAGCCACGAAGGGTTAGATTGCGTAATCTTCTCCACCGCGAGCGGCGAGAATGTCGGCCAGCGACTCGAACGCCGCGGTGGCCTGCGGACCCTCGACTTCAAGCACCACGTCGGTGCCCTCGAACGCGAGCAGCATCATCAGATCCCAGAGACTTTTGCCGTCGGCGGTGAGGTCGCCGTTGCGAACGGTGATCTTCGCGTCGAACCCGAGCGCGGATCGCGCAAAGCGGTCGGCAACCCGATGGTGAAGGCCGAGCGGGTTGACGATCCGAACCACGCGACGCAACACATCGCCCGAGCCGCGCGCAGTTTCGTCCGGGGCAGCCATACGCGGTACCTGATCCACCGATTCCAACGCTAGGGTCGCCTTTCCGTCCATCATAGCCCTGCATTCTCGAATGCGTGAACCGACTCCGCCCCCCATCACCAACCGGGAGCCTCTTCGAGCAGCTTCCAAATCTCGTCGGCTGAAGTGCAGCCGCGCAACTGCTTCACGTAGTCTTCGTTCCGCATGGTTCGCACGACGGCTTCCAGCGCCCGGAGGTGGTCGCCGGGCCGCTCTTGTGGCGAAACGAGCAGCACGAAGACGTAGACCGGCTCTCCATCCAGGCTCTCGAAGGGTAAGCCGCCGGGCGCGAGGGCCAACGTTCCAACCAAACGATTCACGCTCGGGTGCCGCGAGTGCGGGATGGCGATGTTCTTGCCGATACCGGTGGTGCCGAGTTGCTCGCGGCGCAGCACGGCTTTGGTAATGTCTTCGAGATCGCCGTCGGGAAAGCCGCCCGCTGCGGCAAGGCTTTCGACCATCTCGCGGATCACGCGTTCCTTGACTCCGCCCACGGCCACGGGATCGCGCGGATTCGCATCGGCCGCAGTCGTCTTCAAGCCGGGAAGAATCGCCTCCCGAACGATGAAGTTCGTCAGTCGCATAGCGGGGCTCCTCGACGGGGCGAATTCGCGATGGCCTGGGACCTGCCCCGGACTCCGGATCGAAAAACTACCGGCCGTTCGGATCGTTGTGCGACGGATCGCGACGGTGATCTTGCAGCCGTTCCTTGTAGTGCGTGATCTGCTGCTTGATTTTGTCCGAAGCCAGATGGAACGCGACGGGGATCTCTTCGCCTTCCTCCTTCGCCACGAACTCGTGTTTGTGCTCGGCCTTCGCGATGATCTCGACCCAAAGCTTGTTGGCGTGATCGCGGTGTAGATCCACCGTGACGAGGATCGACGTGAGGCGGTCGAAGTACCGCAGAAGCGATTCGGCTTTTTCTTGCAGGAGTTTCTGCGTGTCTTCGTCTAGATGCCCGTGTCGGGCGGAGACTGTCACTTGCACCGGTAGGACCTCGGTTTCAAGGTTGGCGTCCGCGTTCGGACGAGGGTTGCGGTTTGCGCTCGATGGCGTTCCGAGCAAGCAGGCTGATTGTACGCGAGCAAAGCCGGACCTTCAACCACTGCGGCTTGAGGCACGCGCAACGGTTTCCGGTCTTGAGCGGTGCGACGCGAGAAGGAGCGTTCAAAATACCTGGTAGTAGAATCGAAGTGAGTTGACTGGTGCTTCGCGAAGAGCCTGGATTTAACGGAGCGGAGCCGCGAGGCCGATGCATCGCGGCTCCGACGATCGCTCTGATTTATCGGCGGAAGTAGCGGCCGCCGCTGCGACCCGTGGAGTTGTACGGCATCGAGTACCCGTTGTCGTACATGCCGCTCGAACCGTACGTGGTGTTGCTGGGATAGTAGTATCCCGTGTTGGGGTTGTAGTAGTACGAGCCACTGGCGGGAATCACACCGCCCGACGAGGGAAACGTGCCGCCTGCGGGGAGTACACCACCGGGAATGCGCGTTCCGTCGCCCGTCACGACTCCGCCGGCCGGGCGGACGTAATTTCCGCCCGGGCTCGGCATCGCATACGGCACGCCCGCGCCAGCGGAGTAAGCCGCGCCGCCACCGTAGGTGCCGTACGAAGCGGAAGACTCGCACGTGTTGCAGTCGTTGTTGTTGTTCTTGTTACGCTTGCGGAAGATTCCCGCCTGAACGTCGGTGTCGAATGACGCGACACCGACCAGCGAAAGAACCCCGAACATCATCAATTTCTGAACGGTCATCGTAAAACCCTCCTAGCTGAAGCTCGCGGGCGTTTTAGGGCCACGAACCGGTTGCGGGCGATGCCCCCACCCTGCAACCGTCATGCCGCAATCGCTTCAATGTGCCTTTTCACCGCAATGTCCTTGACTTCAACCTCGTGTCCGGGGAAACTCACCTTCACTCGCAGAACACCCCGGACTCGCTCCTCGCTTCAGTCTCCCTCTGAAGGAGGCCTCTCGTGGCCACGAAGACGCTCGTCATTGACGGCACCGATCGGGAACACTTTTTCCTGACGGTCGAGAACGGCACGCTGCGCATCGGCGACACCGCCACCCACACCGAAGGCATCGTGCGCGATATGCACATCCTCCGCATTCGCTGCGAAGTGGAAGTGGAGGACGATCGCGAACACGTTTCCATCGACGAGCCCGGCGTGCTGGCTCCGAGTACGCTCGGCCTCGGCAGCGCGGTGAAACTCGCTCACGCCCAACTCTCGTTGCTCTCCGCCGCGCCGGCGAAGACGGTCGCGCCCGCGCCTGTCGCCGACCTTCCACTCCTGGATCTCTCGCTGTCCAACTCCGAGTCCGAGGTCGAGCAAACGGCCCAGACGCCCACCATCATCCCGCGGCGATTCAAGGTCGTCGATGGCGGCGATCAGGGCCGCGCCTTCAAGCTGCCCGACGAAGGAGTCGTCACCCTCGGCAAACCGGGACACGCCACCATCGGCCTCCACGACCTCTACGTCTCGAAGATTCACTGCTCCATTTACATCGATGGCTACCGCGTCGCCGTCACACACGTCGAGGGGCAAACCGGAACGCTCGTGGACGGCATCCGCATCTCGAGTGCCCATAAGCTTCGGCCTGGCTCCATCGTTCGCATCGGCAACTCGCACCTCAAGCTCGAACACGGACCCTTCCCAGATGAGCCCGAGAAGCCGGACGAGCCGGAGGAGAAGAAGAAGGACGAGTCGGGATCGAAGCGCATCCTCGCACAATCCGTGCGGAACGCGGACCCCGTCGCCGCGCTCGAAGGACAGGCTCTGGGCCATTTTCAAATCGGTTCGATGGTCGGTCGCGGGTTCCTCGGTGCCGTCTACCAGGCGACCGATACGAAGAACGGACAGACCGTCGCGCTGAAGGTGCTGGCTCCCGAGTTCCCGGCCGCGCAGGCGGAGTTGGAACTCTTCGCGCGCGAGATCAAAGCCGTTCAAGCGGTTCGTCATCCGAATCTACCGGCGATGCACGGCGCGGGTCGCTCGGGGGCCTACTGCTGGCTGGCCCGCGAGTGGATCGAGGGCGACTCGACCGCGGGATTCATCGCGCGAATCGCCGAGGGGGAGAAGCCCAGTTGGACGCGGGCGGCCCGGGTCGTAGTTCATCTGGCGCGCGCACTCCAGTATCTGCAGCAGCACCATCTGGTTCACGGCAACATCGCGCCGCGGAACGTGCTGCTTCGCCCCGAGGATCACGCAACCAAGCTCGTCGATCTGCGCCTGGCTCAGGCCGTAGCGGGAAGCAAACTGCAACAGTCGATCCTGGAGAAGAAGGCGAACGCGGAGTTGCCTTACTTCGCGCCGGAGCAGGCTGCCGGCGGCTTCGTGGACGGTCTCGCCGACCTCTACGCCGTCGGTGCGGTGGCCTATGCCCTGATCACGGGTCGGCCGCCGGTGACGGGGGGAACGAACCCCGACGAGGTGCGGGCTCGCGTTCAACATGGGAAGATTGCCAAGCCGAGTTCGATCTACAAGAAGGTGCCGGCCGAGTTCGACGAGATCGTAATGAAGCTACTGGCACGCAGGCAGGAAGACCGCTATCAAACCGCATCGGCACTTTTGAAGGCTCTCGAACCGATTGCCGAGTCGCACGATCTTAAACTGTGAGACAAGCCGATGGCACGAGCGGGCGTTCCCGGCCGAGCGTGGGTCGTGACCGGTGCCGGGATGACCGTGAACCTGTGCCTCGGAATCCTCTACGCCTGGAGCGTGTGGAAGTCGAATCTCGTCGCGCCGAAGGGTATCGAACCCGGCTCGCCGATGTCGGGGCTGAACGAAGGTTGGATCTACCTGTCGGATTCTCAGGCGACGTGGGCTTATGCCATTTGCGGGTTCACGTTCGCACTGTTCATGGTGCCGGGCGGGCGATTGCAAGATCGGTTCGGGCCGCGAGTCGGAGCGACTCTCGCGGGCATCTCGCTCGGGCTCGGCTGCGTCGTGGCCGGGGTCATGAAGAGCTACCTCGGTCTCGTGCTGGGCTTCGGAATCCTCGGCGGCATCGGCATGGGCCTCGGGTACGCCGCCGCGACGCCCGCCGCCGTGAGGTGGTTCGGGCCGCATCGACGCGGGCTCATTGCCGGGCTCGTGGTTGCTGGCTACGGTGGAGCCGCCATCTACATTTCGCCGCTGGCCAAGTCGTTGATTGCGAATGAAGGATTGTCGGGAAGCTTCGTCGCACTCGGGGCACTCTTCGCCACGGTCATTATCGTTGCCGGTCAGTTCCTGAAGATGCCGCCGCTGGGCTACGTTCCGCCGGTCGCACCAACGACGAACCTGTCGAAGCCCGCACCTGTCACCGTCGATCGCAATGCCGGCGAGATGCTCGGAACTTGGCAGTACTTCGCGCTGGTGTTCCTGTTCATCGCGTCGGCGCAGGCGGGGTTGCTCGTCATTGCGAACGCGGCACTGCTGTTGAAAGAGACCTCGACCGAAGCGGCGGCTTACGGCTGGATGTTGGCGTCGTTCGGCGGGCTGGTGAATGCGAGCGGCCGCATCGGAACCGGGTTCTACTCCGATGCGATTGGCCGCACGAATGCCCTGGCCCTCAACGGCCTGGCGGCAGCGGCGTGCCTGTTCTCGCTGCCGATGGTGATTGCGTCGGGAAATGTCGTGCTGCTCTTCGCGATGGTCGGCATCGCCTTCTGGCAGTACGGCGGCACGCTGTCCCTGATGCCGGCGTGGACGGCGGATTACTTCGGGTCGAAGAACCTCGGCCTGAACTACGGGCTGGTGTTTCTCGGCTGGGGGATCGCGTTCTTCATCCCGCAGCTTGCGGCCGAGATCAAGGACGTGACGGGCCGCCGCGACGAGGCGTTCTACCTGTCCGGCGGGTTGTTGCTGATCGCCATCGCGGTGAGCCGTTTCGTGAAGCGACCAGGCCATAACGTTTAGCCGCGACGCGGAGTCCTCGAAGCGGAGCGCGACATCGCCGCCGCGCT
>JAYTGN010000382.1:0-8343 GCA_043733485.1 Gemmataceae bacterium
TTTCTCGCACACCCGGCGACTTACGTCGCCGGTTCGCCAAAATCTATAGGCACACCCGAATTCGCCGGCCCACTTTCGGCGGAGTTCGCCTCTGGCATCGGCGAGCAGATTCGGCGATAATCCTAATCTGCCTGCCCTCCGCGGAGCCTCTCATGCTCTCCTTGCACGATTTTCCGCTTCCGATGTTTGAAGGTCCGAATCGCCGCGAGTGGCTTCGCGTCGGCGGGCTGAGCCTTGCGGGCCTCTCGCTGCCGGCGCTTCTGCGCGCCAATCAACAGCCCACGACCGCACCGTCGCTCGCCACGCGGCTCGGGTCCGACACCTTCGGCAAGGCGAAGAACGTCATCTTCCTGTGGTTGCAAGGTGGGCCGCCGCAGCACGAAACGTTCGACCCGAAGCCGAACGCACCGGTCGAAATTCGCGGCCCGTTCAAACCGATTCAGACCACGGTGCCCGGCACGCAGTTCTGCGAACTCCTTCCGCGAACGGCTCGCATTGCCCACAAGATTGCCGTCATCCGCTCCATGCACACGGACGACGACAACCACGACGTGAGCGGCTACTGGGTGCTCACCGGCTATCCGTACGGCCCCGGTTCCGCGCGGCAGATCAAGCCCGCCGACTGGCCCTACTTCGGCTCCGTGCTCAAGATGGTGAAGCCGAGCGTGAAGCTGCCCGCCCTTACGACGGTGTGGATTCCGGACGTGATGCGACTGAATGATAACGTGACGCCTGCCGGGCAGACCGCGGGGTTCATCGGCAAGCAGTGGGAACCGGAGCGGTTCGTCGGCGACCCGGCCGCTGCCGACTACACGATCGAAGGCGTGAGCCTTCCGGCGGATGTGAGCATTGCGAGATTCGATCGGCGGCACGATTTGTTGAGCCAACTCGATCGGCATCGCAAGCAGTCGGACCAGGGCGGCCCCGCCGAAGCCTGGGATCGCTTGAGCCATCACGCCTTCGACCTGGTCGCTTCCGGGAAAGCGCGGGAAGCCTTCGATTTGCGGAAGGAAGCGCCCGCGACGCGGGATCGGTTTGGCCGGCATTCGTGGGGTCAGAGCGTGCTGTTGGCGCGCAGGCTGATCGAGGCCGGGGTGCGACTGGTGCACGTGAATTGGCCGCGCGAGGGCGGCGACGACGCGGTCGACAACCCGATGTGGGACACGCACGCCGGCAACGCGGACCGGCTCCAAGATTGCCTCTGCCCGCAATTCGACGTCACGTTCCCCGCACTGATCGACGATCTTTCCCAGCGCGGCTTGTTGGATGAAACGTTGGTGGTGGCCGTCGGTGAGTTCGGCCGCACGCCGCACATTAATGCCGCCGGTGGGCGCGATCACTGGGGCCGCGTGTTCAGCTTGGCGCTAGCCGGGGCCGGCATCACCGGCGGCGCACTGCTCGGGGCCAGCGACAAGACGGGTGCGTTCCCGGTCGCGGACCCGATTCGCCCGCACGATCTCACGGCCACGATCTTCCACCTGCTCGGCGTCGATCCCGGCGGCATGTTCCCGGACAAGAGCAACCGCCCGCACCACATTTCAAAGGGCGAGCCGCTGTTTCGCATGCTCGGCAATCGTCCGCTTCCCAAGCTCGTCGAGCCCGGCGGCGACATCGCATTCGTGCCGCCCTACGACGCGAGCAAGTTGCTCGACCTCGACTTCGCCTCGGGCAAGCTCGTGCCGTGTGCGCCGCCGAGCCGGGACAAAGGCTGGCGGGCAACGGCCGGGGTGAAGCTCGAGAAAGGCGGCGCGACAATGCGAGTGGAGTCCGGCACGCGAGCGCTTTTGGCTCAGGGCATCCGCAGCGGTCGCGGCGGCGAGTACACGTTTACCGTGCGCGCGGAACTCGTCGGCGACCCAGCCGACGCCTTCGCAAAGAGTTGTTCGTGCTGGTTGTGCATCTTCCGCTTCGCCGATGTGAGCTTGAACCCCGAGAAGGTGCAGGAATTGGCATCGATCGAGTTCAAACCGACGGTCGGAGGCCTCAAGGAATACACGTTGACGAAGTTCCTCGGCTCGGGTGCGCCGGGTGCGAACTTCGCCATCGGCAACGGCCTCGGCGTCTCAGTGTTCGTTCGCAAAGATTCGCCCGGCGAGTTGAAATCGGCGCACCTGCGAATCGCGTCGGTGTCGCTGGGGTTCAGCGCGCGGCCCCGCGATCCGAACGTGGTCGATTAACGCGCTTGCGTGTTCGCGAAAAAGGAGGAGAACCCCATGCCGCTGGTGATTGCCCACCATCTGGTTTGGTCCGTGTATGGATCGTGGCTCCCCAACGATCCGCGCGGCAGCGGCTCGGACGAAGTTCGAAACCCCGTGCTGGCGGAACTCGGCGAACTCCACAAAGGCCGCAAAGCGATTCAACCCAACGGCCGAACGATTCGCGAGTTTTACCGGGAAGCCACTCCCCTTTTGCAGCATCCCGTTCTCACGCTCGATGCCGAGCAGCGCGAAACAGTGGGTGCCGCATTCGAGCAGGTGATCGCGGAGAAGAATTACACCTGCTACGCCGGTGCGGTGATGCCCGATCACGTTCACATCCTGATTCGCAAGCATAAATACGATGCGCTGCAAATCGCCGAACACTTGATGACTGCAAGCCGCTCCCGGCTCATCGATCGCGGGTTTCGCACACCATCACATCCGACGTGGATTGCCGGTTTCGGCTGGAAGGTCTACCAGTTCGATCCGGTCGATATGCGCCGCACGATCCGTTACATTGAAGAGAACCCGCGGAAGGGCCGGTTGCCCGATCAGAAGTGGCCCTTCGTGAAACTGTACGACGACTGGCCGCTACACCCAGGGCACAGTCCGAACTCGCCCTATGCTCGCGCACTCCGCGATGCCGGACGATACCCTTGACGGCGCTTGCGCGTTCGCGCGAACACGCAGGCGTTGGAGATTCCAATGACCCGTCGCGAACTGCTCGCACTCGCCGCTGCGGCTCCGTTCGCCCGCGCCGCCGAACCCACCAAACCCACGCGCTTCGAGTTCACCCGGCTCATCGCGCACTGGGCCGAGTACGGCGACGCCGATTACCTCGACTTCGTCCGCGACGCGAAGCCCGAGGTGTGTCAGATCGGCTTCTACGGCGGGCACTTCTACAGCCTCGTTCACACGCCAGACTACAAGGGCTACCCCGCGCACTTCCCGGTGCAAGGCATCGCCGAGTGCGGCAAGTGGTTCGAAGCTCGCAACGCCGCCATCCACAAACTCGGGGCGAAGGTCGTCGGCCACTTCAACGTGTCGTTCCTCGTCGGCGAACCGGACGCCAAGGAACCTAAGGGATTCTTCAAGTTCTACCGCGACCTCTGGGACGAAAAAGAACTCGGACCCAAACCCGTGAAGGACCCGCTCAATCTCATTTCGCGCAACGTCGACTTCGCTCTTCCTCGGAATGCGAAAGTCGCCAGCGTGAACGTGGTGACGCCCGAGGAACCGGACGGAGACGAGGTGAAGTTCGTTGTCAAAGATGGCCGCTTGCAATTCACCGTGCCGAAGTTCCTGGTGTATGCGGTGGCACGGATCAAGTTGAACTGAGCCGTAAGCGGCTTCGTAAGAAGAGTGAATGTCGCTTGCTGGGAAACTGCCTGACGCCCCGATCCATCGCCTGACGCGACCGCTCGAACGGTTCCTCCACGTGGAATCCGCCGGCGGTGTCGTGCTTCTGGTCTGCGCGATCGTGGCCCTCGCGCTTGCCAATTCTCCTGCGGCCGACGCCTACCAAAACTTCTGGCACACTCGCATCGCACTCGTAATCGGCGGCTTCTCCCTCGGCGGCGAACTCGGCCACTTCTTCGTCAACGACGTCCTGATGACCATCTTCTTCTTCGTGGTCGGGCTCGAGATCAAGCGCGAACTCGTGGCCGGCGAGCTGAACGAACCGCGGAAGGCCGCGCTCCCCGTGATCGCTGCCCTCGGCGGCATGGTCGTTCCCGCCAGCATCTACTTCGCAATCATGCACGGCAAGCCCGGCGAAAAGGGGTGGGGCATCCCCATGGCCACGGACATCGCCTTCGTCGTCGGAGTCATGGCCATCCTCGGCCCGCGCGTGCCCCTCGGCCTCAAGATCATGCTGCTTTCGATCGCCATCGCGGACGACATCGGAGCCGTGGTGGTGATCGCAGCGTTCTACAACACCGGGTTCGACGGGTTCATGCTGATGATGGCCGGTTATGGCCTCGCGGTGATCTACTTGCTGCGCTGGCTCGGAGCGCGGTCGATCTTCGTCTACCTTCTCATCGGCGTCTACGTCTGGCTCGGCTTCTACAAGTCCGGCGTGCATCCGACCGTGGCCGGTGTGATCCTCGGGCTCATGACGCCCGCCGGCACCTGGGTAAACCGCGCCTCGCTACGGCTCATCCTCACGGACCTGGCTGCCGAACTCCGGGAAGATGGCGAAGACGAGGTCGGTGCCGACGATTTGAGGCTACTGGCATTCGCGGCGAAGGAAGCGGTCTCGCCTTTGGATCGTCTCGAAACGCCGCTCCATACGTGGGTGGGGTTCATCATCATGCCTCTGTTCGCGCTCGCGAACGCCGGCGTCGCGGTGAATGCGAACGCCCTCGCGGACCCGATCGCCATCGCGGTCGCGCTGGGGCTCTTCCTCGGCAAACCGATTGGCGTCGTGCTCTTCAGTTGGCTTGCGGTGCGGGCCAAGATTGCGAAACTGCCTCACGGCGTATCGTGGGGCATGATGGCCGGCGCGGGTATGCTGGCCGGCATCGGGTTCACGATGTCGCTCTTTGTCACGGGCCTGGCGCTCGATGCCGAGCAACTCGCGGCGGGGAAGGTGGGCACCCTCGCGGGTTCCGTGCTCAGCGCCGCGGTGGGCACGGCGATCTTGTGGTTCACGTTGAGAAAGCCGTCGAGGTGAAAGATCGCCTTCGCCCGCGACGTCCGCCAGTCGCGCCTCCATTTCTTGAGGCTGTTGAGGTGAAGAAGATCTTGCTTTTCTTTCCTTTCTCTTGCATCGCGCGGCGAGTCCGGTTCTACTGAGTGTCGCCTATCCAACCCCTTTCGGGGTTCAGCCGCGGAGGCGGCACATGCCGGCGACTTCGGACTTCTTCAATACTGGGCCCCGCAACTCCCGCAGTCGGCTGACGGCGAGCGTGGAGTTGATGCGCGAACTGAGCCGCTCCTCCGAACCGCACGAGATGTACCAACTCTTCTCGCGCCGAATGGACGAAATCTTCCCCGTCGCCCGACGGCTCACGATCTCGCGGCGCGGGCTCCACTACCCAGAATACCGCGTCACCCGCTGCACTCTCTGGAAAGAACAAACCGACCCGTGGAAGGATGCGAAACGCCTCCCGATCTACTCCGGCGGGCTGCTCGCCGAACTGCTCTATTCCGACGAACCGCACGTGATCGACAACCTCGAACTCGACCCGGACGATCCCGCTGGTGAATACCTCGGCGGTCAGCAATCGCTCCTTGCCATCCCGCAGTTCGAGAACGGTTCCGCCGTGAACGCCATCATCCTCGGCCGCGAGGATACCGCCGGCTTCCCCCGCGAACGCATCCCCGATCTCGTGATGCTGAGCAACCTCTTCGCCCGGGCCACGCAAACGCTGGTGCTTTCCAAAGCGGTGCGGGAAGCGTACGAGTCGCTCGATTTCGAACTGCGAACGGTGGCGGACATTCAGCGGGCACTCCTGCCCACGAGCATGCCGAATGTGCCGGGTCTGGACGTGGCCGTTCACCTGCAACCCGCGAAGCGGGCCGGCGGAGACTACTACGATTTCTTCGAACTTCCGGGCGGTAAGCTCGGCGTACTCATCGCGGATGCCAGCGGGCACGGTGCCCCGGCCGCCGTACTCATGGCCATGACCCACAGTATCACGCACACACTCCCGGACCCGGTGCGGCCGGGCGCACTGCTCACGCATTTGAACGCGCATCTGGCTCGCCGCTATACGCGCCCCACAGGCAGTTTCGTCACGGCCTTTTATGCGGTTTTCGACCCTGCAAACGGCACGCTCACCTATTCCAGTGCTGGTCACACACCACCGCGCCTTCGTCGCGCCGACGGCTCGCTCGCCGTGTTGAACCGGGCCCAGCGCTTACCGCTGGGAATCAAGCCGGACGAGGTTTATCCCGAGCAATCGATCGTGCTGCACCACGGCGACCGCGTCGTGCTCTTCACCGATGGCGTGATCGAAGCGGTGAACCCGGAGAACGACATGTTCGGCTCGCTTCGGCTGGACGAATCTCTCTCGGATGGCGATGCCGCGGCCTCGGTACTCCTGCGCGCGATTCTCGATTCGTGGGACGCGTTCACCGACGGCGTGCCCTCCGCCGACGACCGCACTTTGGTGGTGGTGAAGCGCGGGTAGCAAGCCAATTCAATCCGGTACGGACCGATTCGAGCAATCTCCGGTCCTCGATGAGTTCCACACGATGACGTTCACCGAAGCCACCCGAAAGTACGAGTCGTGGCTGGCCGGAGTGCTTCCATCTCCGCTGGAACCCTCGGAACTCGAATACAAGCATCGACTCCTTGCCGACCCAACGAATCCATTTCCGTTCTTTCGCGGGACTTATTACCGCTGGTCCCAACAGTGGGCGGGCGTCGCAGGGCCGCTCGCCACTGCGCCCCGAGTGCTGGCAGTTGGGGATCTGCACATCGAGAACTTCGGCACCTGGCGAGACGCCGAAGGCCGACTCTGCTGGGGCGTCAACGATTTCGACGAGGTGGACGAGCTGCCGTATACGAACGATCTCGTCCGACTGGCCGCCAGCATCCGGTTCGCGCGAAAGGCCGGGGTGCTGGAGATCAAATTCGGCGCGGGCTGCGACGCAATTCTGGAGGGTTATCGGGATTGTTTGAAAGCCGGCGGTCGGCCGTTCGTGCTGGAGGAACACCATCCGCATCTGCGGGCCGTGGCGATGGCCGCGGACCGGGATCCTGTGAAGTTCTGGGAGAAACTGACCAAACTTCTCGACGACCCCGTTGCAAGCCCGCCCACCGAGGCACGAACGGCACTCGCGGCAGCCCTTCCGGCGACCGATCTGAAAGTGGAATACCGGAAGCGCCTTCGAGCGGGCGTCGGTAGCCTGGGGAGACCCCGCTACGTTGCACTGGCGCAGTGGAATGGTGGATGGGTCTGTCGAGAAGCGAAGGCCTTCGCCCCGCCAGCTTCGATTTGGGCAACCGGGGGAGAATCGCCGGCCGGGTGTAAGGCCTCCGACGCGGTAGCCCGAGCGGTACGGTCTCCGGATCCGTTCTACCGACCGGGGAAACAGTGGGTGGTGCGCCGGCTCGGGCCGCGTTCTTCCCGCATCGAACTCGATCACATGAGTGCGGCGGACGCCAGCCGACTGCTCCATGCGATGGGAGGCGAGACGGCAAACGTTCATCTCGCGACACCGGGTGCCGCGGATCCCGTCCTGGCGGATCTCGCTAGCCGGAAACTTGGTTGGCTGGCGGATGCCGCCCGAGCCATCGGCGAACCGTTGGAAGCGGACTGGGCGGAGTGGCGTTCAAGTTGGTCGGCTGGTCATTCGGTCCCAACCGGCCGACCGGACGGATTCCCGGGTGAGTAGCGCTGCGGCCAGGCACTCGACCGCCGTATCGTTGGCAGGCGTCGCGTGAAGTTCGGCGATCACGACGCGATCGCCTGCGTCTCCCGATTGGCCGACGAGCCCGACCAGTATTATCCCGTGCGGTCGTCCGACGACCGCTTCGAAAATCGCCGCGCGGACCCGCGCCTCGTCGGCTACCGAACAGCGGATCCGCATCCGATATGACGTTTCGGCGACACCCTGAGCGTACAGCCTCGCGTCCAAGCGGAGCGTCAACGGGCGAAGTGCGATGTGGAGGAAAAGTACGAAGACCGTTCCGACCGTTGCCGGATAGAGGAAGCCCGAACCCGCCAGAGTTCCGACCGCTGCGGTACACCACAGCGTGGCGGCGGTGTTCAGGCCTTTCACTGAGAAGCCGTCCCGGATAATCACACCGCCAGCCAAGAATCCCACCCCAGTGACGACTTGGCCAGCCACCCGGGTGGGGCTTCCCTCGTTGTCGAAAAGTTGGGAGAGCGAGACGAAGAGTGCGGCACCGAGAGCCAGCAGAGCGTGGGTCCGGAGCCCGGCCTCATGGTGCCGAAGCTCCCGCTCCAAACCGATCACCAGCCCAAGAACGAAGGCAACCGCGATGTTCGCCGCATAGACGAGAGGATCCATGGAGTCGCCCGCTTTTAGTTACCGAAATGGTCCTCACACTGATAGCACTTGGGAGCGGCCGGCTGCAACCCCGGCCTGAAAAGGGGGTGTACCTCTAGATTTTGGCACTCGCTGAATTTCCCGGCGAACCGGCGACGTAAGTCGCCGGGTTTCTCGCACA
>JAYTGN010000383.1:0-8329 GCA_043733485.1 Gemmataceae bacterium
CCTGCCCACCTCGGGCACCGCCGCCATCACCATCACGCCCGCACCGCTCACCGTGACGGCCGCGGACGCCTCCAAGGTCTACGGCACCGCGAACCCCACCTTCACCGCGAGTTACACCGGCTTCGTCAACGGCGAGACGACGGCGGTCCTCGGCGGCACGCTCGCCTTCGCAACCGCGGCCACAACCGCGAGCGACGTGGGAAGTTACACGGTGACGCCGAGCGGCCTGACAGCTTCGAACTAAAGCATCGCCTTTGTGAACGGCACGCTCGCCATCGCGCAGGCGAACGCGACCATTACGGCGAACGACGCGACTCGAGCTTACGGAGCCGTGGATCCGACCTTCACCGGCAGTATCACGGGCATTCGCAACGGCGATCCGATCGCCGCCACCTACTCCACGACCGCGACGGCTACGAGCCCCGCCGGAACTTACCCGATTACTGCCGCGCCCTCCGATGGCGGCAGCGGCAAACTCGCCAACTACAACGTGATCATCACGGGCGGCACGTTGACTATCACGCCGACCACCAATAGCGGTCCGGCCTATCTCTCGGGCAACGATCTCATCGTGAACGGCACGGCCGGCAACGACGCGATCCAGGTGAACGCCTCCGACAGCGGCTTTGCCGTCGTCGTCAATGGAACTTCGTACGGCCCCTTCACGTTCAGTGGTGTCATCCACGTGTTCGCCGGCGACGGCGACGACATTGTCACGATCGGTTCCAACGTCGCACGCGCCGCCGATCTGCACGGCGAAGGCGGCAACGACACGCTCACCGGTGGGGCCGGTAACGACACCCTCGACGGCGGCACCGGGAACGATTCCCTCGTCGCGATCGCCGGCAACGACATCCTGCTCGGCGAGGCCGGGAACGATACCCTCCGGGCCGGCACCGGGAACGATTCACTCGATGGCGGAACGGGGGACGACTCGCTCCTCGCCGGCACCGGCAACGACACCATCCACGGCGGAGCCGGCAACGACACGATTCGCGCCGGCAGCGGAAACGACATCCTCTACGGCGACGACGGCAACGATTCGCTCACGGGCGGTTCCGGATGCGATACCCTCGATGGCGGAGCCGGCAACGACACCATCCGGTCCGGCAGTGGCACCGACCTCATCCACGGCGGCGACGGCGACGACTCGCTCCTCGGCGGGGCCGGACGCGACACCATCTTCGGCGGCCTCGGCAACGACACCATCTCCGGCGACGCCGGCAGCGACTTCCTCTACGGTGAAGGCGGCAACGACTACATCGACGGCGGCTCGGGCGCGGACGTGCTGGTCGGCGGCGAGGGGAACGACATGCTCATCGGCGGAGCCGGCAACGACCTCCTCATCGGCGGCTTCGGTTCGGATGTCCTGATCGGCAATGCCGCCGACGACCTCATGATCGCGGGCTACACCGACTTCGACACCAACGCCATCGCACTCGAGCAAATCCTGTGTCGCTGGACTTCCGAGACCAACTATCAGACTCGCATCGCTTCGATCCAAGCCTCGAACTTCGCGTATCATCTCATTGCCGATGTCACGGTTCACGACGACGGTGCCGTCGATCGACTCACGGGATCGGCCGGCTCGGACTGGTTCTTCGCCAACGTCGATGGCGGCGGCGTTCGCGACGTGATCACCGATCTGGCAAATAGGGAAACCGCCACCGACGTGGTTTGATGAAGGACATCATGCGGCTGGATTGCCCTTACTGCCGAAGTTCGGTCGAACTCGCCGAGAATGGAGGAACGGGCGACTGCCCGGCGTGCGGGAGTGCGATCCTCGTCCGCCTGGAAGCGCCGCCTACTCGGGTCGAGCCGTCCGCGTTCGAACAGGCACAATCGTTCGTTCACCTCGGTTTGCTGGCGGCTCGCGCGGGCGATCATCGCCGGTCTATCGCCGAGTTCACCTCCGCCCTTCAACTCGAACCCCATTCGCCCAAGACACTCAACAATCGCGGCTACTCGTATGCGGCCTGTCGCGATTACTCGCGTGCCATTCCCGATTTCGATGGAGCGATTCGCCTCGCGCCGCGGTTCGCGGCAGCCTGGAACAATCGCGGGCTTGCGAGAATCGCGATGGGCCAGTACGCCTCGGCGATCGAGGACTTCGATCGGGCGCTCGCACTCGAACCCCGGATGGCGCTTGCCTTCCACAATCGCGGCATGGCGAAGGGCGCACTCGGCGAACACGAACCGGCAATCGAAGACTTCGATCGAGCCCTGGAACTGCGCAAAGATTTGACGAACGCTTACCACAATCGAGGCTTCTCGCGGACCGCCTTGGCCTCGTTCGCCGCCGCACTCGAAGACTATTCCACTGCGATTCCGTTGCGGCCGCTCGAACCCGTGGGATGGTATAACCGCGGGCTCGTGCAGACGCTCGTGGGCGATTACGCGGCGGCGCAGAGCGACTTCGACGAGTCGATTCGTTTGAAGCCGAACTTCGCGGACGCGCTCTATTTGCGCGGCGACCTGCACCGCATCCGCGGTCGCCTGGAAGAAGCCGTCTCGGACTTCGATGCGGTCCTACGGTTGAAGCCGGACTTTCTGGCGGCTTGGCTTCGCCGCGGCGAGTGCCTCTTCGTTCGCGGCGATTGCGGGCGGGCCGTGGCGGACTACACCGAAGCGATCCGTCTGGCTCCGGACCAAGCACCGGCTTACAAGAATCGCGCGCTCGCACTGCTGGCTTTGAAGGAGCCCGCAGCCGCCCTCCAAGACCTGGACGCCGCGATCCGACTCGACCCGACCCACGCCGACGCCTACCACCATCGCGGCAACGCCTACCGACTCCTGAACCAGGAAGAAAACGCATTCGCGAATTACATCGAAGCGATTCGCCGGAACCCGAAGGCGGCCGACGTCTTCGAAAGTTTCTCGCAAGCCTGGAGCGGCGGGCAAGACGCGCCGCGCGAAGAACGGCAATTCGCCATCGAACTGGCGCTGCGCGCCTGCGTACTCTCCGGCTGGGAAGAGTGGCATAGCGTGCGGCGACTGGCCGCCGCTCACGCCATCGCCGGCGAAATCCCCGAAGCCATTAAGTGGATGGAGAAGGCGATCGAACTCGCTCCCGAGGCGGCCAAGAATTCGTGCCGGGAGGAACTCGCTCGCTACACCGCGACCGACGCATGAGTACCGAAACGCCATCGAACGTTGGCCTTTTCTTCGATCCGGATGCTTACGTGGAGCAGGCCGGGCCGGGCGTTCGTGCCGCTACGCCCACGGGGCTGATGGGGCGACAGGTCGCCGGCCAGGAATTTCTCGATGCGTACCTTTCGCATGGAAACTGGGAGGTGATGACCGCCGTGGTGACGTCGCGCGATCGCGCCGAACCGCTCGCGAACCTCTGCCGCACGCACCCATCGAGCCGCGCGCGGCAGCGCCGCTTGCGAATCGTCGAAGAGCGCGACTTCCTCGCGAAGCCCGAAGGGCTCGACCTTTTTCACATGCCCTGTCCGCCCGATGCGAGGTTCGCCTGGGCGCGGCACGCAACGTCGCCAGCCGCGTTCGCCCTCAGTGGCGTTACGCATACCTTGGCTTCCGTCGCCGCGGTTCACTCGCTTTGCGCGCTCGTCGAGGCTCCGTTCGAACCGTTCGATGCGCTCAACTGCACGTCGCAGGCCGTCGTCGAGATGGTGCGCGCCGTGACGGGCTCGTACTGCGATTACTTGAAGGATCGGTTCGGCGGCGACCCGCATTTGCGCGTGCGACTCGAGCGCATTCCACTCGGGGTGAACACCGACAAATTTCGCCCGCCCACGCCGGAGGAACGTGCGGCGAGTCGGAGCGCGCTCGCTATTGCAGCTGGCGAAGTGATGGTGCTCTGCGTCGGGAGGTTATCGCATCATGCGAAGGCTCACCCGTATCCGGTGTTCTTCGCGGCAGACCAGGCCGCTCGGCGAACGGGGCAGAAGGTCCATCTGGTGTTCGCGGGCTGGGCGGCACATCCGGTGGTGGCCGAGCAGTACGCCGCCGCCGCGCGGTTCTTCGCGCCCGGTGTGAGGGTCAGTTTTCTCGACGGTCAGAATCCCGGCGTACGGGCCAGTGTGTGGCAGGCAGCCGACGTCTTTATCTCGCTTCCCGACAACATCCAGGAAACCTTCGGCCTCGTGGTCGCCGAGGCGATGGCGAGCGGGTTACCGGTCGTCGCGTCCGACTGGGATGGGTATCGCGACATCGTGAATCACGAAGAGACGGGCCTACTCGTGCCGACTCGAATGATGCGCGGCGCTACTGAAGGCAGCACGCAGCGGCACCTGTTGGGCGGTGTCAACTACGATCACTTTCTGGCCGAGTGCTCGCAGACGATCGTCGTCGATCCCCGTGCTGCCGCCGACGCACTCACGCGATTTGTGAACGATGCTGCACTGCGAACGAGAGCCGGGGCGCTGGGTCGGAAGCGCGCGCTCGCGTGCTTCGACTGGAAGCACGCGATTCGTTCGTACGAGCAACTTTGGGCCGAACAGCGGCGCGATTTAGCGAAGTACCGCGCAACGGCACCTGCCGCGAGGGGACCCGTCCGGTATCCGCCGATCGAACGTTCGTTCGCCGGCTATCCTTCGAGTTGGTTGGACGATGATTCCGGTGTGAGAACCGCGGAAGGGGCAGCTTCGCGGCTCCGCGCTCCTCGCGATCCCTCTGACGAATTTCGAAGCCGAGCGACGGTGCGTCGATGCGACTCAACTCGCGAAGGTGCTGCGAACCGCTGCGAACTCGAGTACGCTGGGCGAACTCGCGACAATGCTCGCAAGCGAGGGTTTGGACTCTTCGGCGGCCCGCACGACGCTCGCTTGGCTTCTCAAATACGGCCTTCTCACTTCGAACTAGAAGCCTCGAAAAGACCGGAGTGCATCACTTCTTACCGCCGAGGCCGCTGTGGGCGATCTTCGGCCAGTACTTGTACAGGTCGAAGTGCGGGTCGTTCTCCACGTCGTGGCACTTCTGACACGCGGTCGACACCGCGTTGATCACCCGCATCTGGGCCGCGGGAATCGCCACTTGGCCGCGCTCGACCGGGTTCATCTTCGCGAGCTTCTCCATCAACTCGACATCGGGCAGCTTGTCGGCCTTCTCTTGCTTCCACGGTGACAGATATTTGAGCAGCGTCTCGTTCTTCTCGGCGGAAGCGTGGCCGCTGCCGGGGCCGTGGCAACTTTCGCAACCGACGTGCTTCAGGTTCGGCGTCTTCTCCGCGTTCTCGTAGCCGGTCTTGAAGCCGAACCCGACCGTGTGGCAGATCACGCACTCGGCATCGAGATGCCGCAGCCCCGGCCGCTTCGCGATCTTTTCCAGCGTGTCTAAGGCGTGGCTGTGCGGCGTACCCTCCCACTTCTTGTGTTCCCCTCCGTGGCACGCGACGCACTTCTCGGAGCCGATGTACGTGAGGTTCAAGTTCGGCGACTGAATCTGAGCCGGGTGCGGAATGGGTGAAATCTTGGCGAGCAGGTTCTGGTCCTTCACCTGTTGAGCGTAGGCCTCGAGCAGGGGAAGAATCTTGTGCGCCTTCTCGGAGGCGGCGTCGGGCGGGGTGAGGTACTCTTCGCGGAGCGGCACGAGTTCGTACTTGAGGTCGAACCCCTTGGCGGTCTTGAAGACTCCGACAGCACCGACATATCGGCCCTTATGCCCCACCTGCACGATCATCGTCTTCGCGCCGTTCGGCTGATCGACGAACTCGGGAAATTGCGGCGGCTCCGAGTCTTCGGCCTGGCATAAGATCACGTTGAACTCGGGCCGGTCCTTGGCCACGAGCTTGGCGAACTCGACCGTGCCCTGGTAAATCAGCACGTTGACGGCCGGCTTCTTGGGGCTCGCGGCGAGTAGCTCCACGGCACTCTTCAACGTCGCCTGGGCCCCGTCGATCTTGATGAGGCTGTCGAGCTTCGGGGCCTCGATATCGAGCCCCTTGTCCTCGGGCGCTTTGCCGATCACACCCACGATGCCGATGGACAGCGTGCCGAAGTCCGCGATCTCGGCGAGGCCGAGGAGCGGTCGCTTACCGCCCGGCGCGGCGGGGAAGAACTCTTCCCGCGAGACCGTCTTGCCGCTCACGTTACCCGCGAGGATGTACGGCGGCTGTTCCTTTTGAAGTGCGTACTCGGCCGTAAGGTTGTGCAAGCCGGCGGCGAACTCCGTCTTCCCCACACCGACCGCGACGTAGCCCATTTCGCGCAGGGCGTTCATCGTGGCCACGTATTTGAGAATGGCTTGCTTGGGGGGCGTCGTGATGGGCGGCGCGCCGAGCGGATGGCGGTCTGGGTGAATGTCGCCGAGGTCGACGCCGGCCACGGGCCAATTCTTCTTGCGAAGCGAGTCGATGAAGTTGGCCCGGCGTTCGAGGCCACCCATCTGCGGACGGCTGCATCCGCACGGCTGCACGTGTCCGAAAGTCTGACCCGAGAGGATGATGACCGCGTCCGGCTTCGCATCTTTCGGCCACGTGGAAAACAGCGCGAGTCCACCGACGCCGGTGCCTTCCTTATCGGAAATGGAGTCTTTTTTGTCGTCGACGTGGAAGCAGAACCCGGAGGCGCCGCTGAAGACGAGCCCGGCCGCGAGCGCGAGGAAGAGCACGACGGCCAATACTTTCCGCGCTGCGCCGTGCCGTTGGCTCGATTGTGCGTTCTCAGCGATCATCGCGCTTCGTCCTCCGAGGTCCGACGGAAGGACATTTCATACCGCTTTTGGCGATCCGTCGCGAGGGCAATCGATATTTAGCCGCCGGCTTGCCGGCGGTCTGCGAGGCTTCAAAATTCCGCCGGCAAGCCGGCGGCTATATCAGCGTCCGCGGCCCGTGACCGGGATTCGCAACCGCAGCGGGTTGGGCCCCTTCGCTTGCAGCACGACCAGGCCATCGCGAATGTCGCCGAGTTGTTCCCCGGCTGGGATCGTCGCCTTCAATCGGTACGAGCCGCGTTCGCCGTTGTCCGGCTGCTTCACGAGTTCCACCTTGAGAAATTTCGGCACCGTGAGATCCTTGACGATCTCCAGTTCCACGCCGCTGCGTTCGGTTTCGATCGTCGCGGTCGCGGTCTGAAGGTCGGAACTCGTGAACGCCCCGAATCCGAGTTCGCGCGCTCCCACGATGCTGGCAGGTCCGCGCATATTGCCCCTCACCCGAACTTGCTTCGTATCGGTGCCCTGCGTGAAGGAGATGTTCCGTTCGATCGAGCCGATGTCGAGTTTGGCGTCGCCGACCTTCGAGCTGATCGTCACGGGAACTCGGAAGGCGGATCGGACGCGCGTGGGTTGCGGGGGTTGCTTGGCCATCGAGATGCGGATGGCCATTTCTTCGATCTTATCCTCGGGAACGGGCACCGGCTGGCCGACGCTGACGAACGGCCCTGGGACGCCGCTGGTGCCGTCGGGCATCGCGACGAGCATGGCGAGTTTCAGTTCGGAAACGCTACGGGTCGAAGAGTAGACGAGGATTTCGTGGTTCTGGGTCGGCGAGGCCTCGGTCATTTCGCCGACGTCGATGGTGGTTCGGCCGAGGTCGAAGGGCTCGGCCGCGGCGTACTCGATCCCGAAGCGCTCGTCGGAGAGTTCGTCGCTGCCGTCCGCTTTCACGAGGAACTCCGCCTTGAGACTCCCGCCGCCGGGCTTCACCTGAAATTGCAGTTGCAGAATGGCCCACTGTTCGGCCCAACGGTCGCCGGTGGGTGCGCCGGGGATTTCGTACTTGATGTCGATCGGAGCCTTGTCGAACTTGTGGTACTGCCACTTGAGTTCGTCGCGCTTGGCATCGAGGAGTGCCGTCGGAACGGCGAGGCCCAAGGGCAGACCGCTCACGAGGCCCTGAGGAAGAGTCGAGATCGCGGTCATCTGAAGGATTTGCTTGGTGACGTCGGGTGGAATCGGGGCGACCTGCCCGCCGCTGCACGAGGTGCAACTCACGTATTTGAGTTGCATGTGAACGGGAGCGGTTCCGCGATTCTCGAACCAGAACGAGGCGGGGTAAGCCGTCTGCCCTTGTTCGAAGTAGCCGGGGAATTGCTGATCCTGAAGGCTTCCGATCGGATCCCAGTGGCGAATCGTCGAGAAGAACCGCAGTGGCTTCTTGAGTTGAACGGTCTTCGGGTCGACGGTCGGCTCGTCCGGTTCCGGAGGCGTGTACTGCGAGAAGTACGTGATCGCGAAGATCACGCCGACGAGCAGCACGAGGGGAACCAGAATCTTGAGCGTGGAAGCGTTCATCGGTTCCTCAGAGCAATAGTCGCGAAGCCGCAAGCGGCTAGATCACCCTGGCGGAATCCACGTGCCACCAATCCCGGAAGGTGCCAGACTCCATCCGCCCAGACCCGTTTCAGACATGGGCACTGCCCAGTAG
>JAYTGN010000384.1:0-20214 GCA_043733485.1 Gemmataceae bacterium
GGGGAGCGCGGCACCACGCTTCCCTCCGCGGACTCCGGGTCGCGGCTAAACTTTGTGCAGCAACCTCATGATCCTGCTCTTCCCCGATCCCGACACACTGAAACTGGCACTGGCGAGTAGCATCGTCGGCCCCGATGTCACGCTCGCGCCGGCCGCGCTCACCGTCGACGCGCAGGGCCGCTTCTACGTCGAGCCGACCGTCACATTGTCGCGCACGACGATGAAGAACCTCGACCGCATCGGCGTGAAGGGTTCCAAACGCCACGGCTCCACGTCGCCTGAGAAGGTTGCGAACTGGCTCCAGATCGTGCCGCTTCAAAAGGAATCCGGCACGCCCGAACTCTCGTCGCAGGCTCCGGTCCTCTTCGAACTCGAATCCGCGGACGACCTGCCCATACTCGTCGCGGAGATGCTTCGCCTCGGCAACGACAAGCAATCGTTCCGCTGGTTCGAAGACTCGCGCGTGCTCCTTCGCGTACTCGGCCCGCCGTATTACACGTTGCTGCGAGCGCTGGAGAAAACCGCCTCCGGCACGAAGGGCACCGTGCGGGCGTACCTCGAATGCGCGCCGCGCGTCTGGGTCGAGCTCGGCTACACGCACCCCTTCGCCAAGCAGATTCGCACGCCCGAAGATCAACTCCTGCTGCTGCGTTCGCCGCGGCATTGGCTCTTCCTGGAGGAATCAGCCTTCCAGGACGTGTACGACATCCTGCAGTTCGAGTTGCCCAAGCTTCCGGTCGGATGGAACGAGACGACCGCGCCGCAAAAGATGACGGTGCCGTTGAAGCTCTCCGCCGGGAACGCGGCAGACGTACCCGAACTCTGGGTACTCCGCGACGACGCACTCACTCCGGGTGGCACCGGCATCCTGCCGGTGCATCTGAACAGCACCGGCAAGATGCCGGTGCCACCCAATTCAATTGCACAACTCGATACCTTCGTCCGCGACGCGGACGATCGCCTGCTGCAACGGCTCACGTTCGCCGTCGCCTCCGATGCCAACGGGAACCGCGTCGTGGTGTTGCGAACGCGGCCGTCGAAGCTCGCACCGCCGGCCTTGCCCCTCGAAAACGCCCTCGGCTTCAAACCCTTCTGGAAGCTGCCCAACTTGTTTTTACCCGCCGGCAAGCGCCTGCACCCCACGCTCCGCCGCGACGCGGTTCGCCGCTTGCTCGCCGACGACCCCGATCAAGTCGTCTGGCTTCAACCGGACGGCACCGGCGGCTTCATCCCCGAGAGCGTCCCCGACGCGGCGTTCCGCTCGCTCGAAGACTGGGTCGATTACCTCATCGAGACGAACCAGGAGCCGCTCGCGGCCTGGATCGAGGCCACGCGCTTCGACTTCGACCAGTTCATTTGCACGGACCCCGGCGGCCCGAAACCGAAGCCACCCGTTTCCGAGGAAGAGATCGTCTCGAAGGACGAGCAGGCGACGATTGCGAAGCCAGTGGTTGCAAAGCCTTCGCGCGGAAAGCCGAGCGCGGCGGTTGCGAACGCGGAACTCGCGCCGGCGGAAGTACAGCCCGTGAGCGCGTGGCGCATTCAGCGGGAGGGGCTCGAAGCGAAGTTTCTGGGCATCGTCGGGCCGCTGGATGCACCGGCTCGGCAAGCGCTGTGGCCGAAGCTGGCGACCGCGAATGCGGGTGAAGGCAGCCGGGCCGAAGCCGCGATCTGTTGGCTGAACGCACTCTGGATCGCGAACGACGCCACTCGCGGCATCGCGATCGACTCCTGGGCACAGGCGGAGTATGCGGACCTCGAGACGTCGCTGAATGCCAAGGAACTCGATCGCCGGCTCGGTGCCCGGAAGCCCTCGGTGGAAGACTTGCGGATGCTCGTGGCGGGGTTCCTTTGGCTGTCCCAAAATCCTCCGGCTTGGTTGAAGGAACGCCTACCCGCGATACAGAAGTTCTTTGAAACGCACGAGTCGTCGATGCCGGTGCGGGCGGTGTGGCTCGTTGCGGTTCAACAAGCGACGCTTGCCGACTCGGACGTCCTCGGCCTCGCTCGCGTCCGCGATCGCTTGCTGCTTCGCCTACTCGAAGAAGGCCTGCGGGCCGAGCGCGACTTGCCGCTCTTTCTGCGCTACGCGGGGCTCAAGGATTCGGCACGCCTTCGCATCGTCCGCGACAAGGCACTCGAACTGCACCAGACCGCCCGCAAGTGGATCGAAGCGCTGCCGATGAACCTGCCGTTCGTCGATCTGCTCTTTGCGTTCGCGCTCGCCAAGCTGGGTGAGGCGACCACCGCGAAGCAGTTGGTGGAAGACGCGCGGCCAATTCTTGAGAAGCCAATCCCCGAGGAGAATGCCACGACTTCGGACGTGGCGAACGACTTCTTCTTCCCGGCGTTCGCTTACAGGATCGAGCAGGCGTTGCTGGACAAACCGCACCGGGGGCCATTCCCCGCGGAGATTCTGGACAAGGTGAAAGCGATTCGGGCGAAAGTGGCGGAGATTCAGAAGGAGCGAAACGCGAGCCCGGCGATCAAGAAGCCGGCGGGCAAGGGCATCGTGACGAACGAGCCGCGCGGGCGGATGCCGGCGATGAATCCCTACTGGGAATCCGAGGCCGTGATCGATCGGCTCCGGCAAGAATCGCGCGTGTTCGAGCCGAACGAGGTGCCGAACCCCTACCGGACTTCGATGAAGCCCGAGGACCCGCGGGAAATCGATTTGCTTCGCATGACCGACATCGCGGAGCCGAAGGAACTCAGCGATCGCATTCGGCGATACTACAAGCAAAGCCTGACGAATAAATCGCCCAAGGAGTGGCGTTGCCGGGTACTCCACGAGGGTCTGCCGTTGGCTCCGCGCGTGGGGGAACAGTTCGCGCTCGAACTCTTGAACCTCGTGCCGGAGGCGTTGAGTGCGGACGGCATTGCCATCGGGAATCCGCCAACGCTCGGCGAGATCGCGAAGGTTCGCGGCGAACTCATCGACCGCGCCCTCGTTCTGGCCGCACAATACGGGCAGGTCGAATTCGTCCAGAAGATCGTGAATCAGTTCACCGGTTTGATCCGGCTCGAAAGCGACGAGTCGCGGTTCGCGTTCATCAATTTTGCGATTGGGCAGTGCCTGCGGAACCTCAAGAAGCTCGGGATGCCGGACCAGATCGATCGCCTGCTGACGCGCGTTCAGGCTCAGGTCTTTCCCGAGGGAACGGTCGCGGACCTCAGAGAGCGGTACGCCGTCAAACCCGAATCGTGGCTGCGGGTGCTTCAGACTCTGCTGCACATGGCGGGCGGGTGGTTGATGATCGGTCAGAGCGCGCGGGCCAACGAAATTCTCGACGCCGCCCGCGCCGAACTGTTCGCGATGGGGCATTCCAAATTGGCCGCGACGGACATCACCAATTTGGCACTGGCGTACATCGCGGCCCTCGGGCACGGCCCTTCCGAAAGCGGCATCGCCCGCATCAAGGAATTCTTCACCATCATTCCCGCGACGCGTATTCTCAGCCCCTGGACCGGAGCCCGAACCTACTCGCGGCAACCGCTGAAGGTGATCGAAGAAGTGGTCCACGCCGTGATCAGCGATGAGTTCGCGCTCGGCCCCGTGGGGCGGAAGTGGCTCGACGACGACGAGTACATCGTGCGGAATCGCATCCACGCGGACATGAATCGCCTGCGCGTCTTGGCGAGCGTCGAGGCGTAAGCCCTACGCCTCGACGCTCGCACAGGAAGGGTTACTTCACAGGCTTCGGCACGCTCGGCGCGGGTGGCACTGCAGGCGGCGTCAGCGTTTCGTTCGGGACGAGGCGGGACGGGGGGAACGAAGTCGGCGGGAAGGCCGGTGCGGGCGGGATCAAGACTCCCGGTGCCCCAATATCACCAACGTCGCTCGGCAACACGACCAGCAACGTGTCGTCCTTAAACGGAGTCAGTTCCCGCGGGTGAGGCAACTTCCCATCCGCGGCCACCAGCACGTGCTGATCCGCCTTCAACTTCTCCTTCCAAACCTTGTCCGCCACGCGGTTCCCCTTCATGTCGAAGACCGAGACATCCGAGGCGTCCGAAGTCTTTCCGCTCACCGTGGTTCGCAGTTCGTAGAACCTGAGCTTGGTCGTGTTGTTCGGTTCGGTGGGATCCTTGACATCGCGAACCGTCACCACGTAGGAACGCGTGCGCTGCCGAACGATCAGCTTGCCGTCCTCGTAGCGGACCACGGCCTGTTCGGGCATCGCGGCATAAGGAACGTCTTCATCTTCGATTCCCTTCGCGGCGAACTTCGGCTCGGCCGACTTGGGCTTCGACTTGTCCTCCGCCTTCGCGGGCGGCGGAGCGGCAGCGTCGTTCAACCCGCCCGTCGCGACCTTCGGCTGGACGGCGGGCGTCGTCGAAAACTGGCCCACGACGGCCGCGGCGCCGAGGCCCATCAGGCTCAGAGCCAGCATTCCCGCGCCGGTCATCATGCGTAAGCGTGTTACGATCATGGCTTTCATCACTCCATCGGTTAGGGAGGTCACGCGATTCGAGAGTACGTCGGGCGGGACCACCCCGCCGCGAAGGCTCCAGGCAGCGGCCTGGGCCGTGTGTTGAATCAACTGGTGTGGAACGACGCTGGCCGAGGCATCGCGACCGAGTGCGGTAGCGATCGCTCCGGCGGAAGCCGAGACGCCACGCCGCATGAGGCGGCCGGCGAGCATTTTGCGGGCGTGAGCCAACCGGCTCGAAAGCGTGCCCTCGGGAATGCGAAGCCTCCCGGCCGCTTCCTTCCGGCAAACCCCTTCGAGATCGCAGAGTACGACGGCCGAGCGGTACTTCTCGGGCAGCCGCGATAGCTCTTCGTCGATCGCGCGGCGGAGGTCGGCCGTGTCTTCGGTCTCGATCGGTGCGGCCGGCTCGGGGATGGCGGACACGGGTTGCTGCTCCTTCACCCGGCGGCGTGCGGTTCGGGCTTCCAACGCGGTCCGATAGGCGACTCCATAAAGCCAGTTGCCGAGCAGTTCGGGGCGGGCGATGTGTCCGGCTCGCCGGGCCAGCACCATGAACGCCGCCTGGAACGCATCCTCGGCATCTTCGTGGTGGCTCGTCACGCGCCGCGCGACGGAGAGCACCATCGAGCCGTGTCGGCGGACGAGTTCGGCGAACGCCTCTTCGGCGCGATCCGCGACGAAGCGCGCGAGCAAGTCGCGGTCCGTAGGGCCATCGCGGCTGCCGTGCCGGAGCACGGCCGCGATCATTTGTCGGGCAACGGGGCGGGTCGCTTCCGTGGGCATCGCAGGGCCCTGGGGTTCGTTTGCGGTCCAGACAACAGAATACTGGATGGTAGGGCGCGAGCGCGTCGAAAAATTTCGAGAAGCCACTTCTCTGGCGACGAATCGAAGCCTGTGGTAGATTCAAGTCTAGAGGAGTGACGCGATGAATTTGACTTTGCCGATTCCCGCCCTCATGACGGCTGCGGAGTTCGTGAAAAACCACGGCGACGATCCCGCTGTGGAGCTGGTAAAAGGCCGCCTCGTGAGGTATCCCATGCCCGGTGTGAAGCACGGCGAAGTCTGCCTGAACGCAGGCTCGATCCTCCGCGACTTCGTGAAGAAGCACGGCCTCGGTCGCGTCGTCTCGAACGACACCTTCATTCGAACGGCAACCGACCCGGACAGTTATCGCGGCGCCGACATCACCTTCATCAGTTACTCGGTACTGCCTCAGGATCAAGAATCGCCCGACGGGCCTCTGGAACGAGCTCCGGAACTTGTGATCGAGGTTCGATCGCCGACCGATCGGCTCAACCGCATGACGGCGAAGGCGACCGAATATCTCGAAGCAGGAGTCGCGGTGGTGGTGATCCTCGATCCGAAGACCGAATCCGCCGCCGCGTTTCGCATCGATGAGCTACCGCAGCGGTTCTCCAACGGCGACGCACTGACCTTCGCCGACATCCTGCCGGGCTTCACGACCCCCGTCCGCGCCTTCTTCGAATAGGGCCTTTCCCAACTTCACCCTTGCACGCGGCCCTTCCATACGCGACAATTACCCACACTGCCGGATTGCCTCCGCTTCGTACCCACCGCCACTACCCCTCCGAGGGTCTCTTCCATGCTCGCCTCGCACACCCGCTTGCTCGCGGCAATCCTCGCCACGGCCTCGCTCTTCAGCGCCCGCCCGCTCGCCGCCCAGGAAACCGCGATCCCCAAACCCGCCGATGTGAAGTCGATCGCCATCCACCCGGCGAAGGTTTCCCTCACCGGCTCGGACGACTCCGCCCAGATCATCGTGACCGCGACCCTCAACGACGGCCGGCTTCAAGACCTGACCCACGACGTGCAATACGTGGTGGCCGATGGGAAGACGGCCGCGATCACCACGTTCGGCCGGGTGCTGCCGCGACTCAACGGCATCAGCGAGATCACCGCGACCTTCGGCGACAAGATCGTCAAGGTGCCGCTCGAAGCCAAAAGCATGGGCGAGAACCTACCGCTCAACTTCACGAATTCCGTCGTGCCGGTGTTCACGAAACTCGGCTGCAACAGCGGCGGTTGCCACGGCAAAGCCTCCGGCCAGAACGGCTTCAAACTCTCGCTGCTCGGCTTCGAACCCGAGATGGACTTCATCAATCTGGTGAAGGAGAGCCGCGGCCGCCGGCTGTTTCCGTCGAACCCCGATGCCAGCCTCTTCCTCATGAAGGCGACCGGCAAGAGCCCCCACGGCGGCGGCAAGAAGCTGGACCCCGACTCGGACGAATACAAACTCGTTCGCCGCTGGATCGCCTCGGGCATGCCCTGGGGCACCGAGAAAGACCCGACCCTCGTGAAGATCAGCGTCTTCCCCGAACACCGCATCCTCAGCCGCCAGAACCGCCAGCAGTTCGCCGCGTACGCCCACTACTCGGACGGCACGGTCGAAGACATCACCCGCCGCGCCCAGTACGAGAGCAACGATGGCGAGATCGCCTCGGTGGGCGAAGGCGGGCAGGTCCGCACGCTCGGCATGAGCGGCGAAGCTGCGATCATGGCCCGCTATCAGGGCATGGTCGCCGTGTTCCGCGCCACCGTGCCGCTCGGTATCTCGACCCCCGCCTGGACCTTCGCCGAGACCAGCGTCGTGGACAAGTTCACCTCCAAGAAGTGGAAAGAACTCGGCCTCGTTCCCTCGGACATCTGCACGGATGAAGTCTTTATCCGCCGCGTGTTCCTGGACACGACCGGCTCGCTGCCGACGCCGAAGCAAGTGACCGACTTCGTCGCGGACAAGGACGCAACCAAGCGCGACAAGCTGGTGGACAAGCTGCTCGATTCGCCCGAGTACACCTATTACTTCGCGAACAAGTGGGCCGACGTTCTTCGCGTGAAGCGCCGGGGTGAAGTGGGCCGCGCCACGGGCACCTTCTCTTTCCACGAGTGGATTCGCCAGGCGATCGCCACCGACAAGCCGTACAGCGAGTTCGTGCGAGACATCCTCACGGCGAGCGGCGACGAACGCAAGAACCCCGCCGTCGTCTGGTACAAGGAACTCGAGAAGCCCGAGAACTTCGTGGACGACGTGGGCCAGGTGTTCCTCGGCCAGCGTCTCGCCTGTGCGAACTGCCACCACCACCCGTACGAGAAGTGGAGCCAGGACGATTACTGGGGCCTCGCGTCGTTCTTCGCCCGCGTCGGCCGCAAGAACGTGCCCGAGGTCGGCAACGCCGACGGCAACCGCGGCTCACAAGTGATCTTCAGCCGCACCACCGGCGGCGTCGTCAACAAACGCACCAACAAGACTGCCGACATCAAGCCGCTCGACGGCAAACCCATGGACGCGGCCACGGAAGAAGACCTCCGCGAGAAGCTCGTCGATTGGATGGTCGATCCGAAGAACCCGTTCTTCGCGAAGGCCGTGGCCAACCGCTACTGGGCCCACTTCTTCGGCCGCGGCATCGTCGACGCGTTAGACGACATGCGCATTACGAACCCGCCGACGAATCCCGAACTGCTCGACGCCCTCGCCGCGAGTTTGGTCGAGAGCAAGTACTCGCTCAAGACATTGGTGAAGACGATCTGCAAGAGCCGGACGTATCAACTGGCGAGTACGCCGAACGAGTTCAACAAGCACGACAAGCAGGCCTACGCCCGCTACTACCCGAAGCGCATGGGTGCCGAGGTGCTTCTAGATGCAGTCTGCCAGGTAACGGACAGCCCGACGGCGTTCGCCGGCTTGCCGAAGGACAAGAACGCTCCGAGCCGTGCGATCATGTTGCCGGACGAATCGTTCTCGTCGTACTTCCTGGACGTGTTCGGCCGCCCGCAGCGGATCAGTGCGTGCGAGTGCGAGCGCGTGAACGAGGCGAACCTCGCCCAGGCCTTACACTTGCTCAACAGCGACGAAGTGCAGGGCAAGGTGACCCGCGGCGGCGGCCGCGCCGACGTGCTCGCCAACGTGAAGGACGTGCGTTCCGACGAGGAAAAGGTGACGGAGATTTTCCTCTGGGCCTTCTCGCGCAAGCCGACGAAGGACGATTTGAGTGCGGCGTTGGATCACATCAAGAAGATGGACGAGAAGTACAAGGCGGCCGGCAAGAAGACGGCGTATGAGAACATCATCTGGGCGCTGTTGAACACGAAGGAGTTCGTGTTCAACCAGTGAGCCTAGATTAGCCGCGACGCGCAGTCTTCGGAGCGGAGCGCGGGGGAATCAGAAGCCGTGGCTTTTTTCGTTGTGCTGGCGATCCGCGATGAAGTGGCGTGCGAGCTCGAAGGAAGCCACCGATGCCAGATTTTTTTGTTCAGTATTTACCTCACGGCCTTGTGGGGTAGTATTAAGGTGATTTCCTCACTCACGTTGGAAGGATTCAACATGGGAAAGTTTCCGGACGGTTGTACCGTTTCGCACAAGGCGAGCAATCAGATGTTGGTCGTCGTGAAGTGCTATGAGGCGGGTGGAAAGGTCGTCTACGACTGTACAGATGGGATTCGGCGAGAGCCCGTCCGATTCGACGAAGGCGAACTGATATTGCAGGAAACCCCGGACACGAGTGAGGTTTGGATCAAGCTCAAGGAATTGGAACAGCGAATCGAGCAACTCGAATCCAAATAACATCTTCATGGGGAGATGACCCGATGGCATACTTTACTTATCAGTGGACGAATTTTTGCTGTGACAGGATGTACGAACGCAACTTCACTGGGCTGCCGACGGATAAGGCAGCCGGGAACAACTTCAAGAAGCGTGGCGTCGATGATGGCGATGTTATCTACATCGTAGCTGTTCGCAAAGGTCGAGTGTATCTTATCGGCCGTATGAGAGTGAAAGTGCTTCGGGAACGGAACAAGAACGATGGAGAACTATGGCCTGGCAGGTGGATCATCGATGGGGAAGATGGGACGCCTCTGCGGTTTAAACGCATTCTCTCGGCAGAAGTGCTGGGTGAGTTGCAATTTACGACCAAAGAAGGAGTAATCAGATGTCTTTCTATCGATCCTGACGGGCTGCTTTCTGCTGGGAACCAACAAGCGATTCGCAGTGTTCGCCAAATAACATCTGATTCGGCGATTCTTCTTGATACTGAGGTTACGGAAACATGAGTCGGATAACAGCCTAGCGAACTGCCTGGCTCTTGTCATTGCCACTACATTGTAGCGGCTCTCGATTCATGAAGTGAAGGCGTGTATACTATCTAAAGTAACGCCCGTTCTTCAACAACCAGTGGGATGCGTTCGATGAATGACAACGACGGTGATGGCGGGTTCACTCCGTCTTTTCCGTGTTTCTGCATAAGCAGCGACAATGAAAAAGGTGGAAGTTTCGAGTCAGCTGGTCCGGGGCAACTGGCACTTATCTTGTTAACCGATGACGACTTGCTTGACCGATACGTTCTCGAAAAGGAGTACCTCGGAAACGCAGTGCAAACAATCGATTCACCCGCTGAACTGCTCACGATGCTCGACAGACTTCCTCCCCAAGTGGGATTGGTCACCTTCGACCCAGTCGGCGGTAACAACCTGTATTGGCCAGTGGCCCAAGTGCGAAGTTATCTCTTGGACTTTCCGGCAAGTTGAACTCGTCGGATTGGTGCTGGCGGTTTGACGGACGGTACGGCTGTTGAGCTAATAACCAGATTTCGTGACCTTTTGAAGTGGGTCATACCTAAAGTTCGCGAATCGCGCCTTTCATCAGCATTACAGGTGGCATGAGGAACTGAATTCTGGTTGTTTCTCCTTCATGCAACTCAACATCAATTTCATTGGCCCCGCACTCAGGCATAAACATGTAAGGAAAGTAAATCCTGATCCGATGCCTGCCGGCAGGCACGTCGAAGTAATGAGTTCCCCAAGAGCAACGGAACGGCACTTTGTCAATCTCGACAACGGGCGCGCAGACGCGCGCAAATATCGCGAGTGGCGACACCCAGATCTTAACCTTCAAGCATGCCATCCGATTGCCGCGCGAATCCTTCTCTTGATCGGTTAGAGGTGTATGTTTAAACGGAATTGGCCTTCCACGTGGGAGATTTCGCTGCGGTGGTTGCGGTAGCATTGTCGGTGCCACGGTGTTCATGTCGTCTTCAACTACTTCATATGCCGGAATCAGCGGAGCGGAGGGAATCGGCTCAGGGACGGTCTGCGGATTGCCGCACTTCGGGCACTTAGCGTGCTTCCCAGCTGCTGCATCCGGCGCGGTTGACCGTGCGAAGCAGTTTCGGCAAATCACGGTGATCGGCATGGATATGTTGCCTCCACAACATGGTTTATAGTGGGGCCTCCAGACCCCGCCAAGCCTATACCAGTCTTCAGGCCGAAGGCCTGGCACATCATAGCCCAGGGCAACGCCCTGGGAATGCCGGCAACGCGAACGCACCCTGAAGGGGTGCGACACGCGGACCATCGCCTTCACCCGGTGTCGCAGCCTTTCAGGTTGCGGCTCGCATCATCCCCACCCAGGGCGTTGCCCCAGTCGTTTAGACGTCTTCGAGCGTTCTACCCCGCAGGTGAAACACGGCTTTTCGCCGCGGATGCGGCGTCCGATGGTAGCCAGGGGTGAAGTGAGGCTTTGCGAACGAAACCCCTGGAAACAGGGCAATTAACCGAATTGTTGATTGAGCCCCGGAGGGGTGATCGCAAGTCCCGCCGCCCCTCCGGGGCTCAAGGTTTACGATCGAGTGTCCAGGGGTTCCGCTTCGCTCCACCCCTGGCTACCATCGGACGCCGCATCCGCGGCGACAGAACTTACTGTAATATATGCTGTTAAGGCCACAACTCCATGATATCAGAAGACGTTTAAACGACTGAGGCAACGCCCTGGGTGAGGCGTGACGTGAGCAGCAGCCTGAAGGGCTGCGACCGGGACCGACCGCGAAGCAGGTCGCATCCCAATCGAAAGCGCGATCGCCCCTCCGGGGCTCAATCAACCCGCTTAATTGCCTTATTTCCAGGGGTTTCGTTCGCAAAGCCTCACTTCACCCCTGGCTACCATCGGACGCCGCATCCGCGGCGAAAAGCCGTGTTTCACCTGTGGGACAAAACTCTCGAAGACGTTTAAACGACTGGGGCGTTGCCCTGGGGCTAAGGAATCCCAGGCTTTCAGCCTGAAGATCGAACAGCCTCGAGTTGTTTCGAGTGGCTGAACTCCAAGAATGGTTGTCATACCTTCGGAATCGTTTGACGCCGAAATTCGATCCGTTACTATGCAGCGGTGTGAAGTCGAATCGACGGTTCGGCGAAGGAGGGCTTTGGGTGTGGCAACGCTGTTCGTGGTGGACGACCCCTACGAGATGAACGTCCTGACGCAACATCCAGGCCTTCGCCGGGCTTGCGGTCGCCCACGCCCTTCACCTTCCCCGCGCTCTCGTGAACCCCCAACACCAGACGCGAATACGACAGGAAGTTCTTCGCCTCGGGGAAGATCGCCACTGAGAGTTGGTGTGTTGTTGTGCGTGGTCGGCATCGCTTCAACAGCGTTGGCCTAACTTGTCGATCCACCTTGGAATCGCCGCCCGTGCGAGCGCGCCGCCGGCCACCGTGGGCCGGCGGCGCGTGTGGACTACCACTTCCGCTTCGCCTCGACGATCACCCCGGCCGACCGGCATGTCCAGTACACGGTCCCGTCCGGGTGGGCGGTCACGTCGATCGGGTCCGGGTCGCCCTCGTCGATCACGGTGATCGATCCAGTGCTCAGCTTCAGCTTCGACACCTTGTTCCGCCCGCCGTTCGCGCCGCTCACCCCCGGCGTCGGCACCTCCGTGAAGTACAGGTTCCCCAGGTAGTCGGTGGCGATCCCGTACGGCTTGTCCAAGTCGCGGGCGATCACCTCAGCGGTGCCGCCGGACAGCTTCACGATGACCCCTGCCGAGGTACAGGTCCAGTACACATTACCGAACAGGTCCACGGCCACGTCGGTCGGCTGCGGGTCGCCGGCGTCGAGCAGGAACTCTTGCCCGATCCCTTCGAGGAAGGCGTAGACCGCGTTCCGTCCGCCGTTCGCGCCGCTCACGCCCGGCGTCGGAACCTCGGTGAAGAACAGCGCCAGACCGAGCGGGAATGCGGCCATGCCGGACGGCTTGTCTAGGCTCCTCGCCACGAGTTTGGCGTCCCCGCGGCCCCGTTCCAAGCTGAGGATGACCCCGGCGCTCTTGCACGTCCAGTACACGTCGCCGAAGAAGTTGGTGGCCAGATTCGTCGGCTCCGGCTCCCCGGTGGTCAGATTGCGGATGCGGCCGTTGTTCGGGTTCAGGACGTTGACAGTGTTCTTGCCGTCGGCCCCGCCGCCGACGCCGGGGGTGGGCAGTTCGGTGAAGTACACCTGCCCGCTCAGGTTCACCGCGATCCCCGTCGGCCGCTTCAGGTTCTTGGCGACTACCTTCGTCTTGTACTCGTCGGCGA
Organism: Gemmataceae bacterium; assembly: GCA_043733485.1. Lineage (GTDB taxonomy): Bacteria > Planctomycetota > Planctomycetia > Gemmatales > Gemmataceae > Urbifossiella. The sequence continues at coordinate 12,798 of JAYTGN010000384.1, forward strand.
CGGCGAATCCGGACAGGCCGAGTGTGGCGACCGTGAACAGTGCTAAACGAACCATGCGAACCGTGACCATGCGAACTCCTCGTGAGGGGTGACCCGCACGCATCCGGCGTGCGGGGTCGCGGAGTTTGTCGGCGCCGAGTGTCCGATCTTACACGGCGTCAGGAATGATCTTCGAGGTGGGCCGCGATTACCCCCCGGAGGTGGTCCTTCGTCTCGCTGGGCAGGGCGGCGCGATCGCCGATTCCCGGCGTAGCCAGGAACTCGTCGACGGCTTCCTCCACCACCTCGAGTTGCCTCCGGAACCGCCGGCACGCCCCACACAGCAGCGTGTGGAACCCCAGACCGGCCCGTTGGTGGAATGGAAGCGATGCGTCCAATTCCCACGACATCAGCTCCGCGGCTCGGCGGCATGTGATCACGTCCGACCCTCCGAAGGCGTTCCGGGTTCTTTCCCGAACCAGTTCACGGACAAGCACCGCCACAGCCGGAGGCGAGCGCGGTGGAGCATCACCCACAGGTTCGTCTCGGATGCGCCGATCGCCTTGCACACCTCCTCCGCGACCCGCTCATCGACGTGCCGAAGTATGAACGCCTGCCGCAGTCGCGTCGGAAGGCGGTCGAGGCACCCGGCGAGAGCGGCGCGGAAGTCATTGCGCATCAAGGAGTGTCCGGGGGCGTCCGCGGACCACTCGTCGGGCTTTGCCTTCCACTTTCCGCTCCGCGTAAACTGGGCGTCCATCCAACGATCGGGCTGCGGCACTCGCGTCGCACGCCGGCGGACTTTCGCTCGAAGCCAATCGATGGCCTTTCGCTTGAGAATGGCGGTGAGCCAACTCCGCTCGGAACAGTTGCCGCGGAACGAGTGCCGTGCGGTCAGGGCGGCGAGGAACGCATCCTGGACCAACTCCTCGGCCGCGTCGCGGTCGCGCACCCGTAGCAGGGCGAACCGATAGAGGTACTCGCCGTGCGAGTCCACCCACGTCGCGGGGTCGAGGGTCGGTGCGGCGAGGGGTCGGTCCATTCATGATCCCCAACGAGCGTATGGCAGCACACTTAGTCGCCGCGGGGCGGTGAACCTTACACCGACTGAAGCGAACTCGTTGACGGGGCCAGGAAGCGCAACTCCCTTAAAACGAGGCTACTGATCCCGTTTGGAAATCGATTGCACCCAAATGAATTCGCCGCGTGAGGTGATCGAACTTCCTATCAGGCATCGTCGGTTGCCTTGGAATAGCCGCCTTCGCGGAGCGCCTTCGTGGCGCGGGCCATGTCGCGCTCTTGGGAATAACTCACGCCCGTTGCCTTCTCCAGTTTGCTCCAGTAGCTGATCGCACGCTCGAACATGCCGGTGCGTTCGATGCTCAGCTTCTCGCAGAGTCGGGCCATGGTTTCCAGTACCCACGTATCCACGCCGCCGCGAGTCACGGCAAGCTTCTCGATCATCCGCAGCGGGCGGTAAGCGAGGTCGGTCTGGGCGCGGGCCATGACTTGACGATCCGAGAGCCGGTAGTGGAAGCAAAGGAAGAGGATCTTGAGCATGCGAACGGGATCGATCCCGGGCCGACCGGTGTGGCTGTAGGTTTGCGTGAGGAGGGGGCGGAAGCGTTCGAAGTCGACGGTTACCTACTTATTTAACGCCCACCCGGTGCAGCGGCGACAGTCCGTTCGTCTCCGACTACCTTGCCGTCTTTCATCCGCACGATGCGGTCGGCTCGCTCCGCGATCTCGGGGCTGTGCGTGACGATGAGCAATGCCAGACCGCGGTCGCGCTGGAAGCCGGTGAGCAAATCCAGGATGCGATCGGCGTTGTCGGAGTCGAGGTTGCCGGTCGGTTCGTCGGCCAGCAACAGGGCCGGATCGTTGGCGAGCGCGCGCGCGATGGCGACCCGTTGACGTTCGCCCACGGAGAGCTTCGACGGCCGGTGATTCGCCCGCTTCAACATTCCCACCAGGTCGAGCAGTTCGTCCGCCTTCTTTACGCGATCGCGTGGCGAGGCGATCGCTCCCTCGAACATCGGCACCTGCACGTTCTCGCGTGCCGTGAGCGAAGGCAACAGGAAGAACGACTGAAAGATGAAGCCGATCTGCCGGGCCCGGAAGTTGTCGAGGTGCTTGTGTTTGGAAAGCCCTTCACCGCGGAAGTAGACCTCGCCACCGTCGGGCCGATCGAGTGCGCCGAGGACGTTGAGCAGCGTCGATTTCCCGCAACCCGAAGGGCCGGTGATGGCGACGTGCTCGGCCTTGCGAATCCCGAGTGTCACGTTGTTGAGCGCGTGCACGTCGCCGTCCGGATAGGTCTTCACCAGCCGGTCGGCGAACAGGAGGTAATCTTCAGGGCGGGCGTCAGTCATGGCGGATCGCCTCCGTCGGCAGGAGGCGTGCGGCGCGGACCGCGGGGTAGGCCGCGCCGAGCAATCCGATGAGCAGGGTGAGCCCGAAGCCTTGGGCGATCACGCTGGGTGCGATGCCGCTCTCGATGAAGCCGTTGACCTTCGGGAAGAGCGTGAGAATGTAGGTGAGCGCAATCGCGCCGAGACTGCCGAGGGTCGCCGCGGAGAGACTCAACATCACCGCTTCCAACAGCACCATTTTCACGACGCGGCTTCGCGGCCAACCTACCGCTCGCAGGATACCAATCTCCTGCGTCCGTTCGAGCACCGACATAATCATCGTGTCCAACATGCTGATGATGCCGATGACCAACGCGATGACCGACACCATCCACGACATGGCGCGCACGATCTGAACGTGCGACGCGGTCTTGACGTATTCCTTGATGGTCTGGGCCGAGAGATGCCGGCCCGTGTCGTCCGTAAGGGCCGCGATGCGTTCGCGGACGGCCTCGATGTCGGCGTCGGGATGTTCCGACGACTTGTTCACTCGGATCGAGAAGCCGGTGATCTTTCCCTTGCGATTGGCGATTTCCTGCGATTCCGGCAGCAGCATGATGATGGAGCCATTTTCGAAGACGCTGAAACTCTTGAAGGTGCCGACGATTTCGAACTTCTTCTCCTGCAGTTCGATCTGCTCGCCGACCTTCTTTTTTAAATTCTCAGCGACCGTCGCCCCGATCATGACCTTGCGATAGTCGCCTTCCAAGACGCGCCGTCCCGAAAGGATCACGAGATCGTCGAACCCGAAATTCGAAGACGGCCAGCCGATGGTGATCGCGGGATCGTCGTTAGAACCCCGACGAACGACGCTGATCGAGATCAGTGCCACGTCCACGCCTTTGGGATCGACGCCTTCAATGTTAATGACGCGGTCGACGAGTCGTTCGTCGAGTTCGCTGGAGGTTTGATCCACGACGCCGCTTTGGAGTACCACGATGTCGACACCGCGGCGTTCGAACCCCTCGGAGACCGTGGCTTCGACGTTGTGGCTGATGCCGAGCAGCGCGATCATGCTGCCGACCGAGACCGAGAGGCCGAGCACCGTGAGGGCCGTGCGGATCGGTCGCCGCGTGAGGTTCTTCAGGATGAAGGAAACGAAGTACATGATCTCTGCTTATTGGTGGCACAGGCATTCTTGCCTGTGTGCGGTGAATGCACAGGCAGGAATGCCTGTGCCACCAAACTCAGAACGCGAGGCGCTTGAGGTTACTCAGTACGGCCTCGGTGAACGCGGGCGTGTTCTCGACGAGGGCCAGATGCTTGGCGCCCGGGATGATCTCGACCGTGCAGTTCGCCAGATGTTGTTTTAACCACTCGCACGTCGCCAGGAAGGGCGAAAACTCGTCGTAAAGTGCGATCACGGGCTGGCGGACACCGGATATTCGTTCGGCGGTGAGCCCGGCCTCGGCGAGCACTTCGTCGCCGCAGTTCGTCTCGGCGAGCTTGGGCAACTGCCGCAGCCAGCCGCGGCCGAACGCGCCGTAAATCTGTTCGAGCGTGTTCATCTGCTCCGCGCTCATCTCGGCACACGAACGGAAGAGTCGCTTGAAGTCCACGGTCTCGCCGAGTTCGACGCCGACCTTCTGGAACGTTTCGCGGAGGTCTTTCCAGATGGTCATCTTCCCGAAGTTCGGCTCGATGTGCTTGAGCCCGGGGAAGAACGAATCGGAGAGCACGACCCCGGCGACGGCCTCCGGCGAGTGCAAGGCCGCGTGCAGGGCGATCACGCCGCCGAAGCTGTGCCCGACGAGGAAGGCGGGTTCGAGCCCGAGTGCGGTGTGGAGTTGTTTGAAGTCTTCGGCCATCGCGGCCGAGGTGTAGCCGGTCTGCGGGCGGTCGCTCGCACCGTGCCCGCGGAGGTCGTAGCTCGTGACGCGGAAGTGAGCGGCGAGCGTGTCCACGAGGCCCGTGAACATCCACACGGCCTGGTTGCTGGTGACGGCGTGAACGAGTACCACGTCCGGCCCCTGCCCGGACTGCTGGTAGTAAAGCCGCGTTCCGTTCACCTCGAGTTCGGGCATGTTTGTTACCGAAACCCGGTTTCTGCTTTGGAAACCGGGTTTCTGGGCGCGTTGAGAGAAACCCGGTTTCCAAAGCAGAAACCGGGTTTCAAATCGTATTCTGTTGCAAAAACGCCACCAGGTCGCCGAGCGAAACGTCGTCTGCTCCACGGTCGCGGAGCGTCTTCAGGAACGCGCCGAAAGGCAACTTACGGCCGAAGTTCACTTCCAACTGCTCGGCCAACACGACGAGATCGATCGACGCGAGGCCCAGGTCGGAGAAGGCCCGCGATTCCAGATCGACCTCGGGGAAGTCGCGGTCGGGGAACGTGCGGCTCACGATGGCCGCGAGTTCGGCCAGCACCTGTTCGGTGGGATTCATTTCGCCTCGCAAACGGTCGTGGCCACCACGACATTCTTCTCGCGGGCCGTCTGCACGCGAACGGTTCGTTCGGCGATCGCCACCGTCGCCGCCCCGGTCTTCTCATCGAAGGTGCGAATCGTGCATCGCTCGGGTGCGATTCGCAAGGCGTTCGCCACGGCCAAACTCGCGGCCTGTTCGCGCGCGGTTCGCTCGTCGCTCGGTGTCGGATTCTTGGGAAGCGGGACGATCGCGATGCCGAGATCGTCGGTGAACGCCGCCAGGGCCGCGACCATCCCGCCCGCAATCGCGTAAACGACGGACGGCATCGTCTCGGTGAGAATCGCGCCGCGTGGCCGACAAATATAGCGCCCGTGTTCACCCGGTTCGGCTTCGAGGTCGGCTGGGAACACGGCCTTGCCGTACCGCTCGAACAGCGCCCCGCGGATCGCGTCCTTCGACACGAGCCGCCCAAAGAACCAGTCCGACTTCTCGGCATCGGTGCCCGTGAGTGCCGCGTGCTCCGCAATTTCCCGAGGCGTCATGGTCACGCAGACGCCCGAGGCCCGCAGCACGGGCTGCTGCAAATCGAGCGGCGGTTCGAGGCCGTAACAGCGGCTCGCCGCCGACGCCTCGGCGGCCGGTAGCCGATGGCTGAGGTAGTACTGATCCTTCGGCCCGAAGAAGTTCACGTCGCCGAAGGGAAGGTAGAAGCGCCAGTACGCGGCTCCGCTCATGCGGAACCAGAGCCGGCCATCGGGTGCGAAGAGTTCGACGCCGTGCCGCGCTTGCCGCGTCGTTTCTTCCTCGTTGTGACCGCGAAGGAGCAGCACCTCGCCGACCTCGGGGATCGGCCCGAAGAACTCCAGGTTCGCCACACCGATCGGCAGCAAGATGCGACCCGACCAGTCCGGTTGTTCCAAATGCCACGCGCCGAGGATGTGCATCGCGGCATCGACCAGCACCGGATCGATGGCCGTGCGCGGCTCGGGGTTCGACCGCAGCCAGGTGTCGCGCGGCTGCACTTCCAACGTACCTTCGATGCCCTCATCGCCCGTGCGGCCCAGCGAGCGGATCATCTGGAAGAGCGGCCCGTGGAACATGTTTCGCCGCAGGTCTTCGACCGTCGACTTGCAGGGCACTTCGTTCGTGAGTTCGAACGGCAGCGCCGGCGGCGGATCGGGATAGCGATCGGCGAGCACCACGATCGCTTCGCACGATTGCTTGTTGGTCGCGTCGCGGAGGAAGCTGTTCCCCAGATCGCGGACGTTCGCCTTCACCTCGACGATGCCGGTCTCGGGATCGGCGGAAGCGACGGACGCGCGAACCTCGAGGGTCGTGGTCTCGGCGTCGAACGGCAGCCAGCGGTAGAGCCGCACGTTGCGAATCGAGGTGACGACTTTGCCCGGCGCGAGCACGAGCGCCGCCTCGGCCATCGCCTCCAGGCTGAATGTCATGGGCAAAACGGGCAGGCCGTTCTGCTTGGGATCGACGCGACTCACGCCGCGGCCGCCGAGCGTGTGATCGTCCACGTACAGGTCTTCGGCCAAATCCATGACGCGGCGAAAGACGATCTCGCGACCCGGTTCGAGGTGCTCGATCGAACCGAGCAGGCAGTAAGGTTGCTCGCCGTTTAGCCGCGACGCGGAGTCTTCGGAGCGGAGCGTTCCACTGGGAGAAGTGAAGTACGCCTCCATCACCTCGCGCTGCACGTCGAGGAACTGATTCATGACCTCGAAGTAGCCGGGAAGCGCAGCGGGCTCAACCCGGTCGCTCACGCGACTCGGCTCGCCTGTTGCCTCCCACTGCACCGAGTGCGTTTCGCGGTGCGCGTAGAGGTGGCCGAGGTTCAACGGCACGTGGTGGGCGCTCAACTGCGCGACGAGGTGGTTGATCTGCGTGGGGCCACTCTTGCGGATGGTGTTGGCAGGGATCGCGGCGAAGGTCTTGCCCCGGAGGATGTCTTCGACGAAGGCGGAGAGGTTGCCGCGCGGGCCGGCTTCCACGAAGAGCCGCACGCCGTCCGCGTGCATCGTCTCGATCATCCGCGTGAACTCGACCGGGTTGACCCAGTGGTTCACGGTCAGGTCGCGGATCGAATCCGAATCGGCGGGGAAGCGTTCGCCGGTGGAACAGCAGTAGGCGGGCGTGTGGCCTGGGTCGAAGGGTACGACCGCGAAGACATCGCGAAACGGCTTCATCCACGGTTCGAAGAGCGGCGTGTGATAAGGCCGTCGGAACGGGAGGCGCTCGCAGATGGTGCCCCGTTCGGACAGCGCCGCTTCGATGGCCGCGATTTCAGGCGTCGGACCGACCGCCACGCACTGATGCGGGCAGTTGTCCATCGCGATCACCGCGCGCTGCGCCTTCACGGCTTCGGCCACCGTTACGACGGCGGCCTTCCCGGCCCCGACCGCGAGCAAAGCCACGTCGGGGCCGCCGGCCTCGTCTTCGAGACGCTGCATCACGTCCATCGACTCGACGAGCTTCGGACCGGTTTCTTCCGACGAGCGCAAGATGCCGGCCGCCATGAGTGCCGCGAGTTCGCCCGCGCTGTGACCTGCCACCGCCGACACGGGGACGCCGAGATTGCGGAGCAGGTCCGTCATCGCGATGTCGGCGACGAGCACGCCGAAGATGGACGGCCCGAGCTTGCGGAGTTC